>DAOLIZ010000105.1:0-9410 GCA_035328285.1 Gemmatimonadales bacterium
TGCTGTTCCGCCCGACCTTGCCGGTCACCTTGGCGCCGCCGTACGGGTCGGCGATTCGCCGGGTATAGATGAGGTTGCCCGGGGTCGAGAAAAGATCGATCCCCTTCAGGAAGAAGGGCCGCTTTTCCGGGACGAAGAGGTCGAATCGCTCATTGACGGTAATGAGCCCGACGTCGCTTTCGACCTGGCTGAAGTCGGGGTTGATGGTCCCGTCAAACGCCATGGTCGTGGTGGCGAGCTGGAGGTTCACGCCCGCGCTCGGCTCCGGGTCCTCCCGGGTGAAGGTCCCGTCCGCCCCCCGGTTGCCTGCCCACCCCGCCGTCACGAACGGCTGGGCCTCGAAGACGAGCCCGCGCTGCATGCCCTCGAGCCCTGTCAGTGTCCCCTCCTGCGCGAGGAAGCTCGAGTTGGCCCGCCGGACGTCGGTCCAGGTGTCCTCGTACGCGCTGCGCTGCACGTAGCGCACCGCGTTGAACCCCCAGGCCTGCGGCCCGGCGCCGGCGTATTGCAGGCTCTTGAAGGGGATCCTGATTTCGACCTCGTACCCCTGTTCCGTGCGGCGTCCCTTCGAGTCCCAGAGATAGTCCACGTTGAGGTCGTCCTGACCACCGAACAGGCTGCCAGCGCTGGTGCCGGTTTCGCTCCGGAGCCCATCCTCCTGCACCCCCAGCCCGTTGACCCCGAAGAAGGAGGCACGGCGCTTGTCGTTGAAGGTGTCCAGGTAAAGGCGGACGCGGTCTTCGCCCCCGATCTTGTCGCGGTCCGTGTAGGTCGCGCGGATGCTGGAGGGATCGGTGTCGTGCGCGATGATGCCGAAGTGGATGGCGGTGGGGGAATACCAGACGAGGACGGTCGTTTCCTGCTCGGCCATCCGGCCGTCCACCGGTCGGTACTGGTGGAATCCGTCGAGTCGGGTGGCCTGTGCCCACACCGGCTCGTCGAGCACGCCGTCGACGGTGACGGCGGCGTCGATTCGGGGAATCGTGACGGTGGGCGCGGGGGCCTGCGCCGGATCCTGGATCAGCGCAGCGAGGAGAGGAAAGAACATGTCGGGAAACCTAGCGCGTCCCGGCCTCCGGGTCGCGGGTTCGGTCCGGAATGGTGCCGCGGAGCACCGCCACGCCGTCCAGCGCCACCAGCATGCCGGGATCGGGAAGCGATGTCACGCCGACCATCGTGAGCGCCGGCCCTTCTCCGGTGGGAAAGATCCCGGCCGCCGCGGTACGCATGGCGTTGAAGTCGTCGCTGCTGCAGCCGACGCAATAGATGGTCAGCTTGATCAGGTCGGCGGGGACGCCCCGGGCGAAGCGCACAATGGCGGAAGCGTTATCGAGCGCCTGCCGGAGCTGGGCCACCCGGTCGTCCTCTCCCACCAGGAGCCTGGTGCTGTCCATGGGCACCTGCCCGGCCAGGTAGACGGTCTGCCCGATCTTCACGGCGCTGCTGAAGCCCGGGATGGTTGGCACGTTTGGCGCCTGGAGGAACTCGGGCGGTGGCGGTGCCACCGGATAGATGCGCCCGGCCCCCCCGGGGCCCCCCGCGGGGGCGGCGGTGGGGCCGCATCCAACCAAGGACAGCAGTGCCAGGGCCGCGGTGCCGGCCCTATTCATAGCGGAGCGCCACGATCGGGTCGAGCGACGCGGCGCGCCGGGCGGGCAGGATGCCGAAGAACAGCCCGACGCCGGCACTGAAGGCAAACGCAACGAGGATGGCCATGGGCGAAATGTAGGTGTTCCACCCCGCCAGGCGCGAGAGGCTGAAGGCCGCGCCCGACCCCAGGAGGATCCCCAGGGTGCCGCCGACGAACGACAGGACCATCGCCTCGATCAGGAACTGGAGCAGGATGTTTGCCCGCGTGGCGCCGAGGGCCTTGCGGATCCCGATTTCGCGGGTCCGTTCCGTGACCGAGACCAGCATGATGTTCATGATGCCGATCCCGCCGACGAGGAGACTCACGCCGGCAATGCTGGCGAGCAGGGCGGTGAACACCTGGGTGGCCTGCTGCTGCGTGGCCAGGATGTCCTGCTGGTTCCGCACCATGAAGTCGTTCTCCCCGCCCGGCCGGATCTTGTGCTCGCGCCGGAGGATGCGCTCGAAATCCACCATGCCCTGCTCCATCGGCACGCCGTCCGCCACCTTGACGGTCAGCGACCGGAGCCGGTCGGTGCCGAAGATCCGGTACCGTGCCGTCTGGAGCGGAATCAGCACCTGCTCGTCGGGGTTCGAGAACGAGCCCGCCGAGCCCTTCCGGCTCAGGACCCCGATGATCTCGAAGGGAATGCCGCGAATCAGGATCGTCTGTCCCAGCATGGCGGCGGCGTTGCCGCCGAGCATCTCGGGCACGTCCCAGCCAAGCACCGCGTACCGCTGGCGCGACTCGTCATCCCCGGCGGTGAACATCCGCCCGAAGGGCACGGTGTAGTTCCGCACCTCGGCGTAGTTGGCCGTCGTGCCGACGACGTTGGTGTTGATGTTCTTGTTCACGTACTTGATCTGCAGGTTGGACTGCATTTCCGGCACGACCGCCGCAATCAGCTTCGCATCGCGCTGGATCGCGGCGGCGTCGTCGGTCGTGAGGCTGACCCGGACGTTCGACGCCACGCCGCGGTTGAACATCTGGCCGGGGTAGATGGTGAGCAGGCTGGCGCCCAGGGCATTGATCCGCTCCTCCACGGCGCGCTGCGCGCCGGTGCCGAGGGCCACCATGGCGATGACCGCGCCGACGCCGATGATGACGCCGAGCATGGTCAGCGCGGTCCGGAGCTTGTTGGCGCGGATCGACTGGAACGCGACCGCGACCGTCTCGCCGATCATCATGGCTAACGACCTCCTCCGGAGCTGGTGTTCGACCGCACGCCGGGCAGCCCCCCGCCGGTGATGTTGCCGATCCGCTCCTTGAACTGCTGCTGCGACTGGATCAGGCTGGCACTCGGCAGCACGAGCACCGAGTCGCCGATCGCCACGCCGCTGATCACCTCGCTGTAATCGAGGTCGGTGAGCCCGGTCCGGACGTTGACCGGCGTCGGCTGCCCGTTCCGCAGGACGAACACGATGTAGCGCCCGCCCGACTGGAAGTCGCTGGCCGCGGGGCGCGGCCGGCCGCCGCGGCCGCCCATGCCTGCAAAGACCTGGCGGAGAAGTGCGCTCTCCTCGGGTGTCAGTTCCTTCCCGCTCATCCGCTTGGCGAAGATGGCGCGCACCTGCGCCTCTGTGACCCCAGGGGGCAGCGGGATCACGCGGCCATCCGGGGTGGTCATCGTGTTCCCCGCCGGCTTCGCCGGCGTGGCGCTGTCGCTCGGCGCCGTGCCCGCCGCCTGGGTGGTCTGGCCATCCCCACCGGCAGCCCGGGCGGTCGCCGCGCTGTCATTGGCGGCAAGCATGGCCGGGATGTCGGCCGGATCAAGGCCGAGTACCTCGGCGGCCGACGTCACGTCCCGCTGGGTGCGGAGCGCCGCGTTGGGCACCGCCGGCACGCTGTCCCGCTGGCCCACATGAATCTCCACTTCCGCGTTCATCCCCGGGCGGAGCCGCCCATCGCGGTTCTGGATCCGCACGATGACCGGGAACATGGTCACGTTCTGCTGGGTCTGCGCCTGCGGCTCGACCTTGAGCACTTCCCCGTCAAAGGGGGTGTTCGGGTAGGCGTCGACGGTCACCGTGCTGCGAAGCCCGGCCCTGATCTTGCCGATGTCGGTCTCGTCCACGAGGGTGCGGACCTGCACCAGGTTGAGGTCGGCCATCTTGAGGAGGATCGTGCCGCCGCCCACGTCACTCGTGGGTGACGAGATGACCTGCCCGCGCTCCACGTTCTTCTCGATGATGGTGCCGGTAATCGGCGCCCGGACGTCGGTGTCCGCCATGCGGATCTTGGCGTTCTCCACGTTGACCTCCGCGGTCACCACGTCCGCCTTGGCGTTCGCGTAGGCGAGCACCGCCGCTTCCTGCTCGGTCTGCGTGATCGACTGGGACTGGTACAGTTCGTTGGCCCGGTTCCGCTGGGACAGGGCGTTCTGCAACCGCGCCTGGGCCACCTCGAGCTGTGCCTCTGCCTGGGCCAGCTGATTGCGCGGGGTGCGCTGGTCGACCTTGACCATGAGCGCGCCGCGCTCGACGAGCTGGCCCGTCTCCACCTGCATGTCGAGGATTTCGCCGGACGCCTTCGATTTCACCTCGACCGTGGTGTCCGGCTGGATGACGCCCGCCGCCTGAACGGACACGACGATGTTGCGCTGTTCCACCGGCACAGCCTGGTACACCAGCGGCGGCGCTTCCTTCTTGCAGGCCGCGAGGGCCAGGATGGCGAGGATCAGGGTCTGGGTCCGCATTAGCTGCTTTTCTCCGTCAGGAAGTCCTGCTCGACGCGCCCGTCCTTGAGGTGGACCTGGCGCGCGGCGTGGGCGGCGATGTCGTGCTCGTGGGTGACCAGGACGATCGTCTGGCCTCCCTTGTACAGGTCCTCGAAGAGCGCCATGATCTCGGTGCTCGTGGCCGAGTCGAGGTTGCCGGTCGGTTCGTCGGCCAGGATGATGCTGGGGTCGTTGACCAGCGCCCGGGCCACCGCCACACGCTGGCGCTGACCGCCCGAGAGCTCGTTCGGCCGGTGGTGCATCCGGTCCGCCAGGCCGACCTGCCGCAGCGCTTCGGTGGCCTTGGCCACCCGCGCCTTGGCGCCGACGCCCGCGTACACCAGCGGCAATTCCACGTTGTGGAGCGCAGTGGCGCGGGGCAGCAGGTTGAAGGTCTGGAAGACAAACCCGATTTCCTTGTTGCGGATGCGGGCAAGTTCGTCGTCCGCCAGCTCCGAGACCCGGAACCCGTTCAGCCAGTACTCGCCGCCCGAGGGGCTGTCGAGGCAGCCGATCATGTTCATCAGCGTGGACTTGCCGGAGCCGGACGGGCCCATGATGGCCACGAACTCGTTCTTCCGGATGGTGATGTCCACCCCGCGCAGGGCGCGCACCACTTCGCCGCCCATGTCGTACTCCCGCTGCAGGTTGCGGGTGACGATGATGGCGTCCCGCGGCACGTCCGGGGGGAGCATGGCCATCCGTTCGGCGGTGGTACTCATGGCAGAGCTCACAGGGGCCTCCCGATGAGGGCTTCGATCTGGGCCTTGGCGATCAGGTAGTTGTACCGGGCCTGGACGACATCCACCTCGGCCTGGGAGAGCGCTTCCTGCGACGAGAGGACATCCACGATGGTGGCGGCACCGACCCGGTAGCGCTCCTGGTTGACCCGCAGGTCCTCGGTGGCCGCCTGCAGGCTGGTCCCAGTGATGTCGATCTGCGCCCGTGCGGCATCGAGTTCAGCCAGCCGGGCCGTGAGGGAGGCATCCACCTGGCGCTTGGCATCGGCAGCAGTGGAAGCCGCCGCGTCCGCGTTGGTCGAGGCGTTGACGATGGACTGGTCACGCTGGAAGCCGTTGAAGATCGGATAGCTGAGGGCCAGGGTCATCGAGCGGCTGTCGAAGAACTGGTAGTCCTGGCTGTTGTTGCCGTTGTAGCTGTACCGTCCCGAGAGGTTCAACTGGGGCCACCAAGCCGCCTTCGCCGCCTTGACGCTGGCGCGAGCGGCATCGGCCTGGGCCTGGGCGGCCCGGACCTTGGGGGAGTTGTTCTCCGCCTCGGTCCGGATGATCGCGGTGTCACCGATTTCGGTGACAACGAGGAACGCCGAGTCCGGCAGGGCGCGCACCCGGCCGTCCATGCCCACCAGGCGGCCGAGGTTCGCCTCGCTGGTGGCCACGGTTGTCAGCGCGTTCAGGAGCTGGAGCTTGGAATTGCCAACCGTCACGAGGGAGCGAAGCGAGTCGGAACGTGTGGCGCTGCCGGCCTGCAGCTTGGCCACGGACACGCTCAACTGCTCCTCCGCCCGTTTCAGGCTCGCCTCCCGCACCCGGACCAGTTCGTTGGCAGCCAGGGCCCCGAAGAAGGTCTGCTTGGTGCTGAGTGCCGTCTGGTATTGCGCGTCGATCAACCCGGCGTCCGCCGCGGCCTCGGTGGCCCTGGCTGAGCTCATCTGGGCCCCGCGCCGAAACCCGGTAAAGAGGTCGACCGAGGCGGAGGCGCTGTTGCTGATGCTCTGCGCGTAGGACTCGCCCGAAATGACCTCGCCAGTGATCTGGTTGACCCGCGATGGACCGTTCGAGTAGCTCGTCCCGTAGCTGGAGCTCACCGACAGTGAGGGAATGAATGCTCCCCAGCTGGAACGGTACTGTGCCGAGGCGCGCGCCACGGCACCCTGCGCCGAGATGACCGAGGGCTGCGCGAGCTGGGCCTTGGTGATGGCGTCGGCCAGCGTGATGCCAGGGGTCGGCTCCTGTGCGCTCAGGACGGCCGGCACCACCAGGGAGAGCGCGAGGAGTCTAGCGAGGTGCATTCGAGGAGTCCTTGTTCCGGCGCCGTGCATCCTGGCGCTCGAGCAGTTCGGCGTACCGGCGCTGCTGGTCCGGGGTGAGTTGCGCATTGATGTCCGAACGGAGTTCCGCCCGGAGGGTTTCGAATTTCGGGCGGAAGTCCTGCCAGATGGAGTCCATGGCCGGCTCGAAGCGCTTCAGAATGGCGCCGACACTGTCACGCTGGACCGGGCTCAGTTCCAGGTCCTTCGAGAGCCGAGAGAGGTACCCCGAAGGCCCCGGAGAGTGCCCCGGCCCGGGGGAAGCACGGTACAGGGCCATCCCGCCGATGCCCGCGATCACCCCGAGGGTGAACGCGGCCAGCAGGAGGAGCGTGGCGGTGCGGGTGGACTTGCTCATCATCGGTCGTGCTCCGGCTCAGTAGGCCATGACCGCAAGCAGCGCCACGCTGCCCGCGGGTGAGGTGTCGCTTGCCAGTTCCACGAGCGAACCCGCCGCCGAGCCGGCGGTGGCGCGCGCGGCTGGCTGGGTGGTCGGGGCGCCCAGCGTGGCGCCGAGGACCGCCAGGACGATCGCGGCGGCCGCCAGCCCGGGGAGGGTCCATCGGGCGACCGAGCGCCATGCGGTCTCGTCCGCCGCGGCAACTGCCGCGACCCGCATCCGTGCGGCGAACGCCTCATCATCCGGCGTGGAGAGGTGGGCGCGGAGCAGGGCCCCAAGTTCCTCGTCGCGGGCGGCCGTGAATTCGTTCTGTTCGGTCATGAGCGATCGTCTCCCATCGAACTCAGTGCCGTGCGCATCGCGCGGCGGGCGTGAAACACATCGGAACGGACGGTGCCGACCGGGACCCCAAGCATCGTGGCGATCTCCTCGTGCACATATCCCTCGGCGTCGTGCAGCACCAGGGCCACTCGCCGCCGCTCCGGCAGTGTGGCCAGAGCCTTGTCCAGCGCCTCCCGAAGGAGGGCCCAGTCGGTGTCCCGGTCCGGCCTCGAACCGGTGTCCGCCGCGGCCGCGGGGATCTCCTCCGTCCGCCGCAGCTTCCGGCGGCGCCGCAGGTCCGCGGCGGCATTGACCACGATCTTCATGAACCATGGTCCAAACGGTCTGGCCGGGTCGAATCGAGCGATGGCCCGCCAGGCGGAAAAGAGGGCATCCTGCACGGCGTCATCCGCATCGTGCGGGTTCAGCAGGGCGGCGCGGGCGACCCGCCGTGCCCGGTCGGCGTGGCGCTCGACGAGCGCCCCGAAGGCCTCGCTGCTCCCGCCGCGCGCCTGGGCGGCCAGCTCGGCATCGGTCACGGGAGGGGTACGCACGAGGCCCGAAAAGCGTTGAGCAGGGGGGTCACGCGTCGATGCGGCTGCGAAACGCCTGGACGCCGGCCCCGATGGCCAGCCAGACGCAGAGCGCGGCGACGACAATGCCCATCGTCCGGGGGAGGACGATGAAGAGGAGCCCGAGCGCGGCCAGCCCCACGGCGATTGGGCCGAAGATCGACCGCTGGGCGGCACTCGCGAGGCCCCGGACTGCCAGGCCCGTCCGGCGGCGCACCTCCCGGAATCGGCGCCGGTGAACGGGAAGCGCCGTGGAGAGATGTTCAGCTGTATCGGGGAGTACCCGCTCGAGCTTGTGTCCCAAGCGCCTGGCGTGCAGATGCACCTCTGCGCTCTGGGCCATGTCGCGCCGAAACTGGGCTTCGAGCTGGTGGCCCAGCCGCGGGTCGTGGAGGAGGACATCCAGCTCGTAGTTTCCCACGAGACTGGAGCTGTTGAGGTTGCTCGACCCAACCCGGCACCAGGCACCGTCGGCCACGATGGTCTTCGCGTGCAGCATCGGGCCGCCCCACTCGAAAATGCGCACGCCGGCCTCGAGGAGCGCCCGATAGCCGATCCGGCTGAGGTTTCGGATGATCGGGAGGTCGCTTGCCCCGGGCAGCATGAGCCGCACATCCACGCCGTTGCGCGCGGCGTCGAGGAGCGACTGGAATAGCGACCGGGGCGCCACGAGGTAGGCGTCGGTGATCCAGAGCCGTTCAGAGGCACCGGCCGCCAGCAACTCCACAATGCGCTGAATCCGCGCGCGCCGCGGTTCACCGACGACGACCCCGACTTCGGCCTCTCCCGCCGATGCGAATTCGCCGGCGTGCCGTCCTGGGGGGATGGTCCCTCCGTCCAGCGTCCAGATCTGCTCGAAGGCCTGATCCAGCGCCATCGCCGCCGGTCCGTCGATCTGGATCGCGGTATCGCGCCACGGAGGAACGCCACGGTCCGGTTCGCCCGCCCATTCATCGCCGATGCAGAGTCCGCCGATGAACGCCGTGCCGGCGTCGGTGACCAGGAGCTTCCGATGGTCGCGGGCGACGTTGCCAAGCAGGTCCAGGAGGCGCGGCGGGTTGAAACGGCGGAGTTCCACGCCGGCTGCCGCGAGCTCCGACGCCAGGCGGCGTCCCAGGCTCCGGCTCCCGAGCCAGTCCGTCAGGAGCCGGACCGTGACACCGGCCCGTGCCCGTTCCATCATCGCGGAACAGAACTTTCGTCCGGTCGCGTCATCGCGGATGATGTAGTTCTCGAGATGAACCCAGCGCGTCGCCTGGCTGATGGCCTCCAGCATCGCGGGATACACCTGCGGCCCGTCGAGGAGGAGCCGGGTGGCGTTCCCCGGGATGAACCGCGCCCCGCCGGCCCGGGCGAGCGATCGCTCAGCGAGCGTGGCGGCGGCCGGCGTGGTCATCCCGACGAGCCGAGTCCCAGCACGGCTTCATGTGGACGCAGGGCCTCGAGCAGGAACAGGATCAGTTCGTCGAGGGGCCATCCCAGCTCCTCGGCCCCCAGGCGGACGTCCTCGCGGCTCACTCCCCGCGCAAAGGCCTTGTCCTTGAGCTTCTTGAGGACGCTCCTCGGCTCAAGGTCGGTGAGGGAGCGGGAGGGGCGCACGAGAGCGCACGCCACGAGGAATCCGCAGAGTTCGTCCACGGCGAAGAGGGAGCGCGCCAAGGGCGTGTCCCGCGCGACCCCGGTGTAGGCGGCGTGGCCGAGGATCGCCTGCTGCCACTCCA
>DAOLIZ010000106.1:0-3447 GCA_035328285.1 Gemmatimonadales bacterium
GGCTCCACCGGCACCGAGCTCCTCCTCGACCTCAACCCCTCCGACGAGCATGACGTGGTCGCCGAGGTCCCGGTCGGTACCGCCACCGATGCGGCGGCAGCCGTGGCCGCGGCCAGCGCGGCCCTCCCCGCCTGGCGGACCCTGACCGGTCCCGCCCGGGCGGAGTACCTGCACAAGTGGGCCGCCGCCATCCAGGCCCGCGCCGAGGAGATTGCCCAGGCCATGGCGCGCGAGGTTGGCAAGCCGATCGGGGAGGCGCGCGGGGAAGTCGGTCGCTGCATCGTGATCCTGCGGTACTACGCCGGCGACGCGGTCCGCTCGGTCGGCGAGGTGGTGCCCGCACAGGCGGCCGGCGCGCTGCAGTTCACCCTGCGTGAACCCCTGGGCGTGGTCGCCCTGATCACGCCGTGGAACTTTCCGGTGGCCATTCCGCTCTGGAAGGCGGCCCCGGCGCTGGCGTTCGGGAACACCGTCGTCCTCAAGCCCTCCGAGCAGTCGCCGCTCATGGCCCTCCTGCTCGCGGAAACGGCACAGGCCGCCGGCCTGCCGGCCGGTGTATTCAACGTGCTGCTCGGCACCGGCGCCGGGGCCGGCGAGCCGCTGCTGCGCTCCCCCGAGGTCCGGGGCATCAGCTTTACCGGCTCGGCCGCCGTCGGCGCCAGGGTGGCGGCGATCGCCACCGAACGGAATATCCGGTACCAGACCGAGATGGGGGGAAAGAACGTCGTCATCGTGATGCCCGACGCCGATCTCGACCTGGCCGCCAAGCTGACCGCCGCCGGCGCCATGCGCTTCGCCGGGCAGAAGTGCACCGCCACCAGCCGGGCGGTCGTCTTCCCGGAAGTCGAGAGCGCCTTCCTCGAGAAATTGCGGGACCAGGTCGAGGGGTTCAGCATCGGGCCGGTCACCGATCCGGCCTGCGCGGTCGGTCCCGTCATCAGCGCCGCCTCCCGCCAGCGTGTCTGGGACGCGCTCGGGGCCACCAGGGCGGAGCTGGTGTGTGGAGGGGTCGAAGTGACGGGAGTCGTGTTCACGCGGGGATTCTTTGTGACGCCGACCGTCGTGCGCGGCGTCGATCCCGGCGCTCCGCTGGCCCAGGAGGAGCTCTTCGGCCCGGTCCTGGCCGTCTCGAACGCGAGCACCCTGGACGACGCCCTCGCCATCGCCAACAACTCGCGCTATGGGCTGAGTGCGTCGCTCTTCACCCGGGACATCGGCGCCGCGCTCCAGTACATCCACCGGATCGACGTGGGGCTGGTGCGCATCAACGGCGATACGACCGGCGTGGACCCGCACGCGCCCTTCGGCGGGATGAAGGGCTCCAGTTCCGGCAGCCGGGAACAGGGCACCGCGGCCCGCGAGTTCTACACCGAAACCAAGACGGTCCAGGTCAACCCGGTATGAGGCCTCCGGCGTTCCCCGCGATGATCCAGGTGGTGGATTCGCACACCGAAGGTGAACCAACCCGGGTGGTGGTGGACGGATGGCGTCAGCCGGCCGGTTCCACCATGGCCGCCCGGCGGGACGACCTGGCCGCAAACTGGGATCACCTGCGCAGCGCGGTCGTCTGCGAACCGCGAGGCCACGACGCGATGGTGGGCGCCCTCCTCACGCCGCCCGTGTCCAAGGAGTCGGTGGCCGGCGTCATTTTCTTCAACAATGTCGGGTACCTCGGCATGTGCGGCCACGGTACCATCGGGGTGGTCCGCACGCTGGAGCATCTCGGGCGGATCACCGCCGGCCAGGTGCATCTCGACACTCCGGTCGGTCCGGTGGCCGCGGAGCTTGGAGTTGATGGATCGGTCACCATCAGAAACGTCCCGTCGTACTGCCACGCGCGGGACGTCGCGGTGGAGGTGCCGGAGCTGGGCCGCGTCGTGGGCGACGTCGCGTACGGCGGCAACTGGTTCTTCCTCACCCACTGGGAACGGACGCCGCTTGCCCTGACCGAGGTGGACGACCTCACCCGCATCACGAGAACGATCATGGCGGCGCTTCGCGCCCAGAAGATCACGGGGCAGGGCGGCGCCGAGATCGATCATGTGGAACTGTCCGCGGCGCCGACGCGGCCGGATGCCGACGCCCGGAACTTCGTCCTCTGCCCGGGCGGCGCCTACGATCGCTCCCCCTGCGGCACCGGGACCTCCGCCGTGATGGCGGCACGGCACGCCCACGGCACGCTCGCCGTCGGGGCGCACTGGCGCCAGGAGAGCATTACCGGCAGCCTCTTCACCGGGTGGCTGGAGGAGCAGGACGGCCGGCTCATTCCCCACGTCCGCGGCACCGCGTTCATCACCGGTGAATCCACCCTCCGGTTCGATCCCACCGACCCCTTCCGAGCCGGCTTCACCACCGCCGGATGACCAGTCGGCCAGACGCGATCATCGTCGGTGCCGGCATCGTCGGCGCGGCTTGCGCCTGCTACCTGAGCCGCAAGGGCATGCGCGTCACGATGCTCGATGCGGCGTTTGCCGGGGGCGGCACCACCGCCGCCGGCATGGGGCACATCGTCGTGATGGACGACAGTGGCGCCCAGTTCGCGCTCACGGCGTGGTCCCAGCGACTCCTCGACGAACTCCTGCCCCGACTCCCGTCATCCATCGAGTTCGAGCGACGCGGCACGCTCTGGGTCGCCGAGGACGAGGCGCAGCTCGAGTCGGCGCGGTCCAAGCTGGGGTTCTACCGCGAACGGGGAATCCAGGCGGAACTCCTCGACTCGCATCAGCTGGCGACCGTCGAGCCGATGCTCCGGGCCGGCCTGGCCGGCGGGCTCCGCGTCCCCGGAGACGGCGTGGTGTATCCCCCGGCCGTGGCGCGCTGGCTGGTCGAGGAAGCCGTCTCGGGCGGGGCGTTCCTCATGGAGGGAGTGGAGGTGATGGCGCTGCAGGCACGGGCGGTGACCACCGCGGGCGGGCGACTCGAGGCGGATATCATCGTCAACGCCGCCGGCGCGGCCGCGGCGCGCCTCACACCGGGCCTGCCGATCGTGCCGCGAAAGGGGCATCTCGCCATCACGGAGCGGGTGCCCGGCGCCTGTCACCACCAGGTCATCGAGCTCGGCTACCTCCAGAGCGCCCACACGATGAACGCCGCTTCCGTCGCGTTCAACGTGCAGCCGCGGGCCACGGGGCAGCTGCTGATCGGCTCGTCGCGCGAACTGGTCGGGTGGGACGCCTCGATCAACCGCGAGGTGCTCGCCCGGATGCTCCATCGGGCCGTGGACTTCATGCCGGGGCTTTCAACGATTCCCGTGGTACGCACCTGGACCGGCTTCCGTCCCGCCACCCCCGACAAGCTCCCGCTGATCGGCGCGTGGCCTGCGGTCGACGGTCTCTGGATTGCGGCCGGCCATGAGGGACTTGGCATCACCACCGCCCTCGGTACCGGGTCGATGCTGGCGGACCTCGTGCTGGGGAGGACCCCGGCCATCGATCCCGCGCCCTTCGC
>DAOLIZ010000106.1:3547-5969 GCA_035328285.1 Gemmatimonadales bacterium
ACGATCCGCATCTCGGTCAACGGCACCCCGCTCGAGGTGCCCGATGGCGTCAGCCTCGCGGCCGCACTGCTCAACGCCGGGTATTCGGCGTTCCGGACCTCGGTCATGGGCGAGGCGCGCGCGCCCATCTGCGGCATGGGAATCTGCTTCGAGTGCCGCGTCACCCTGGACGGGGTGGTGGGGCAGCGCGCCTGCCTCGAGCCGGTGCGCGAAGGGATGCAGGTGGTGCTCGATGCGTGACGGTGTCGGGGAAGTGATCCGGGCCGACGTGGCGGTGGTGGGTGGCGGGCCCGCGGGCATCGCCGCAGCGGTCGAGGCCGCAGGCGCAGGCCGGTCGGTGGTGCTGCTCGATTCCTCGCCGCGAGTGGGCGGGCAGATCTGGCGGCACCGGGAGCGGAGCGAACTGCCGCCGGTGGCCCGGATGTGGCTCGACCGGCTCGACCGCTCGGGTGTGAAGGTGCTCACCGGTGCCCAGGTTGTGGACGCGACCCAGGGCCGCCTGGGTGTCACGCGTGAGGGGCGCGCCCTGTCTGTCCACTCGAGGGCGGTGATTCTCGCGACTGGCGCGCAGGAGCTCTTCCTCCCCTTTCCTGGCTGGACCCACGTTGGGGTGGTCGGCGTCGGCGGGGCGCAGGCGCTCCTCAAGGCGGGCTGGGATGTGCGGGGCAAGCGGGTGGCCATTGCGGGGACCGGGCCGCTGCTCCTGCCGGTGGCGGCGGCGCTGGCAAAGGCTGGCGCCGATCTCCGGATGGTGGCGGAACAGGCCCCGCCGGAGCAGGTACGTGCGTTCGCCTGGTCACTGTGGCGGACCCCGGGGCGGCTGATGCAGGCGGCGGCGTTCCGCGCCGCATTCCTCACTGTCCGGTATCGGTGGGGGACCTGGGTCCGGCGCGTGGTCAACGTGAACGGCGAACTCCACGTGACCTACACCAACGGGCGCGGCACCTGGGCCGAGCCGGTCGATATTCTCTGCACGGCGGCGGGACTCGTTCCATCGACGGAACTCGCGCGGCTCCTCGGGTGCGCCGTGCGGGATGGCTGCGTCGTGGTGGACGACGAGCAGCAGACCTCCGTCCCGTCGATCTATGCCGCGGGCGAACCGACCGGCAACACGGGGATGGAGGCGGCGGTGGTGGAGGGCGCGCTCGCGGGGCTCGCGGCGGCGGGGCTGGCAACGGCGGGGCAGGGGGGCAGGGGGGCAGTAGGGCAGTTGCGAGACGAACGTGCGAAGCATCGCCGCTTCGCGGCACGCGCCGCTGCGGCGTTTCGTCTCCGGCCGGAATTGCGCGAACGCGTGGAACCCGGTACCATCGTCTGCCGCTGCGAGGATGTGCCGATGTCGGCCATCGACGCCGGCTGGAGTGCCCGGCAGGCGAAGCTCGTGACCCGTGCGGGGATGGGGAGTTGCCAGGGGCGGGTCTGTGGTCCTGCGCTCGAGCACCTCCTCGGCGCCGGGCGCGACACGGTGCGGATGCCGGTCGCCCCGACCGCCGTCGGCGTCCTCGCCGAACTCTCTACCTCCGTGGATGAACCGCAAGGAGCACCCTGATGCAAAAGGCCGACTGGTCCGGCGTCTTCCCCGCCATTACCACGCCCTTCACCGCCGACGGCGCGGTGGACGAGGCGTTCCTGAAGCAGCACGTGGCCTGGCTGCTGGACGCCGGTTGCACGGGCGTCGTGGCCCTCGGGTCGCTCGGCGAGGGCGCCACGCTGACCGCCGCCGAGAAGGTCCGCATCCTCGAGGTCTGCAAGACGGTGACCAAGGGTCGGGTGCCGCTCGTCGCCTCCATCAGCGGGCTCTCGACGGCGGAATGCGTGTCGCTGGCAAAGGAGGCGGCGCGTGCAGGCTGCGACGGCCTCATGGTGCTTCCGCCCTACGTGTACCTCGGCGACTGGCGCGAGACCGAAGCGCACTTCTCCTCGGTGCTCGATGCCACGCCGCTGTCCTGCATGCTCTACAACAACCCGATTGCGTACGGCACCGATCTCTCCGCGGAACAGATCGGCGAGCTCGCCCACAAGCACCGCAACGTCCATGCGGTCAAGGAGTCCAGCGGGGATGTGCGCCGGCTGACCGCCGTCCGGTCCCTCCTGGGATCGAAGCTGGCGCTCTTCGCGGGGCTCGACGACATGATCGTGGAGGCGGTGGCGGTCGGGGCCGACGGGTGGGTGGCGGGGCTGGTCAATGCGCTGCCGTCGGAATCGGTCACGCTGGTGGACCTGGCCAAGGCCGGCCGGATCGAGGAGGCGCTCAAGCTCTACGCCTGGTTCCTGCCGCTCCTCCGGTTCGACACCGTGCCCAAGTTCGTCCAGCTCATCAAGCTGGTGCAGGCGGAAGTCGGCATGGGCAACGAGCGGGTTCGTGCGCCGCGGCTGCAGCTGCCGCCTGAGGAGCGCGAGGCGGCGCTGAAGGTGGTGCGGA
>DAOLIZ010000106.1:6069-9342 GCA_035328285.1 Gemmatimonadales bacterium
GTGAAGTGCCGCAGCCACGGCGCCTGTTCCACGATGCGGAGCCCGCGGATCTGCTCCCGCCGCTCTGCGACTTCCCGGATGACCTCGCCGACGTAGTCCACGTGGCTCTGGGTGTAGGTGCGGCGCGGGATGGCCAGCCGCACCAGCTCCATCGCCGACGGCGCCTCGGTCCCGTCGTCGTGCCGGGTGCCGAACATCACCGAGCCGATCTCCACCCCGCGCACGCCCCCCACCCGATAGAGCTCGACCGCCAGCGCCTGCGCCGGATACTGCGAGGCCGGGATGTGGGTCAGGAGCGCCTTGGCGTCGAGGTACACCGCGTGCCCGCCGGGAGGCCGCACCGTGGGCACGCCCGCCGCCTCCGCCTTCTCGGCCAGATAGGCCGTCGAGCGGATCCGGTAGCGAAGGTACTCCTCGTCCAGCACCTCCTCGAGCCCAACCGCGATCGCGTCCATGTCGTAGCCGGCCAGCCCCCCGTACGTCGGGAACCCCTCCGTCAGGATCAGCAGGTTGCGCGCCTTCCGGGCGAGCTCCGGGTCGTTCAGCGCCAGGAAGCCGCCGATGTTGGCCATCCCGTCCTTCTTGGCCGACATGGTGCAGCCGTCCACCAGCGAAAACATCTCGTGGACGATCTCCCGCGGTGTCCGGTCGGCGTGCCCCGGCTCCCGCAGCTTGATGAACCAGGCGTTTTCCGCGAAACGGCAGGCGTCGAGGAAGAAGGGCAGGTGGTACTTGTCGCAGATGGCCCGCACGCCGCGGAGGTTCTCGAGGGAGACGGGCTGCCCGCCACCGCTGTTGTTGGTGACCGTCATCATCACCAGCGGAATTCGGTCGACGCCTTCCTTCCGGATCGTCGCCTCGAGCGCCTCCAGGTCCATGTTCCCCTTGAAGGGATGCTCCGACGACGGCACCCGACCCTCGGGAATGACCAGGTCGCGCGCCTCGGCGCCGACGAACTCCACGTTGGCGCGGGTCGTGTCGAAATGGGTGTTGTTGGGGACGACCTGGCCCTTTTGCGCCATGACGGAAAAGAGGATGTGCTCGGCGGCGCGGCCCTGGTGGGTCGGAATGATCTCGGCCAGGCCGGTCAGCCCCTTCACCGTGTCACGAAACCGCTCGAACGAACTGCTCCCGGCGTAGGACTCGTCGCCGTCCATCATGGCGGCCCATTGCCGGGACGACATGGCCCCGGTGCCGGAGTCGGTGAGAAGGTCGATGAGGACCTCCTCGCCGCGCAGCCCGAAGAGATTGTAGCCGGCGCGCTCGAGCGCGGCCTCGCGTTCGGCGGGCGTGGTGTGCCGGATCCGCTGGGTGGAGTGGATCCGGAACGGCTCGATGATCGTGTGGAACGGCATGGAACGACTCGGGGAGGTGAGGGGGCGGCCGGCGGGTGCGTGGAAGGGAAGGGAACCGGCGCGCGAGTCAGCGTGTATCTTGATATGGAGTCGAGTGCGGCGAAAGTCTGAGCATTTCCTTAACGTCGGAGCACTTCCATGGCCAGCAAGTTGTTTCCCCAGAACGAGCACAGCGTCGAGCGTGTCCTCCGGGTGCTCGTCGGTATCGGGCTCCTGGCGCTGGTGTTCGTGGGTCCGAAGACGCCGTGGGGCTACCTCGGCATCATCCCCCTGGTGACGGGGCTGGCCGGGACCTGCCCGGTCTACACCCTCCTCGGCATCAGCACCTGCAAGGCCAAGCCGGCGAACTAGCGTCGCGTCAGGATTTCGGCTCGGCCGCCAGCTTGGCGAGCCGGGCCTTGATCTCCTGCACCGCCGGCTGGAAGTCGCTGTCGGCGTCGCGCCAGAGCGCCACGAACTTGCTGTAGTACTCCTTGGCCTGTTCCCGGTCGCCGCGGGCCTCGTAGAGCTCGCCCATGCGCCGAAGCGTCGGGCCGAGCACGGTGGCCTCCCCCGAATTGCGGTTGAGCATCGGCACGTTCACGGCCCGGTCGTAGGCGGCCAGGGCGGAATCGGGCTGGTTCAGCCGGTCGAACACCCGCCCGACGTAGAAATCGCCGCACTCCCGGCAGTATTCACCGTTGCGCGGCATCCGGGTGGCGTCCTGGTAGGCCGCGAGCGCCTCGGGAAGCCGACCCTCGCTCTCCAGCACCTGTCCCTCCACAAACCGGCTCCGACCCAGCGGCGGGTTCCATTCGCGGGGCTGGAACTTCTGGTCCAGCGTGAGGTAGCGCCGAGCCTGCTGGGGCTGACCGGCCGCGGCGTAGAGCATGGCCAGCGTTCCGTACGGACGGTCAGCCGGTTCGAGGCCGTCGAGCGGGTGCTCCGCGAGCAGCTGCTCCACGGCGCCGAGGTCGGATTTCGGCCTGGGGCGCCCTGTGTAATCGATGTTCGCCAGCCAGAGCGTGCCGCCGTACACCTGGAGGATGTTGCCCTCCCGGCGGACGCGGTCGAGCCACTCCGTTCCCCAGTTGACGGCTTCGGCCACGCGGCCCTCGGTCACCGCAATGGCCGCACGATCAAGGGTGGCCTGGGTCTGGTACACCGGCTCGCTCCGCGCCTTGAGCAGGCCGCGGAGGATGCTGTCGGCGCCCGCGTAATCCCCCTGCGCCGACCGGAGCTCCGCCTGCATGAGGACGCCCCGGGGCTGCCCCGGGGTGACGCGCTGCAGCTCGCGCAGCGCCGAGTCCGCCTCGGCGAACCGCCCCTGGGCGGTCAGGGCAAAGGCCAGATGCCCATACGCGAACCAGCTGTGGTCGACCTCGACGGCGCGGCGGGCCATCGCCTCGGCGTCCTCGTACCGGCCGATGTCGCGGTAGGCCAGCGCCAGGTTGTTGAGCGAGGTCCGGTCGAGGGGATCGATCTCGAGCGCCGCCTTGTGCGCCGCGATCTGCTTGTCGAAGTCGGGCACGTTCGCGCTGTAATAGGTGCTGATGGCCAGCTGCCGCTCGAGCGGCGTGAGCCGGTCGCGGAGGTCGTACGCCTTCTGGCCCGCGTGGAGCGACTCGCTGAAGGGGAGGGCGGCCCGGCGCGACACGACGGAGAGCTTGCGCCATGCCATGGCGAAGGTCGAGTCCGCCGCGACCGCCTCCTCGAGCAGCTGGGCGGCGAGGGCGGGATCGCCACCGGTGTCATCCAGCCGGACGGCCTGGGAGTACTTCTTCAGTGCCTCGAGCGAGGAGGTGCTGACCAGCTCCAGCTTCTCGGTGTTGTTGAGCGACTTGAGCGACTCGCCGATCCGTTCGCGGAGCCGCTTGCTCAGCCGGTCGATGGCGGGGATGACCTCGGTCTCGTCCGAGGCGGTCTCGCGGAGCGCCAC
>DAOLIZ010000107.1:0-9327 GCA_035328285.1 Gemmatimonadales bacterium
GAGAGCATCCCGGACCCCTCCCCCAGCCGAGGTTTGCTCGTGCGCCGACCCCTCCCCTCCGCCATCCTGAGCCTGCTCCTCCTCTTCACTGCCGTCACGGCAGCGATCGGGCAGAGCGCGACTCGGCAGGAGACGGTAGTCATCGCCATGGGCCGAGAACCGGTCACCCCGATCCCCACCCTGACCGGCGGGTCCGCCTCCATCGATGTGTCGACGCTCCTCTTTCTCCCCCTCGCCCGGCTTGGCCCCAACAACATCACGGCGGGCGACAAGGACTTCGTGCCCGTGCTGGCGCGGAGCTGGAAACGCCGGGACTCCCTCACCCTCGTGTTCGAGATGGATCCCCGCGCCCGCTGGCACGACGGCGCGCCCGTTACCGCGCGGGACGCCGCGCTGGCGCTGAACCTCGCGCGGGATTCCTCGGTCAACGCCGGGACGGCGCTCCTGCTCCGGCGGGTGGCGAGCGCCACGGCGGAAGACCCCCAGCATCTCGTGGTGCGCTTCACCGAGGCGTACGACGAACAGCTGTATGACGCGATCTACCAGGTGTCGCCGTTGCCGGCTCACTTGATCGATACCATCCCCAAGGGCCAGCTCCAGCACTCCGCCTACGCCGCCGCGCCGGTCGGCAACGGGCCGTATCGCTGGAGCCGGCGGGTGCCGGGGCAGCAGCTGGACCTGGTGGCCAACGACCAGTTCTTCCTCGGCAGGCCTGGCCCGCGCCGCGTGACGATCCTGACCGTCGCGGACCCCGAGGCACGGATGAACCTGGTGCTGAGCGGGGGCGCCGACGTCCTGCAGACGCTCGGGGCCACCTCCGACGTGGCGCGGGTCCAGGCCGACAATCGGCTGGCCATCTACCCGGCGCCGTCGTTCGGCGTCGGCTACCTCCTCTTCAACCAGCGGGACCCGGCCGACCTGACGCGGCCGCACCCGGTGCTGGCCGACCGCGACGTGCGAACCGCCATCCGGATGGCCCTCGACGTGCCAGCCATCGTCGAGGCGACCTTCGGCGACTGGGCCAGCGTGCCGGTCGGGCCGGTCCCGCAACTCTCCTGGATTCGCGACCCGGCCGTCCGGCCACCGACCCAGAACACGACCGGCGCCCTGGCGCTCCTCAAGGCCCGCGGCTGGTTCGACACCGACGGGGACGGCTACCTGGACAAGAACGGAAAGCCGCTCACCCTGTCGATCAACTTCCCGGCATCGAGCGCGCCCCGCGCCCAGGTCGCCCTGCTCGCGCAGGAGCAGCTCCGCCAGGTCGGGATCAAGATCGAGCTGAACCGGCTGGAAGGGTCGGTCTGGAACGACCGCAGGAACAAGGGCCACTTCGACATCGACTTCGGCCAGGCGACACTCGATCCGTCGCCGTACGGCCTGATGCAGAGCTGGGGATGCGCCGGCCGTGGCGGAAGCAACGTCGGCTACTACTGTGACCCGAAGGTCGACTCGCTGCTGAGCGCCGCGCTGCTCAACCGGAAGAACGCGCTGGCACTCTACCGGCAGGCGGTCCGCACCATCGTGGACGACGTGCCCGCCGTGTTCGTCTACTCGCCGACACTTCCCTTCACCGTGTCACGGCGTATCCGCCGCGTCGAGATCAACCCGACGTATCTCTACGCGGCGCTCTGGCGATGGAACCCGGGCCCCCTCCCCTGACGTGACCCGCTGGCTCCTCCGGCGCCTCGCGCAGGCCATGCTCACCTTCCTGGTGGTCACGGTGCTTCTGTTCGTGCTGATGCGCCTGACTCCCGGCGACCCGCTGGAGCGCCTCACCGGCGACCGCCAGGTGTCCGCGCAGGAAACGGCGGCGCTGCGACGCCGGTTCGGCATCGACCAGCCGATCACCACCCAGTTCCGGACCTTTGTGACCGGCGCCCTCAGCGGCGACCTCGGAGTCTCGATCGAGCACTACCCGACCCGCGTCTCCACGCTCCTCGCCACGCGCCTGCCCGCCTCCCTCCTCCTCGGCGGCACGGTGCTGCTGCTGACCTTCGGAATCGGCGTCGTCCTCGGCGTGGCCCAGGCGGTCCGGCGGGGACGGGGCACCGACCGCTGGCTGACCCGCGCCTCGCTCGCGCTCTATGCGATGCCCTCCTTCTGGCTCGGGCTGGTGCTCGCCTGGTACTTCGGCATCCGGCATCACCTCCTCCCCGTTGCGCAGATGCACGATCCGCTGCTGGCCCCCGAGGCCGGATGGCTCGCCAGCACCGGGGACGTACTCCGCCACCTCGTCCTGCCGGCCGTCACCCTGACCGCGGTCAGCCTGGCCGCGGTGATGCGCTACCAGCGCACCGCCCTCCTCGAGGTGCTCCGGCTCGACTTCGTGCTCGCCGCCCGCGCCCGCGGCCTCCCCGAACGGCAGGTGCTCTGGCGCCACGCCTGGCGCAACGCGCTCTTCCCGGTCATCGGGCTCCTCGGCCTCTGGCTCCCGATGCTGGTCTCCGGATCGGTCTTCGTGGAACAGGTGTTCAACTGGCCCGGGCTGGGCTCCCTGGCGGCCAACGCCGTCGGCGCCCGCGACTACCCGGTCATTCTTGGCACCGCCATGCTGGTCTCCGCCCTGGTGCTCCTCGGCGGGGTCCTGGCCGACATCGGCTACTACGCCCTCGACCCGCGGGTGCGCCGGACATGACCGGCTCCCTCTGGCGGCTCCTGTCGCGCACCGTCGCCAATCCGTCCGGACGGCTCGGCCTGCTCATCCTGGCGGTGCTGACAGCGTTCGTGCTCATCGGCCCCCGGCTCCTCCCCGACCCGAACGCGATGCCGGACCTGTTGGCCGGGGCCGTCGCACCCGGCGCAGGCCATCCCTTCGGCACCGATCAGCTGAATCGCGACATCCTCTCCCGGGTGGTGACCGGCGGACGCATCTCTCTCTCCATCTCCGCCCTCGCCGTGGCGCTTGCGGTCCTGCTCGGGGCGCTGGTCGGAGGCCTGGCGGGCTTCTACGGCGGGTGGCTCGACGGGGCGCTGATGCGCCTCGTCGATGGCGCGCTCGCCATCCCCCGCCTCTTCCTCCTCCTGCTCCTGGTGGCCGTGTGGGAGCAGATGCCGCTCGGGGCGCTCGTCCTGGTGCTCGGGGGTACCGGCTGGTTCGGGACCAGCCGCATCGTCCGGGGTGAGGTGCTGCGCCTGCGCGAGGCGGAGTTCGTCTCCGCCGCCCGGGCACTCGGCGCCGGGCCGGGCCGGATTATCTTCCGTCACCTGTTGCCAAACGTGGCCGGGCCTCTGCTGGTGGCCGCCACGCTTGGCGTGGGCGACGTCATCCTGCTCGAGGCGGGACTCTCGTTCCTCGGCGTCGGGGTGCGCCCACCGACTCCCTCGTGGGGCGGGATGATCCTCGACGCACGGTCCCTCCTGACGACCGCCCCCTGGGCCAGCATCTTTCCCGGGCTGGCCATCGTGGTCACGGTCCTGGCCGTCAATCTCATCGGCGACGCATTACGCGGCGCCCTCGACCCGCGGAGCGCATGAGCCCACTGCTCGAAGTTGAGGACCTGCGGATCGCCTTCCCGACGTCGGGCGCCACCTCGCACCCGGTGGACGGCGTGAGCTTCTCGCTCTCGAAGGGCGAACTGCTCGCCGTGGTGGGCGAATCGGGCTGCGGCAAGAGCCTGACCTCGCTCGCCCTCCTCCGGCTCGTCCCTCCCCCCGGACAGATCCTGCCGGGCAGCGCCATCCGCCTCGGCGGCACCGATGTGCTGGCGCTGGGGGACTCCGAGCTCCGCGCCATCCGGGGCCGCCGCATCGGCATGATCTTCCAGGACCCGATGACGAGCCTCAACCCGGTCTTTACCGTCGCCGACCAGATCAGCGAAAGCGTACGGGCCCACCAGCAGGTGTCCAGGCGCGCCGCACGGGCGCGGGCGCTCGAGCTGCTCCAGGAAGTCGGGATTCCCGACCCGGTCGAGCGGCTCGACAACTATCCGCACCAGATGAGCGGCGGGATGCGCCAGCGGGTGATGATCGCCATCGCCCTCGCCTCGGAGCCCGAACTGCTCATCGCCGACGAGCCGACCACGGCGCTCGATGTGACGGTCCAGGCGCAGATTCTCGAACTGCTCGACGGACTGCGGGCCAGGCGCGGCATGGCGGTGCTGCTCATCACCCACGACCTCGGCATCGTGGCCGGGCGCGCCGACCGGGTGGCCGTCATGTACGCCGGGCGGCTGGTGGAGGAGGCCCCGACGGCGGCGCTCTTCGCCCGGCCCTCGCATCCGTACACGAAGGGGCTCCTGGCATCGGTGCCGCGCATCACGGGCGCCGTCACGCGGTTGACGCCCATCGCTGGCACGGTCCCGCCCCCCACGGCATGGCCCGCCGGATGTCGCTTCCACCCCAGGTGTCCCGCCGTGATGCCCCGCTGTGCCACCGACGATCCGCCGGCCCTCCCCGTCGGCCCCCACCACCAGATGCGGTGCTGGCTGGCCGAAGCGGGGCAGCCATGAGCGGCCCGCTCCTCGAGGTGCGGGACCTGGTCAAGCACTACAAGGCCACCGGGTTCCTCGCGCGGAAGGCGCCGCCGGTCCGCGCCGTGGACGGGGTGTCGTTCTCGGTGGGCAAGGGCGAGACCCTCGGGCTCGTCGGCGAATCGGGCTGCGGCAAGTCCACCGTGGGGCGGACGATCCTCCGGCTGCAGGATGCCACCGCCGGCTCGGTCTCGTTCGAGGGGAGCGATTTCCTGGCGCTGAACCCGGCCTCCCTGCGCCAGGCCCGACGCAGGCTCCAGATCATTTTCCAGGATCCCTACAGCTCGCTCAACCCCCGGATGACCGTCGGCGACGCCATCGCGGAGGGGATCGAGATCCACCGGCTGGCGCCGCGCGAGGAGATCGCCAGGCGCGTGGCGCAGCTCCTCGAGGAAGTCGGGCTCGATCCCGGCTACGCGACACGGTATCCGCACGAGTTCTCCGGCGGCCAGCGCCAGCGGATCGGCATCGCCCGGGCCCTCGCGGTGGAGCCCGCCTTCATCGTCTGCGATGAACCGGTGTCGGCGCTCGACGTGTCCGTCCAGGCGCAGGTGCTGAACCTCCTGGCCGACCTGCAGGCGCGCCGGGGCATCTCCTATCTCTTCATCGCGCACGACCTGGCCGTCGTCCGCCAGATCGCGCACCGGGTGGCGGTGATGTATCTCGGCCGCATCGTCGAGACCGGTCCGACCGAGGAGGTGCTGGCGCACCCCGCCCATCCGTACACCAAGGCGCTGCTCTCGGCGGTGCCGGTGCCGGATCCCGACACGCAGCGGCTGCGCATCGTCCTGCCCGGCGATCCACCGAGTCCTTCCAACCCCCCGTCCGGGTGCGCGTTCCACCCGCGCTGTCCGCATCCCGCGAAGGATGCGCGCTGCACCACCGAGCGGCCGCTCCTGCACCAGCTCGGGGGAATCGAGGTCGCCTGCCACCACGCGGGAGCGGGCCGCTGATGCGACGTCGGATTTCCAGTGGAACCGAGTGGGAGCCGATCGTCGGCTATTCGCGCGCGGTCCGCGTCGGACGCTGGGTGCTCGTTTCGGGCACCACGGCCACGGACGGCCAGGGCGGCATCGTGGGCGAGGGGGACGCGTACGCGCAGGCGGTCCAGACCCTCGACAACATCGAGCGCGCCCTGCGGCAGGCCGGCGCCACGATGGCGGATGTGGTCCGCACCCGGATGTACGTCACCGACATCAACCAGTGGGAAGCCGTGGGCCGCGCGCACGGCGAGCGTTTCGGTGACATCCGCCCCGCCACCAGCATGGTGGAAGTCAGCCGGCTCATCGACTCCCGCATGCTCGTCGAGATCGAGGCGGAGGCCTGCCTCGATGAGCCCCCCGCCAACGACTGATCCGCCCTTCCTCCCGGACACCCGACCATGCCGCTCCCACTTCATCATATCGACGCCTTCACCGACCGCCCCTTTGCCGGGAATCCGGCGGCTGTCTGCCTGCTTGAACAGGACATGGACGACGCCTGGATGCAGTCAGTGGCGAAGGAGATGAACCTCTCCGAGACCGCGTTCCTGCTCCCCCGCAGCGACGGCTTCGGCCTCCGCTGGTTCACCCCCGAGGTGGAAGTGGAGCTGTGCGGGCACGCAACCCTGGCCAGCGCGCACTTTCTCTGGTCGGAACGCCACATCAAGCCGAAGGCCGTGCCCCACTTTCACACCCGGAGCGGCCTCCTGACCGCCGTCAAGCGCGACGGCTGGATCGAGCTCGATTTCCCGGCGACACCGGCGGTTCCGGCCCCCGCGCCGGCCGGCATGACCGCCGCCCTCGGCTGTGCGCCGGTCGCCGTGGCCAAGTCGGCGTACGACTACCTGATCGAGGTGGCCACGGCGTCCGAGGTGCGCGCCCTCGAGCCCGACTTCCGCGCACTTCGCGTGGTGAACGCGCGCGGCGTGATCGTGACCGCCATCGGCGACGACGGGACGCACGACTTCGTGTCCCGCTTCTTCGGGCCCGCCGTCGGCATCGACGAGGACCCGGTGACCGGCTCGGCACACTGCGTCCTCGGTCCCTACTGGCAGGCGCGGCTCGGCAAGGCGTCCTTCCTGGCGTACCAGGCCTCGCCGCGCGGGGGGGAAGTGCGGGTGGAGGTCAGGGGCAGCCGCGTGCAGCTCGGTGGAAAGGCGGTGACGGTGTCGCGCGGGGAGTTGCTGTGAGCGAGTCCGCGCTCGACGCCTTCGGCCTCCTCGACCTCCGGGTGGGGCGGGTCACGCGCGCGGAGCCCAACACCGGCGCGCGCAAGCCCTCCTATCGACTCTGGATCGATTTCGGCGACCTCGGCCAGCGCACTTCGAGCGCGCAGCTCACCGAGGTGTACTCCGCGGAGGAACTCGTCGGTCGCCAGGTGGTCGCCGCAGTCAACCTCGGGTCCCGGCGCATCGCCGGGTTCGTGTCCGAAGTGCTCGTCCTCGGCCTCCCCAACGAGGCGGGGCAAGTCGTCTTGCTGCAACCGGAACGGCCCGTGCCGCTCGGCGGCCGGGTCTACTGAAGGAGTGACGATGCGGGTCTACCTGTCGGTGGACATGGAAGGGGTGGCGGGGGTGGTGCACGAGGACCAGACCAACCCGATCGACCCGAACTGCGCCGGCGAGTACAACCGCTTTCGCCGAATCATGACCGGGGAGGCGAACGCCGCCGTCGAGGGGGCGCTGGCCGCGGGCGCCACCCGGGTCGTGGTCAACGACAGCCATTGGCTGATGCGGAACCTCCTCGCGGAGGAGCTGCATCCAGCGGCCGAACTGGTGAGCGGTTCGACCAAGCCCCGCTCGATGCTCGAAGGCATCGAGGAGGGGTTCGACGCCGCCTGCTTCATCGGCTATCACGCCCGGGCCGGGACGGCGCACGCGATCCTCGATCACACCTATACCGACCGGATCTTCCGGGTGGTGCTCAACGGCCAGGAGGTCGGCGAACTCGGGTTGAACGCGGCGCTGGCGGGGAGGTTCGGTGTGCCGGTGGCACTGGTGTCAGGCGACCAGGCGCTCGCTGCCGAGTGCCACGCCCTTCTCGGGGAGCGCACGCGGGCCGTGGTGGTCAAGCACGCGGTCGCCCGGCACGGCGCCCGCTCGCTGGCCCCGTCGGAGGCGTGCCGGAAGATCAGGGAGGGAGTGACGAGCGCCCTGGCCAACCCGCCGAAGCCCTGGACCGTGGGATCGCCGGCCACCATCGACGTGGAATTCTGCTCGAGCCACCATGCCGACATGGCCGAGCTGGTCCCCGGGAGCGAGCGGCTCGGCGCCAGGACGGTACGGGTGACGCACGCCGACTACGCCGAGGCGTTCAGCGCGTTCCGGGCGCTGTACAACCTGGCGTCGGTACCCTGATCTCCTCGAGCGCGCGCGCGGCTACCCGGCGTGCGACATCCCACTCGCCGGTGGCGCGGGAGCCTGCCCCCCATCGGGATCGCAGGCCTTCCACGAGCAGGCAGCGATCCGCCTCCGTCAGCGACGAGACAGACGCAAGGATCGTCGGCACCGCATCGGCGCTCAATCCCACCAGGTAGTCTCGGTCGAGCGGCGCCCCGTGGATCGCCCGCTCCAGGTTGACCCGCGCGATCATGCCGTCCGGATTCGTGACGTTCAGCATGAGCAGGACCAGCAGAGCGCCGGCGAGGGCGCCAGGCATGAAGCGCGAGCGCCGGCTGCGGAGCACGGTCGCCCCGAACCAGCCGAAGACGCCTGCCAGCAGCAGCATGAAGGCGAGGGTGTAGAACCGCTGCTCCGTGAGCCCGTAGAACGATTGATACAGCACCATCCGGTAGAAGGCGCTGGCCAGGATGAGGGCCAGGAGGATGATGACCGCCGCCGTCAACCGGTGGAAGCGGACAACGGCGATACGCTCGCGGCTGTCCAGGCACCAGTCCGCGAAGTACAGGATCGGAAGCGAGAGCGCCGCCACGGCGACCATCTCGAAGAAGCCCTTCCTGGCATATTCCGAGATGGTCATGCCCATGGTCGCCTGGAACTCCGCGGCCGACAGAAACAACTCCCCCGCCTGGAACCCCACGAACACCGCCAACAGCCCGCCGATCGCGGAGACAAAGGTGACCACGATCGCCGGCGGCAGTGCCGGCCGCGGCAGCGTCGGCAGGGGCAGTCGCCCCTCCAGCCAGAAGCCGCTCCGGAGGATCCCGACGCCGATCCAGCCGAACAGCCCGATCCGGAACAGATGATCAACCTCTCGCAGGAGATCGAAGCTGAAGGCCCGCGCCATCGACTCGGCGAACAGCGGGTCGGCGGAACCGAGGAGGGCGCCGAAGACCGCCAGGACCGGGATCGCGGCCACGAGCCCGATCCCGACAGAGGCGAGGCGGCGCGCCCGCCCGGCCTCGGGGAGCTCCCCCCATCCGATGTCGCCGGCGAGGGCCGGCAGCGGGCCGAGGAGGATGCCGAGCGCCACCCGGATGGCGCCGCGCACCAGCGCGGACACCGGCAACCGGCCATGCGACTCGACCTCGCTCGTCGCCGTGACGATCACGAGGAGGACGCCGCACCACAGGAAGTTCAGCCCGAACAGGACCGCCGAATCCCGCCAGATCAGGCATGGGATCGTCACCCACGCGGCGATGGCAAGCCATCGCGCCGGAGCGAGCGCCGTGAGGGCGCCGATGCGGATCAGCGCGGTGGCGCCGAGCAACGTGGTGGCGACCCAGAGGGCGAAATTCAGTCGGTCCGGCACCCAGAGCTGCAGAGCCTCTCCTGCAATGCCCAGGCTCAGCCCGACGAGGAGGAGGGCCACCGCCCGCTGCGTGCGCGCCCGCATCGTCCCTAGTCTCCGAGCGACAGGGTCGTCTTCCCGACCGCCCGGCTGTTGGCTGGGCCGAGGAGAAGCGCCTCGGGCAGGTC
>DAOLIZ010000108.1:0-9113 GCA_035328285.1 Gemmatimonadales bacterium
GCCTCGACGCTTCGGATCCGTACCCACCAGGCCGGATCCCCGAGTGCGCGCACCAGGCGCTCGATCACCTCCGGCTCATCGAACTGCCCCAGCGCCTGCGCGATCCGTGCCCGGACAAAGGGGGCGGGGTCGCTGAGCAGGTGGTCGAGGAGATACCCGACGGCGCGGCCGTCGCCGATCCGTCCGAGCGCGCTGGCGCTCTTGGCGCGGACCTCGTCGTCGAGATCGTTCAGGGCGTGCACCAGGGAAGGGAAGGCGCGCGCGGCTCCGACTTCGCCGAGGATGCTCGCCGCCCAGGCCCGCGCGGGATGGCGGCCGGGCTCCTCGAGAAAGGTGATCATCGGGTCGATCGCGAGGGCGCCGTGCCGGGTCAGGATGTCGGCAATGCGCGGCGCGAGCCACACCTCGGCGCGCTTCAGCGCCTCGACGAGCGGGGGCACGGCGCGCGGATCGCCGATGCGCGCGAGGGCGCGGAGCGCAATCTCCCGGACGTCGGCATCCTCGGTGCGGGTGGCGGCCACGGTCTCGAGGAGGGCGGGTACCGCGTTCGCGTTGCCGACGCGCCCCAGCAGTTCCGCGGCGAACGCGCGCTCCCGCCACCTGGTCGCGGAGCGGAGCCGCGTGACGTACTTGTCCACGAGTCCGAGCCGGTCATAGGCGTCGAGGAGCCAGGCCGGCCGCTCGGTGGCCCCGCGCGCCTGCTCCTCCAGCACGGCCTCCAGCGCGGCGAAGTCCTTGAGCGTCGCCAGTTCCCGCAGCTGGGGCTCCAGCAGCGCCCGGTCCCGGAGCGCCAGCCCGGTCACCAGATCGCGGTAGACTCCCTTGCGATAGGCGAGACGCCGCTCGAGACGGTTCAGGTAGGAGGTGTAGAGCAACCAGGAGAGCACGGCGATGAGGCCGATACCCGCCATGGCCAGGGCAACGCCAAGGATGATCGGCAGGGTGATCACCGGCGGTCCCCCGGGCCTTCGCAGGCGTGCGGCATCGCTGTTCTCATGTGGTGGCGACTATCTCTAAGTGGTTGATATATAGGTATTTACATAAGACGACCGGCGGCGCACCCGACGAACGAAGGGTCGGGGCACAGCCGGTCAACAAGGTGCACGAATCGCGCCACCCGGCGGCGCGAAGCTGGCTCAGGCGGGGTCGTTGTCCTCGAGGAAGACCAGGGTCTGGCGGCGGGCCATGACCGCCTCGAGTCCGGAGAACACCGACGGATCGACGGCGGTGCCCGCCAGGTCGCGGATGCGGTCGACGGCGAAATTGGGCGGCATCTTCTCCTGGTAGGGCCGCGAGGTCGTCAGCGCGTCGAAGATTTCGGCGATGCCGAGAATCCGGGCGCCGAGGGGGATGTCCTCCCCCTTGAGGCCGTCCGGGTAGCCCTCGCCGTCCCACCGCTCATGATGGCTGCGGATGCAGGTGATGGCGTTGTGCAGATGCGCGAGGGGCGCCAGGATCTGGGTCCCGATGATCACGTGATCCTTCACGTGCTCGTACTCGGCGGGCGTGAGCGGACCCTGCTTGGCGAGGACTTCCTCGCGGATGCCGATCTTGCCGATGTCGTGGAGGCGGCCCGCGGTGCGGATGACTTCGATGTCCTCGTCGGACAGCTGTAGCTCGGCGGCGATCATGGCCGAGAGGTCAGCCACCCGCGCCGAGTGCCCCCGGGAAAAGGGGTCCTTCGCCTCCAGGGCGTTGACCAGCACTTCGAGGGTGGCGATGGTGACGCGCTCCAGCGTGGCGCGCTCGCGCCGCACCTCCGCCGCGCGGATCGCCACCTCTTCCTTCAGCCACTGGTTGACCTGCGCGGTCTCCATCTGGGTGGCGCGCCGGCGGAGGGCGCGCTCCAGCGCCCGCCCGAGGTCCAC
Organism: Gemmatimonadales bacterium; assembly: GCA_035328285.1. Lineage (GTDB taxonomy): Bacteria > Gemmatimonadota > Gemmatimonadetes > Gemmatimonadales > GWC2-71-9 > SPDF01. Next base: position 1,869 of record DAOLIZ010000108.1, read on the forward strand.
CAGGTCGATCGGCTTGATCAGGTATTCGAAGGCACCGCGCTGCATGCAGAGCGCGGCGGTGGTGGCATCGGTGACGGCCGTGAGCATCAGGATGGCGAGGTGGGGTTCGAGCTCGAGCGCCTGGGGGACGAGGTCGATGCCGCTGACCCCCGGCATCCGGACGTCGACGAGCATGCCCGCGATCTTCTGGCGCCCCAGCATGGCGAGCGCCTCTTCCCCGGACGCGGCGGTGCTGACCTCGTACCCCTGCTGGGTCAGGTAGCGCGCCAGGGCGGCGCGGATCGGTTCTTCGTCATCGACGACCAGCAGTGACGCCAGCCCCTCAGGCATCGACACGGGCACGCTCCGGTGCGGGGGTACGCACGAAAGTTAGCTTATCCGACGAACTCCGCCACGACCCGCTCGGGGATAAGGCCTCCCTCGAACGCCCGGTCGAGGAGCAGCTGGACCGCCTCGCGCCCGCGGGGGCCGTAGTCCACCGTCCAGTCGTTCACGTACATCCCGACGAAGGTGTCGGTGCGTTCGTCGCCGATGCCGCGGTTGAACTGCTTCGCATGCTCCAGCGCGGGCCGGCGGTGGGCCAGGGCGTACTCGATGCTCAGCCGGAGGTCGCGCGCCACCTGGGCCGTGACCTCGGCGCCGAGGTCGCGCCGCACGACGTTGCCCCCGAGCGGGAGGGGGAGGCCGGTTTCCCGGCCCCACCAGGCGCCCAGGTCCTCCCAGAGCTGGAGGCCGTCGTCGGCGTAGGTGAGCTGTCCCTCGTGGATCAGCAGGCCGACGTCCACGTCCCCCCGGTGGACCGCGTCCTCGATCTGGTCGAAGGGGATGATGACCTCGGTGACGGCGGGCTGGTAGAGCCGGAGCGCCAGCGCCGCGGTGGTCATGGTGCCGGGAATGCCCACCCGGAGTCCACGCAGCGCCTCGCGGGGGTCGGCCGGTGCCGGCGACTTGCTCACCAGCCGCGGGCCGTAGCCGTCGCCCATCGAGGACCCGCTGGCCAGGAGGGCATAGGTCCGGTGCAGGTAGGCGTACGCGTGGATCGAAACGGCCGAGACTTCGAGCTCGGCCTTCAGGGCGCGGCGGTTGAGCGACTCGATGTCCGACAGTTCGTGTTCATACCGCAGGTCGCCGGTGTCGAGCTTCCCTTCGGCGAGGGCGTAGAACATGAAGGCGTCGTCGGAATCGGGGCTGTGGGCGACGTGAATGGTCCGGGTCACTGGGTCTCCGCTGCCTGCTGGACTTCCGCGAGCAGTTGTTGATGTTCGACATATTCCGGCCGGTCGTGCCGGGCCAGCTCAGCGGGAGCCAGCTCCCGGAACCGGTCGAGCGCCTGTCGGTACGCGGTGGTGTCACCCTCCAGCCGCGCGAGCGCGCCGTCGAGGACGGGGCCGAAGAGATGGCGGGGGTCCCGCGCCTCCAGCGTGTCGGCCAGGGCGTGCGCACCCGCGAAGTTCCCGATCTGGATGGCAATCAGTCCCGCGTGGAACCGCGTATCGGCATCCACCGAGTCGAGCTCGGCGTAGGCCGCCACGGCCAGGGGCGAGAGCGCCGCGACCGTGGCGCTGTCCCAGGCGCTGCCGGCCCGCATGAGCCGATCGAAGAGCACGGCAAACCGCGCCGCGGGGTCCATGCCGCGCAGGTCGGGGAGCGGGACCGCGCCGGGCGCGACGTTGCCGGCGTTCGCCATGTCGGGTGTCACGACCGCCGGCGTGCCGCGAACCACGCCGAGCACCACGCCCCCGACCGCCGCGGCGGCCACCAGCCACGCAATGATCCACGTCCTCCGCTCCCGCGCGCGGATGCCGTCCCCCGGCACCGCCGCCCCGCACTGAACGCAGAAGGCCCCCTCGGCCGGGGTGCCGCACCGCGGGCAGGGTCGGGTGGGTGCCATGGTGGCCCCAATCTAACCGGGAGAGCCGGGGAGGGGCACCGCGCGGGCGCTGGCGTCCGCTGGCGGAAGTCGTTACCGTGAGGGCATCTTGGAGGGGATCATGGGACAGTCGCAGCAACCTGTGCCGGCGTCGGTACCCGACGCGCCACTCGCGCGCCACCTCGGCGATCTCGGTCGCGCCGACGAACGGTGGCAGGTCTTCCTGGAGACCCGGCCGCAGGGCCAGACAGTGGCGGGGCGGGTGCATTTCCTCCAGGGCGACCAGACCCGCAGTTCGGCGTGGATTCTCCTCGAGTGGAGCGAGCAGGATGTCCTCCACCGCTTCAACGAGTTCAGCGCCGTGGAGCTCTGGCGCCTGTTGGAGAGCCTCGGGTAGCTTGCGTCCTGCTTCCGGGGCGGGGGCCGCCCGGCCCCCTGCACATCCGACCGAGTTCCCGGAGTCACTTCTGGCCCGCCGCCTCACCCTCGTCTTCGTCCTGCTCCTCCTCCCTTCCATCGTGGTCGCCCAGGCGACGGGCGATTCCGCGCGCGCGCCGGTCATCCGGGGCATCGAACTGAACCGCCAGACGATCTTCGACTCCGCGGAGGCCACGCACTGGAGCCAGCGCCTGGTCAACAGCCTCCACGTCCGGACGTTGCCGCAGGTCATCCGGCGGGAGCTGCTCTTCCACGTGGGCGACCCGTACGACTCGGTGCTGGTGGCGGAATCGACGCGCAACCTCCGCGCCCTCGGCGTCTTCCGCGACGTGCAGATCGATTCCGTCCCGACGGACAGCGGCGTCGTGATGCGGGTGGTTACCCGTGACGCCTGGACCACGCGGCTCGGCGGGCGTCTGCGGACGACCGGGAGCCAGGTGTCGATCGGGATCGCCTTCTCGGAGGGCAACTTCCTGGGGACCGCCTCCCAGATGGGCGTGTCGCTTTCGTCGGACCCGGTGCGGACCACCTTCGCGCTCGAGGCGTGGCAGCCGCGATTCCTCGGCAGCAGCGTCGGGGTGGGCGGCCGCTGGGAGAATCGCTCGGACGGCGATGTGCTCTATGCGGAAGTCAACCGCCCCTTCTATTCGATCCACGACCCGCGGGGATTCCGGCTCGACGGCGAGTACCGGAACGAGACGGTCGACCAGTACCTCGACGGCAGCGACGTGCCCGTCGACTCGGTCCGGCATCTCCTGGGCGCGGTGCGGGGGAGCATCGGGTGGTCCCTCCGCCGGAAGGCGCGCGGTTACCTGCGGGGCGGGGTGCTCGCCCAGGTGATGCGCAACGACTACGCCCCCACCACCGACACCCTGCCGGTACCCCGCACCGTGAACGCGGCGGTCGGGGGCTATCTCGAATGGTCCCGGGCGCGGTACGTGGCGCGCACGGGATTCCAGACCTTCTCGCTGACCGAGGACATCGACCTCAGCACGAGGCTGACCGTGGGCGGGTACGCGGCCCCGACTTTCCTGGGATACGACAGCCCCGGGGTCGGGCTCTTTGCCGCCTTCCGCACCGGCGGCACCTTCAAGAACGGCTTCTTCCTGGTCGACGGGATTTCCGACGGGCTGATCACGGCGGCGCGCGTCGATTCGGGCGGTACGATCCTGAATACCACGGTGGCCTGGAATCCCGATTCGAACTCGCTTCTCGTCCTGCACTGGAGCGGGGGCGTGCTGACCCGCCCCGCCCCCGGCTACGAGTTCGACCTGGGATTGACGAGCGGTCCCCGCGCGTTCGGGGTGCACAGCTTCACCGGCAACCAGGCGTTCTTCACGACGGCGGAGGCGCGACGGCTGCTGTGGCCGAGCGTGTTCGGCGTCATGAGTCTCGGCGTGGCGGCTTACGTGGACTACGGCGGCGCCTGGTGGAGCGTCAGCCCGATGCGCACCGGCACGGACGTGGGCGTCGGGCTGCGCATCGGGCAGTCGCGGTCGTCGCGGGGGATCATTTCCCGGGTGGACCTCTCGTGGCGCTTCGCGAACGACGCGGTGGGCGCGGGGTGGGTCGTCTCGCTCGGGCGCGGATTCGCCTTCAGCCTCAACGCCCAGCGTCCGACGTACTGACGCTGTCGCGCGGCCACCCGGACGCCTACCTTTCGGCATCCCCCACCTTCCCGGAGCACCCATGACGGAACCGGCGCCGGCACCTTCCCGCCGCGGGCTGAAGCGAAAGACCAAGCTGGTCCTGGTCGGCATCCTGCTCGCGCCGATCGCGCTGTTCGTGCTGTACACCTGGATGACGCTGACCTGGAGCTATTCCGAGGGGGAGCGGGCCGGGATCCTGCAGAAGTTTTCGCAGAAGGGATGGATCTGCAAGACATACGAGGGGGAGCTGGCCATGACCTCGGTGCCCGGCGTCATGCCGATCATCTGGGACTTCAGCGTGCGGGACGACGCCGTGGCGCAGCAGCTCCGGGATGCGATCGGCACGCACGTGGCGCTGCACTACACCGAGCACCGGGGCGTGCCCGGGACCTGCTTCGGCGAGACGAACTACTTCGTGGACAGCGTCACGGTCCGCTGAGACGGGAGGGGCCGGGCGAGCACCAGGATCCGCACGTACTGGCCCAGCACCGCGAGCACCCCCGCCAGGAAGAGTGAGGCGCCGGCCAGGACGAGCGGTCGATGCCCCGCCATCGTCCCGCCGGCGAGCCCCCACACGCCGAGCGCCAGCAGGGCGAGCGAGAGCCGCACCATGGCGGTCGAGGTGAGGTCCTCCTGTTTCGGGGCGCCGGCCTGCGCCGCGCGCGGGCCGAAGAGGTTCATCCAGGCGAGGAACGGCAGGATCTTGTAGAGCACCCCCACCACCAGCAGCACCAGCCACCCCACGATGGCCAGCAGGCCGTAGGTTGTCCAGCTCCGCACGCTGGTGTTCCCCGCCAGGATCGTGGCGCCCAGCACCACCGCCACCGCGAAGTGCACCACGCCGAGCGCCACGTGCGCCATCGCCGGGTCCATCGGCCGCCGCTCGGCGTGGCGGAAGTACAATCCCAGCTGCAGCAGGTAGAGGAGGGCGCTGCCCAGCACCAGCGTGCCGCCGGTCGTGGTCACCAGGGACCAGCCACCGAGGGCGCCGATGGTCAGGAGGGCGAGCCCCGCCAGCCCCACGGGGCCGATCCACCGCAGCGGCCAGGTGGGCGCGCGCGCCGCCAGCAGGAACATCGGGAGCATCCAGCTGCCGACACCCACCGCGGTAAAGACCACGAAGCCGAAGACGGCCAGGTGAAAGTGACTGGCGATGACGGCCATGCGGTCGGCCGGCCACCAGCCGAGGCTGTTGCCGATCCGGGCCAGGGCCACCAGCATCGCCGTGCCGAGGGCGATGTGCCCCGCGCTGACGTAGCGCCCGACCAGGAGACCGCGGGGTGCCTTGCGGCGCTGGGGGAGGAGGTTCCAGCTGGAGCCGAAGACGCCGGCGAAGAGGAGCAGCCAGCCGGCGCCCAGGAGGGCGGGGCGCCAGAACCAGAACCCGGTCACCAGCGCCGCCGTGCCGGCGGTGTGCAGGATCCAGGTCCAGTGCGCCACGCGCACGCTGCGAATCTCGATGCCCAGCGCGCCGGGAAAGAACTGGTTGAGTGCGCCGTAGATGGTGGTGGTCAGGACGCCGAGGGTGAAGACGTGGGTGACGGCGAGGAGGTGGGGGGCCAGGAAGTTGCCGGCCGCGAGATCGCCCGCGCCGGCCACCAGTCCCGCCGCGCCGAGAAGCAGCCAGAGGAGGGCGGTGGCGAAGTGCTCGGCGGTGAGCCAGAACGGCGGCGGATGCGCCGGTCCGGCGATCGGGAGGCGGCGGAGCTGTGGGGCAGGTGTCATGCCGCCAATACTAATTGCCCGCGCAGACCGCCGCCGTGTAGGGGAAGCCGATCACCCGCTCCCCGCCGCTTCCGGGGCCCGCGATCTCTGCGTGCAGCCCGAACGGTCCGGCGCGCCGGTAGGCGATGCGGGTCGGGAAATCGTGGGCGGGATTGGAAAAGGTGATGCTGCTGTCGGTGCGCCCGGACGCGGTGAAGGTCGCGACGGCCTGGCCCGACGGGTGGGCGGTGTAGCGCAGCGAGTCTCCGCGCCCGGTGATCCGGACGGTTTCCGAATCGACGACCTTGCCGCCGCGCCTGGTCCGCCCCTGTCCGTCCAGGGAGCCGTCCGGGGCCACCGTCCACCGCTCCTCGATCGTCGCGCCGTTGCGGGTCGTGGTCCAGCAGCCGATCAGCCAGGGGAGAGCGGCCTCCGGTGTCCCGGGGGCGAGCCGCGCCTTGAATGCGGCGGGTTCGAAGTCGACGAGGCCGAGGTAGATCAGCGCCACGAACTGGTCCATCCGGCGCTGGCTGCCGAGCTGGGACTGCCAGGCGTTGGCGGGGCGGCGCGCCTGTGCGTCTTCAAGGGAGGCGCCGGCCATGACGTCGGCGGCGACACCGCTGCTCACGCCGAGGAGCATCTCGCGGTAGGCCAGCAGCTCGGCGCGGGTGCCGACCGGACCGTGGCCGGGGACGATGCGGGTAGCGCTGTCGCTGTGCTCGAGCGCCCAGTCCACGCCGGCGAGCATCCCCTCCAGCCGGCCGCCCGCCCACCAGTCCATGAAGGGGGGCGCCAGGTGCTCGAAGAGGTCCCCGATGTGGATGACGTTGGCGTCGGGGAGCCAGACGATGGCGTCGCCGTCGGTGTGGGCGGCGGGAATGTGGGTGACGAGGACGCGCTGGCCGTTGACCTGGAGCGAAAGCGTATCGCGAAAGGTGCGGGTCGGCATCGCGGCGGGCTCGGCGGGGGTGCGGTGCCAGTCGCCCCAGGCGGTGATGGTGGTGTCCTTGGCCATCTGCACCGGGAGCTGTTCCTGCCCGATGATCTCGGCGCCGCGGCTCCGGAAGAGCGCGTTGCCTTCGGTGTGATCGCCGTGGTAGTGGGTGTTGATGACCCAGCGGACCGGCGGGGCGCCGAGGCTGGTGAGCACCGAGTCGGCGAGCCCCACCCGGCGGGCGCTCTGGGCATCCACCAGCAGGGTGCCGTCGGGGCCGGTCAGGACGAGGATGTTGCCGTTGGCGAATCCGGAAATGACCGCGAGGTCGGGGCCGAGCCGTTCGGCGCGCATGACCATCACCTCCTGCTGGGCCCGGACGGGCGTGGCCAGGAGGGCGAGGAAGAGGCAGGCGCCGATGGGGGTGCTACGGATCATCCGGGAGCTCGATGGTTGGGATTGCAGGCCGTACGGACGATGCCCGCAGGAGGTTCCGCCGGGGGTGCATCAACCTTGAGAAATGGCCCCCGGCTAGCGATGTTAACGCTCCCGGCGCCGTAGCCAAGTGGTAAGGCAGAGGTCTGCAAAACCTCTATTCGCGAGTTCGATTCTCGCCGGCGCCTCTTGCCCCGCAACGACTTAGGCCCTCC
>DAOLIZ010000109.1:0-9071 GCA_035328285.1 Gemmatimonadales bacterium
GACGGGACCACGTGGGGGCGCGTCGCGGCGGCCGGCCGGGAGCCCGAACAGGACCTCGCGGCGCACGATGCCTACCGGGCCCTCGATGCCGCCCAGGCGCTCGTGCGCACGGGGGCGACCGGTACAAATGTGATGGATCTCGTGATCGGCGTGCGCCAGCGGAGCACGGCCTAGCTCAGGGGTGCACTTCCGCCGGCGGCGTGTAGTCGGTGCCGAGGATCACCGTGACATCCACCCGCCGGGTCGAGTCGGGCTGCCACTCCACCGTCCCGACACCAAGGAGACGCGCCGCACGCCGGGCCGCGGTGCTGTCCCCCCGCCGCACCAGCAGTTGGGTGACCGCGGTCTCACCGCCCTCGGCGTTGCCGAAGAAGACCACGTCGAGCCCGCCGCGCCGGAGTACGCGGGTCGCCGTCCGGGCAAGGCCCGCCTTCCCGGAACCGTTGAGGACTTCGACCAGGAGTCGCTCGGGTTCGCCGGGAACAGGAAAGGCGTGATCGGCCAGCGCGGAGGGACGTGAACCGTACCGGACAGCGAGGAAGGCGAGGAGGAGGACTCCCGCCCCGATCAGGGCGAGACGACGGACAGGCTGTTCCAAAACCGGACCATCGGTTCCGGCAGCGGCCAACCGGATCGGGCAAGATAGGTGAGGCGGGCACGCGCCACCGCGCGCAGCACGCCCGCCACGTCACGCGGGAAGAGCGCGGCGAGCTCGGCGCGCGCCGCCTCGTCAAACGTCCGGCCCGGCTCGAGATAGTCGGCGCAGTACAGCACCCGGCCGACCATGTCCCACTCGGCGAGGCCGAGGGAGTGATAGCGCACCGCGTCGAGCACGCCGCGGTCAGTTTCCCCTTCGGCCTTGGCGCGGGCCGCCGCCGCGGGGCCGTGCCAGAGCTCGATGGGACCGGATGAACTCGCGGCCCACTGTCCGAGCGTCTCACGGCTGGCGTCGCGCAGGGCGTCATGGAGCCAGACCGCCTTGAGCCACCGGTTCCGCTCGGAATCGTGCACCCCCATGCGCTCCGCCCAGGCGGAGACGAGGGTGGCGACCCGCTCGATATGTGCGACGCGCTCCGGCGTCACCTCTGCCCACTCCGGCAACGTCGGCCGGAGCGCGGGGGATACCCGCGAAGCGGAGGCGCCGGTCAAGGCGCTATCCCTCCGCCCGGAGGGGCGGACGGACGATGCGGTTCCGCTCGTCGACGAAGACCACCGTGGGCGCGTGCTGGCGAGCCTCGGCCTCGTCGAAGACGCCGTAGCTGATAATGATGGCCAGGTCCCCCGGCATGCCGAGCCGTGCGGCCGCGCCGTTCAACTGCAGCACGCCGGAGCCGCGCGGACCCGGGATGACGTAGGTGCTGAAGCGCGCACCGTTGTTGACGTTGACTACCTGGACCTCCTCGTGCACCCGCAGGTCGGCGGCGTCGAGCAGGTCCTCGTCCACGGTCAGCGAGCCCTCGTAGTGGAGGTCCGCCGAGGTGATCGTGGCGCGATGAATCTTGGACTTCATGAGATGGCGCTGCATCACGGGATCCCTTCCCCGAAAACGATATTGTCGATAAGCCTCGTCGATCCGACCCGGGCGGCGACCAGCATCAGACTCCCGGCCCCCACCGTCTCGACAGGGGCCAGCGCCTCGGGTTCGACGGTCGAAATATACTCCGGGCTCACACCCGGATACACCTCAAGCACCTGCCGTGCCACGGACACCAGACGGTGGCCGGCGGTCTCCCCGCCCCGCCAGGCCTCGTGCGCCGCCCGCAGGGCGGCGCTCAGTCCCACCGCCTGCCTCCGGTCCTCGGCAGACAGGTAGGTGTTCCGGCTGCTCAGGGCCAGTCCATCGGGTTCCCGGGTCGTGGGCGCCACCACCAGGGCGACCGGCCAGTCGAGATCGCGGACCATCTGCCGGATCAGCGCCGCCTGCTGGGCATCCTTCTGCCCGAACACCGCGACGTCGGGCGTCACGAGGTGGAAGAGCTTGGCGACGACGGTCAGGACGCCGGTGAAATGGCCGGGCCGCACCTCGCCCTCCCACCGGTCGGCGCCGGGGCCCGGGACCACCCGGGTCACGCTGCCGGGCGGGTACATGACGGAGACGTCCGGCAGGAAGAGGGCATCCACGCCACGGCTCGCCGCCAGTTGGCGGTCGCGGGGCAGGTCACGAGGATAGCGGGAAAGGTCTTCCGAGGGGCCGAATTGCAGCGGATTGACGAAGATGCTCATCACCACGACGTCGGACAGCTCGCGCGCGGCGTCGACGAGCGCGAGGTGCCCCTCGTGGAGGTACCCCATCGTCGGCACGAAACCAATCCGCGAGCCCCCCGCCCGTTGGGCCGAGGTCCAGGCGCGGATCCCCGCGACCGTTGTGAACTCCCTGGGGGCGGTTCGGCGGTTCACTCGAAGCTGTGTTCCTGCCCGGGGTACTTACCCGACCGCACGTCCTCGCCATAGGCGGACACGGCGGCGCGGATGATGCCGTCCAGGTCGGCGTACCGCTTGAGGAACTTCACGGCAAATCCCGGATTCATCCCGAGCATGTCGGGGAGCACCAGCACCTGGCCGTCGCAGTCCGCGCCGGCGCCGATGCCGATGGTGGGGATCGTCAGCTCCTTCGTGACCCGCGCCGCCAGCGGCGCCGGAACGAGCTCCAGCACGACGGCGAACGCCCCCGCCTCCTCGACGGCGCGGGCGTCGGCGATGAGCCGCTCGGCCGCCGCGGCCTCCCGGCCCTGCACCCGGTACCCCCCGAGGGCGTGCACCGATTGCGGGGTGAGGCCCACGTGGCCCATGACGGGAATGCCGCGATCGACCAGGGCGCGGATGGTCGGGGCCATCGTCACCCCGCCCTCGAGCTTCACGGCCGGCGCGCCGGTGGCCTGCATCACGCGGCCGGCGTTCCGGATGGCGTCCTCGATCGTGACCTGGTAGGAGAGGAAGGGCAGGTCCACCACCACCAGTGCCCGGCGCACCGCTCCCTGGACGGCGCGGCCGTGGTAGATCATCTGGTCGAGGGTGGCGCTCAGCGTGGTGCTGCGCCCGGCGACCACCTGGTTGACGGAATCGCCGACCAGGATGACATCCACCCCGGACGTGTCGAGCATTCGCGCCATCAAGGCGTCGTACGCCGTCAGGGACACGATCCGGGTGCCGGCGCGCTTCATCGCGAGGAGGTCACGCGTCGTCAGGGGTCGGGTGGCGTCGCTCATGGGTTCTGCACTTCCGCCAGACCGCGCTGCCAGAAGTCGCGGTTGGGGAGCTCCGGATGCGGGATCGTGAGTCCGGGTTCCGCCACGTGGCGTCGCCCGAATTGAATGATGTCGATGTCGAGGGAGCGCGAGGCCCAGCGCGTCCCCCGGGTCCGTCCTTCCGCGCGCTCGATCGCCTGGCAGGCGTCCAGCAGGGCCCGCGGGTCCAGCGTCGTTTCGAGCTGTGCCACCTGGTTCAGGTACGGCGGCTGGTCGAGTCCGCCGAGCGGCGCCGTCTCCTCCACCGTGGAAAGCCTGACGATTCGCGTACCGGGGAGGGCGGCCAGTGCGGCGCGGGCGGCGGCCAGGTGGCGCTCCCGGTCGCCGAGGTTGCTTCCCAGCGCGACCGCCACCAGCTCCGCCACCTCACTGGCCGACGGTAAAGTGGCGCGCGATCGACTGCAGGTGCGTCGAGACCTGCTCCAGCTGCTTGATGGCCCCGTCGAGTTCCTGCTGCGCGTCGGCCGCCCTCCCGGCCTGACCCGCCAGCACATTCGTCTCCTCACGGATCCGCGCGGAGACGGTCGCCAGGTGGCCGATCTGCTCCTGCAGCTTGGCGAACGCCCCTTCCTGCTGGCTCGCGGTCTCGCCAATCCGCTGGGCGGACGTGCCGGCCTCGCGGGTGGTCGTCACGATGCCCTCGAGGGCCTCGACCGCCGCCTGGCCCAGCTGTTCGACCCCTTCGACCGCCCGTTCGCCGTGCGACATCTGGGCGGTGATTTCGGTGACCTGTTCCGCAATGGCGGCGAGCAGCCCGCCCGCCTCCCGCGCAGCCACCGCGCTCTGGTCCGCCAGCTCCCGCACCTCGGCGGCGACCACCGCGAACCCCTTCCCCTCCTGCCCGGCGCGGGCCGCCTCGATGGCGGCGTTGAGCGAAATGAGGTTGGTGAGATCGGCGATTTCCCGGATCGACCCGATGAACCCGGTAATGCGCTTGGTGACGGCGCCCAGCTCACCGACCTGGCGCGAGCTCTCCGCCACGAAGTGCTTCAGGTCCACGAGGCGCGTGATGGCGTCGCGAATCGTCTCGCGGTTGCGCGACGCCGTCTCGGCGGCCCGGGCGCTGGCTTCCGCGGCCCGCTTTCCCTGCACCGCGATCTCGGCCGAGCCGCTCGCCAGCGCCTTCGTGGCCTTGAGCCCGGCGGTGACGAAGGCGTCCTGTTCCCCCAGCCCGATGCGCAGGGACTTCGAGGCGGCGGTCAGCGCGTCGGCGGAGGCGTGCAGCGACTCGGTCGCCCGCGCGAGGGCGCCCACCTGCGAGCCGATGCTCTCGACGGTGGTGACGAGCGGGCGCCGGAGTTCGGCGATGTGGATGGCCGTGGCCACCTGGCTCGCCAGGGTGGACATCGCCGCCAGGTCGCGGGCGCGGTACATGTGCCGCTTGTGGTGCTCGAGTTCCAGGGTGCCGATGACGTCGGCGCCGAACCGGAGCGGCAGGATGACGAGGCTCTGCGTGTCCGTGGCCGCCATCGGCAGCCGCTCGTCCTTCGACGTGTCGTGGACGACCACCGCCTCCGCCGTGGTGATGGCTGTGTGGCGCAGCGGCTCGAGTTCCGCCGGGACATCCCCCCGGCCGCTGCGCCCGTCCTCGCCCCGGTACGCCAGCACCACCGCGCCCTGTTCGTCCACGCGGTAGATCCGCAGGTCGCCCCAGTCGAGCAGCCGGTGCGCCAGCCGCTCGATCTGCTGGAAGGAATCCAGGAGCGTCACGTTCGTGGTGATGGCCGTTTCCATCAGGTGGACCTTGTTCAGGTCCTCGGCGGCAATCGCCTCTTCCAGGATCTTCTTGGTCAGGAGCCCGAAGACGCCGACCACCGCGAGGACCGCGGCCCAGCCGGGGGGACTGAGCGCCTGGATGGCGCCGACGATGATCGCGGCGGCGCCCAGGGTGAGGAGGTAGGCCACCACCTCGTACCGGAGGATGAGCAGGCGCTCTTCGCTCTCGAGCTTGTCGCGGAGCAGGAGGGTGAAGTAGAACAGCGCGCGGGACAGGAAGAAGTAGATGCCGGCCAGCGTGAACGCGGCGGGCAGGAAGTCGAGACCGACCCCCGGCGACCCGCTCACGTGCCACACAAGGGAGAAGATGCCGAACGACGCGAGGAAGGCGATGTTCTCGCGGCCGGCATTGACGAGACCCGCCTTCATCGGCTTGCGCAGCCAGAGGGTATCCACGAGGTAGACGCCGGCCGCCATCCCCGCGACGACCTGCGACGGCGCCGCCACCATGACGCCGACCACCACGGGCACCCCGTGCTGGGTCAGGTACGAGTACTTGCTGAGCCGCACCGGGGAGGCGCGAAGCGCCGCGACGGCCAGCAGGATCACCAGGGTGGGGAGCGGCTGCTCGATCCAGCGCCAATCCACCAGCAACGCGACCGCCGCCAGCGACAATCCCAGCCAGATCAGCACCCGGCCATAGAGGGCCAGCACGCGGGAGGTGTCAAACATGGGAGGCGCCGGGGTCAGACAAAATAGTCTCCCACGATGAGGCCGTACCGGCTGGGGTCGGTCACCTTGACGATCGAGCGGGCATACCCGCCCCGGCCGTTGCCCTCGGCCAGGTCTGCCGGCGCGCCGGGGGGCGGGAGGACCGCGCCGTTGGTGTCGATGGCGATGCGGACCAGCGGCCGGTTCAGGATGGTCGGGTCGGGATTCGCTCCCGCCACGATCGCCACCTCGAGGGTGTCGAGAATGACGCAGGTGCCCACGGGGTAGATGCCGATGAGGTTGATGAGCGCCTTCACGAGCACCCGGTCGTAGCCCCGCTTCGGATTTTCCCACATCTCCTTCAGCACCGCGTCGGGCTGGATGGGGACCGTCTGGTAGCTTCGCCGGGTGGTCGCGGCGTCGAACCCGTCGGCCACGGCCACGAGCCTGGAGAAGAGACCGAGCTGGCGGGGGCGGATCGGCCTGGGGTAGCCGGTCAGGTCGGTCTTCATGTGATGCTCATGCGCCACGAGAATGGCCCGGTAGGGCGTTTCCTCGTAACGACGCGAGCTGAACAGCGTGAGCGTACCGAACCAGGGGTGCCGCGTCATCACCTGCCACTCGTCCTCGTCGAGGCCGGTCGTCTTGTTGAGGATGTCGAGCGAGATGCGCGCCTTGCCGATGTCGTGCAGGAGCGCGGCCAGCCCGAGGTCGTACAATTGCAGCTTGCCGAACCCGAGTTTCTTGCCGAGCGCCACCGAGAAGATGCAGACGTTCACGGAATGCGTGAAGGTGTACTCGTCGTAGTCGCGGATGGTGGTGAGCCCGACGATGGAGGTCTCGTTGTTGAGCACCTGGTCCACCACGAGCTGCACCGCCCGCTTCACCTTCTTCAGGTTGGCGGTGCGTCCCATCCGGACGCTGTTGACCACGTCCTTGGTGACCGCCACCCCCTGCGCGTAGGTCCGCTTGGCGACTTCGCGCGCTTCAGCGGAGTCTTCTTCCTCTTCCACGGCGCTGAGCGGCTCCAGCTGAATGTGCCGGATGTTCGCCCGCTCGAGGCGCGCCGTCAGCTCCCCGAACCGGCTGCCGGCCACGTCGCGGGTGCCGAGGCTGAGGAAGACGCTGAGGAGTGCCTGCCACTCGCGGCGCTCGACGCCCCGCAGGATGCGCAGCGTGCCGACCTCGAAGGTGCGCAGCAGGCCGAGCACCTGGCTGAAGGAGGCGTAGTTGTCGAGTTCCAGGCGGAGACGGGTGTCGTTGACGAAGAGGAAGTCGCCCGAGGCGCGGATCTCCACGTCCTCGTCGTCGCCGAGGAGTTGCACGCCCGAGGCCAGCAGGTCGTCGAGCGCCTTCTGGACCGTGGTGTTCTCGAGCGGGTAGAGCTTGAGGCTCCGGAGCGCCGCATAGAGCGAGAGGAGGAGCCCGCGGCCGTCGTGCCGCAGGTTGTGGTCAGCGGCGTGTGGATCCTGGCTCATTCCGCCACCCCCCGAAGGGCCGCGGTCACCGCGTTGCGCACCTGCCGGTCGTTGTCCTCCGCCACCGATTCCAGCACCGCCCGCGCCTCGGGGGTCCCGATCTTGCCCAGCCCCAGCGCCGCGCACATCCGCACCTCGGCGCTCTGTTTCCGGCGGAAGAACCCGCGCCGCACGATGAGGTCGCGAAGCGTCGCGAGCCCCCCCGCCCCGGCGATGGCGCCATACGCCTCGAAGAAGGCCCGCCGTTCGTTGAAGTCGAGGTCCTTGCGGCCCTTGCCGTTCACCACGTCCTCCACGCGCCGCAGCGCACCGCGGTAGCCGCGGGCGCTGAGCGCCTTCAGCGCCGCGACCCGCACGGCCCGGTCGTCGTCGCCGATGCCGCGCTCGAGCAGGACGAGGGCCCCGGGAGTGCCGATCTGCACCAGTGCCTCGGTCGCCGCGAGGCGGAGCGTGGCGTCCGGGCTGGCCATCACCTCGCCCAGGCCGGCGACGGCACCCTCCAGCTTCAGGCGGCCCGCGAGTTCGATCGCGCCCGGGAGGGACTCGGGGTCGCCGGAGCGGAGCAGGCGAAGGAGTTCTCCCTGGTGGGCCGACGCCAGCGTCTGGACCGCGTCTTCCACCAGCGCCCGCACCGGGGCGGAGGTCAGGCGGGGGGTCCATTCCACGAGGGTGGAGAGGGCCCGCGGCCGCAGCTCCCGAAGCAGTTCGGCGATGTCGGCGTCGCTCGGCCGACCGGTGCCCTCATCGAGCGCCTGCATCAGCTGGCTGACGATGGCGGGCTCGCTGAGCTGGTCCACGAAGCGGACCAGCCGGTCCTTGTGCGCGGTCACGAGCGCCGGCGCACGGTCCACCAGGACCCTGGTCTCCCGCATCACGCCCGCGCTGGCGCGGAACTCACCGGCATTGAGCATGGAGGGGAACAGGGTCTCGAGCACCCCGATGATCTCCTCGCGGATCTCCGGCTCGGGCTGCGATTCGAACAGGTCGTAGAGCGCGGCGAGCGACGCGTCGCGCAGGTCCCGCGAGTACTCGAGGTTCAAGTCGGCGGTGAGCATGTCAACTTCGGCGGCGTCGAGGAAGTAGAGCGTCGAGTCGAACTCCTCGATGTCGACGACCCCCTTGGGTCGTTCCACGGCGTCGGTCGCGCCACCCGCCTCGCCCGACTCCTCCCCTTCGCCCACCGTCTCCCCCGGGGCCGCGACGCCGCCGCCCCCCTCACCGGCGTCCGTCCCCGCCAGGTCGCTCCGGACTTCGTCGGCATAGATGGTGCCCGCCGAGTACTGGGCGCCGGGCACCAACTCGCCGGTGCCGTAGTCCTGGACGAACTCCGCGAAGCGGACGTCGACAAACCGGAACTCTTCGGCCCACAGCAGCGTGAAGAGGTCATCGGTCGCGTCCGGCGCCAGGCCGCGGACCTTGTTCACCACGCGCAGCAGCCGGGGCAGTTCCTCGACCTCCACCCCCTTGCGCAGGGTCAGGACCCGGAGACCGTCCTTGTAGAGCGTCCAGGCCAGGCTGTCCGCCTTGCTCAACTGGTGGTACACCACCGTCCCTTCCCAGACGAAGTCGGTTTCGTGGACGGTCAGGATGAGTTCGTCGATGGCCGACCAGACGGGCTCGAACGCGGTTTCGAGGTTCTTGGCCGCGCGGTGAAACATGGGGTTGTTCGGGAGGTACATCTGAAAGGCCCGCGACGCCTTGACCAGCGTCCGCAGCAGTTCCTCCACCTGTTCGGGCGGCAAGATCTGTTCGAACTCCACACCCGGTTCGGTCAACGCACCTCTCCCGTCAATGCCGTCATGGATTTCGATTGCGTCGTCCCCGCTCGCTGCCGGACCACGGGCGTCCCGGGCGTGGGATCACCGCCGCGGGGAAAGACCACTCCAAGGTAAGAGGCCCCCGCCTCCACGGCCACCGCGGC
>DAOLIZ010000110.1:0-5513 GCA_035328285.1 Gemmatimonadales bacterium
GGCCCAGCGCGATCGCCTTGCCGCCGGGCGCGGCGCAGGCGTCGAGCACCCTGCCGCCGGCGGGAAAGTCCGCGTACCGCGCCACCAGCGCCTGCGCCGCATCCTGCACGAAGAAGGCGCCCTCGCCGTATCCGGGGAGTTCCCCCGGCCGTGTGGTTGCCACCACGAGTCCCGCGCCGAACGGGGCGGCGTCGTTGGCCACCCCAGCGGCGTCGAGCCGTTCGCGCAACGCGGTCAGGTCCTCGCGCGCCGCCTGCAGCACGAGCGGCGGGCGCCCGTTGTTCCAGCGCAGCAGCGCCTCGGTGTCCACGGGGCCGAAGCGCGCGACCCATCCCGCCACCAGCCATTCCGGGTGGCTGTGCGCGCGCGCCAGGGTGGCGACCGGATCGGCGGAGGCGACGGCCGGGGCCGGCGTGGCTTCACGGCCCAGGCGCCGCAACACGGCGTTGACGAAACCCGCGGGGGCCTTGCCGGCGATTTCCCGGGCGAGGTCGACGGAGGTGCTGACCGCCGCGTGGGGCGGGACCCGGTCGAGGTGAATCAA
Organism: Gemmatimonadales bacterium; assembly: GCA_035328285.1. GTDB lineage: Bacteria > Gemmatimonadota > Gemmatimonadetes > Gemmatimonadales > GWC2-71-9 > SPDF01. The sequence goes on from DAOLIZ010000110.1 coordinate 545, forward strand.
CTGATAGGCGCCGATGCGGAGGAGGTCGCGAAGAGGAGGGGAGACGGAGTCCCAGCCGAGCCTGATGAGGCGGGCGAGGCGGTCGTCGAGGGCGTCCTGGGTGCGGAGCACACCTCCTGCGAGTTCGTGGGCGAGCCGCCGGTCGGCGTCGGTCAGCCCTTCGATCGCATCGCCCAGCGCCGCGTCGAAGGGGCGGCCGTCGCGCACGTCGCGAAGGATGGTGAGGGCGGCACGCCGTGCATCGACGCCGACAGGCTCGTTCAGCGCAGCATCCCCGAGGTCGGGCTGGAGGGGACGGCGGTCTCGCGGCGGGGCATGCGCCCGGCACGCCAGGCGGCGCGCCCCGCCTCGACCGCGTGGCGCATCGCCCACGCCATGAGCACCGGGTCGGCCGCCTCGGCGAGCGCCGTGTTCATCAGGATCCCGTCCACGCCCTGTTCCATGGTGAGGCAGGCGTCGCTCGCCGTCCCGACGCCGGCGTCCACGATGACCGGCACCGTGAGCCGGCGCTTGATGGTGCGGATGGAGTAGGGGTTCAGCAGGCCGAGCCCGCTCCCGATCGGGGAGGCGAGGGGCATGACGGCGGCGCAGCCCGCCTCCTCCAGGCGGAGGGCGGTGATGAGGTCGTCGTTGGTGTAGGCGAGGACCTTGAAGCCCTCCTTGACCAGCGTCCGGGTGGCGGCGAGGAGTCCGTCGGTGTCGGGGAGGAGGGTCTCCTTGTCCCCGATCACCTCGAGCTTGATGAACTCGTTGAACCCCGCTTCGCGCGCCAGCCGCGCGTACCGGACCGCCTCGTCGGCGGTGTAGCAGCCGGCGGTGTTGGCCAGGAGGAAGTACCGGTCGGCGGGGAGGTGGTAGAGCACCCCCTCCTCCCTGGTGCGGTCGAGGTCGACGCGCCGCACCGCGACCGTCACGACCTCGGCGCCGGAGGCCTCGATGGCATGGGCCATCTGGAGATTGTCGCGGTACTTGCCGGTGCCGACCAGCAGGCGGGAACGGAAACGGTGGCCGCCGATTTCCAGGGGCGCGTCGGGCGTGTCACCGGGCGGGGTCGGGAGGATGTCAGTCATGCGGGGAAAGATAACGGCGTGGCGGCTACCCGCCTCCCACGAAATGCACCAGCTCGATGACGTCGCCATCGGCCACCGGGGTGTCGGCCAGGCTGGGGCGCCGGACGATGACGCGGTTCTGCTCGACCACCACCGCGCGCGGGTCGAGTCCCAGGTGCTCGAGGAGCCCGGCAAGGGAAAGGGGGTCGGGAATCTGGCGCGGCGTTCCGTTCAACGTGATGGAGAGCACAGTGGTCGGGCCTCCCGGGCAGCAAGTCTACGTCCGCATCCTGGGGATGCTCGCCGCGAACCCCTCGAGATTGAGCAACTGCTGCTCGGTGAAGGGCGCATTCACGCCCCCGACCTCAACCTCGGCCGTCTGGCACGCGGCGAATTCCAGGAAGGTCGTCAGCGGCACAGAAAAAGTGAGAAAGTGGCTGGAGAGTTGATAGTTCTGGTCAACCCGTGACGTCGGGAGACCGGGGAGCTGCGCCGGAATGCCGTCACAGACGAGCGTCAGCTTGTTGTCGTGGATGCTCTGGGGTGACTGCGTCCGGAAGACCAGGTAGACCACGGCGGGCGGCTCGACCGGCGGGATGTCGCCCGCGTAGACGTAGAAGAAGGTCACCTGCGGCTGCTGCATCCAGAGGAAGTACTTGCCGTGGTGCGTCACGATCGATACACGCGTCAGGTCCTCGGCGCTGTCGTGCTCGACGGTCGGTGGCTTCGGTGCCGTCGTCCGCGGCGCATCGGGCCGTGGGGGTTCGGTCGATCCCCGCCACGACGATGGCGGGGCGGCAACACTTCCGGATTGGAGGTAGCTGCGGTCCAGCGGAGGCATCAGGGTGGGGAGCGCGCACCCGCCCGAAAACGCGAGCAGCGCGCATAGGACGGCCTCGCGCCGGAAATGCAGGTGTGGGCGAATCATGCTGGTCGCTCCTCCGGTGTCGTGTGGTCGCTCCACGGCGTCAGCAGCTCCATGGCGGCGGCATACGGATCGGCCGCGTGCCAGAGTGCGCGGATGGCGGCGATACCCCACGCCCCGGCCTCCCGCACGTCGGTGGCGCGCGCCGCCGTCATGCCGCCGATGGCGATCACCGGGGTGCCGAGGGCGGCCACCTCGGCGAGCACACCGAGACCGAGTCCCGCCTGGCCGGGATGCGAGGCGCTCTCGAAGATCGTTCCCAGCAGCAGGTAGTCCGCCCCCTCGTCGATCGCCGCGCGCGCCTCGGCCAGCCCGTGCACCGAGCGGCCGATCCACCCGGCGCCCAGGACGCGGCGGGCGTCGGGCACCGAGAGGTCGCCCGCCCCGAGCTGCACTCCCTGCGCCGCGACAGCCCGTGCCAGGTCAGGCCGGGCGTTGATGATCACGGCCGCTTCCGCGGGACTCGCGAGCGACATGACGCGCGTGGCGCACTTGGCCAGGAACGCGGCGGAGCTCGTTCGCCCCCGCACGTGCAGCGCGACCGCCGGTCCCGCCGCGGCGATCGCCGCCGCGCGAATCCCGACATCGGGGTCCGCGAGGATGGCGTCGTCGGTGATGGCGTGGAGTCGCGGGAGCGGCCTCACCCCAGCCGGTCCCCAACCGCCAGGGAGCGGCCGCGGAGCCAGTCGGCCGCCGCCATCCGTCGCCCCCCGGCGGCCTTGACCTCCGCCACCTGGACCGCGCCCTCCCCGCACGCGACGACCAGCGCCTTGTCGGCCTGGAGCACCATGCCCGGCGTGCCCGCGCCTTCCGCGAGCCTCGGCGTGAAGAGCTTCAGGTCGCCGGCGGGGCCTTCCGTCCACGCCCCAGGCCACGGGTCGAAGGCCCGAATGTGCAGCACCACCTCGGTCGCGCTCTGGTGCCACGGCACCCGCGCCGCCGTCCTGGTGATCTTCGGGGCGAAGGTGGCATCGGCCTCGTGCTGGGCCTCCGCGGTGAGGTTCCCCGCATCCAGGCCGTCCACCACCTCGAGCACCGCCTCCGCGCCGAGCTCCGCCAGGCGGGCGGTGAGGATGTCGGCCGTGTCCTCCGCACCGATCGGGAGCTCGCGCCGGAGATAGACCGGCCCGCTGTCGAGCCCGGCCTCCATCTGCATGATGCTTACGCCGGTCACCCGATCGCCGTGGAGGATGGCCGCCTGGATCGGCGCCGCGCCGCGCCAGCGCGGGAGGAGCGAGGCGTGGACGTTGATCATCCCGCGGGTCGGGATGGCCAGGATGTCGGGCTTCAGGATATGGCCGTAGGCGGCGACGACCCCGAGCTCGGCGCGGTGGTGCCGAAGCGTCGCGGCGAAGAGATCGCCCACCGGGCGCTCCGGCTGCAGGACATCGAGACCGGCGGCCAGCGCCGCCACCTTGACCGGGGGGGGAACGAGCTTCGAGCGGGAGCGGCCGTGTGGTCGGTCGGGCTGGGTCACGACCGCGACCACGTCATGGCCGCCCCGGCGGAGGGTGTCGAGCGAGGGCACCGCGAAGTCCGGTGTCCCGAAGAAGACGATGCGCATCAGGGGGTCCGGCCGGAGGGCCGCGCAACCTCCCGCAGGAGGCTGTCGCCCTCCTTGTGTTCGCGGCGGTACTTCGCGACCAGCAGCCGCCGCTTCATCGGACTCAGCCGGTCCAGGAAGAGTATGCCGTCGAGGTGGTCGATCTCGTGCTGGATGGCGCGCGCCAGGAGCCCCGCCGCCTCGAGCCGGTACGGGGCGCCATGCTGGTCGGTGGCCTCGAGGACGATCCGTTCGGGACGCGTCACCTCGCCGTAGACGTCGGGAATCGAGAGGCATCCCTCCTCTTCGCGCGACTTGCCGGACGCCTCGGCGATGGTCGGGTTGATCATCGCGATGCGGGACCCCTCCGCATCCACGACGGCTACCCGGATCGCCATGCCGATCTGGTTCGCGGCGAGCCCGACGCCTTCGGCGCCGTCCATGGTCTCGAACATGTCGTCCACCAGCCGACGCACCTCGTCCGTCACCTCGGGCACCGGCGCCGAGGATTCCCGGAGCACCGGGGAGCCGAGGAGGTGAATGGGCAGCAGCGACATCAGCCCGGCGTGTTGGGCGCGGCGGTGTCGCCGACCTGGACGATGCGGGTGCGATGCACCACGACGGTGCTCTCGCCGCTCTCGAGGGTCACTTCCTGGTCCTTGATGCTCTTCACCTTGCCCATCAGGCCGCCCGAGGTGATGACCTCGTCGCCCTTCTTCAGCGCCGCCAGCATGTCGGCGTGCTTCTTCCGCGCCTGCGACTGGGGCCGGAGGATGAGGAAGTAGAACACGGCGCCGATCAGGCCGATCTGGAGGAGGAGGACGGACATGCCGCCGCCGGATCCGGCTGCCGGGGCCATCAGGGAAAGCGCATGCATCACGATTCGCCTTTCGAATGGTAGCGGCGGAGCCACTCGCGGCTCCAGCCATCAAAGGTTCCGGCCAGGATGTGGGCACGGGCCATCTCGCCCAACCGGACCAGGAACCGGACATTGTGAATCGACACCAGGCGGAGGCCCAGGATCTCCTCGGCCACGAACAGGTGGCGCAGGTACCCCCGGCTGAACGTCGCGCAGGTCTCGCAGTCGCACTCGGGGTCGAGCGGCTCCTTCGAGAGCCGGTGGATCGCGGCGCGCACGTTCACCTTGCCGGTCGAGATCCAGGCCGAGCCGTGCCGGCCGTTGCGCGTCGGGGCCACGCAGTCGAACAGGTCCACCCCGCGCGCGATCCCCTCCAGCAGGTCCTGCGGAAATCCCACCCCCATAAGATAACGCGGGGTGCCCCTGGGCAGGACGGGGGCCAGTCCCTCCAGGACCGCGTGCATGACCGGCTTCGGCTCGCCGACCGAGAGCCCCCCGATGGCGATGCCGCTCCAGGGCCCCTGCTCGAGGATGCCCTCCAGGGAGGCGCGGCGCAGGTCCGCGTGGGTGCCGCCCTGGACGATGGGCCACAG
>DAOLIZ010000110.1:5613-8931 GCA_035328285.1 Gemmatimonadales bacterium
ATGCACATCGCGTCCCCGTAGGAGTAGAACCGGTAGCGCTCGGCCACGGCGTGCCGGTACGCCGCCATCATCGTGTCATACCCGGCAAAGGCCGCCACGAGCATCAGCAGGGTCGAGCGGGGCAGGTGGAAGTTCGTCACCAGCCGATCGACCACCCTGAACGCATAGCCCGGCGCAATGAGCAGGCGGGTCTCGGCGGCGCCCGCGCGCACCATCCCGTCGGGGGTCGCGGCGCTCTCCAGGGCGCGGACCACGGTGGTCCCTACCGCCCAGACTGCGGCGCCGCGCGCCCGGGTGTCGCGGACCGCATCGGCCACCTCCGCCGGTATGTCGTAGCGCTCGGGGTGCATCGGGTGCGCGGCGATCTCCTCCTCCTCGACCGGCTTGAAGGTTCCGGGCCCGACTTCGAGGTCCAGCGAGACGATGCGCACGCCGCGTCCCCGGAGGTCCGCCAGCATGGCGTCGGTAAAGTGCAGCCCCGCCGTCGGCGCCGCCACGCTCCCCTCGCGGTCGGCGTAGACCGTCTGGTAGCGCACCTCGTCCTCCGCCACGGGGTCGCGGTCGATGTAGGGAGGTAGCGGCAGCCGGCCGAACCGGGCGATCGCCTCCTCCGCCGGCAGGCCGACGAAGCGGACCCGGCGCTCGCCGTCGGGTAGCACTTCGAGCGTCTCGATCTCGGCCCCCTCCCCGAGCGTGATCCGCTTTCCAGGGCGCATGGCGCTGCCCGGCTTCCCGATGGCGAGCCAGCTGCCGTCGGTGGAGGGGTGGAGCAGCAGCACCTCCGCGGGCGCTCCCGAGGGCCGTGTGCCAAGGAGGCGGGCGTGGCGCACCCGGGTGGAGTTGAGCACCAGCAGGTCGCCCGGAGGAATGAGTTGGACGAGCGCCGCGAATTCGCGGTCTTCCAGCCGCGCAGCCCCGCTGCCCCGCCTGACAACGAGCAGCCGGCTGTCGCCCCGCTCGGTACCGGGGGTCTGGGCAATCAGTTCCGGGGGGAGATGGTACGCGAAGTCGGCGGTGCGGAGGGGTCGGTCAGGCGTCAAAGATCGTGGCCTGTCCGGGCGGTGGCGTGATGCCGAAGCGGCGATAGGCGTTGGTGGTGGCGCACCGGCCGCGGGGCGTGCGCTCGAGGAACCCCTGCTGGATCAGGTAGGGCTCGTACACTTCCTCGAGGGTGCCGCTGTCCTCGCCGACGGCCACCGCGAGGGTGTTGAGGCCCACCGGTCCGCCGTTGAACTTCTCGATCAGCGTCGTCAGGATCCGCGCGTCCATGTCGTCGAGCCCGAACTCGTCGACGTTGAGCCGCGACAGCGCCTCCCGCGCGACCGGCCCGGTAATCCGGCCCTCGGCGCGCACCTGGGCGAAGTCGCGCACCCGGCGCAGCAGCCGGTTGGCCACGCGCGGCGTCCCGCGGCTCCGCTTCGCGATCTCGAGCCCGCCCTCCGCGTCGGTCGGGACCTGCAGCAGCGCCGCCGACCGGGTCACGATCCGCTCCAGGTCCTCCGCCGGGTAGAAGTTCAGCCGCTCCACCATCCCGAACCGCGCCCGCATCGGCGGCGTGAGCAGCCCGAACCGCGTCGTGGCGCCCACCAGCGTGAACCGCTCCAGCGTCATCGGGATGGTCTGGGCGTTCGGCCCGTCGGCGATCCGCACGTCCACCCGGAAGTCCTCCATGGCGGAGTAGAGGAACTCCTCGAGGGCGGGACGCATCCGGTGGATCTCGTCGATGAAGAGGATGTCGCCCGGCCCGAGCGTGGTCAGGAGTCCCACGAGGTCGCCGGCCTTCTCCAGCACCGGGCCGGACGAGGTCCGCAGCTGCACGCCCATTTCCCTGGCCATCAGCATGGCCAGGGTGGTCTTGCCGAGGCCGGGAGGGCCGAAGAAGAGGGTATGGTCGAGCGCCTCGCCGCGGCCCCGTGCCGCGTCCATGGCGATCTGCAGCGACGCCTTCACCTGCTCCTGCCCGACGAACTCGTCGAGGCGGGAGGGCCGGAGGGCGGCTTCGGCGCCGGTCTCTTCGGGGAGGGCGTCCGGGGTGGTGACTTCGAGGCGCTGGGCCATCGTGACGGGGCGGGGGACTAGCTGGCCCGCGCCAGCCACCGGACGGTGGTCTCGCCGGGTTCAAGCCGGTGCCGGGTCCGACAATACACGCAGCGATCCGTGGCCTCGTCGCTGGTGGTGGGGACGAGCTTGCGGTTGGTGGAGCCGCAGCGGGTGCATTGCCACTCTGCGGTCTGGGCCATGACGGTCATGTGGAGCTTCCTCCCTTGCCGGCGGTCAGGCGCTGCAGCGCCCGCCGCACGATGAGTGACGTATCCTCGGTAACCCCGTCAGTCAGCACCGCACGCACTGCATCCTCGGCGGCGGCCGCCGAATATCCCAGTCCAAGGAGCGCGCTGACCGAGGCCTGGTCGGGGCGCACCGTCGCCGGTCCCGCCGCCGTCGGCAGGTCCTTGAAGCGGTCGCGGAGTTCCAGCACCAGCCGTTCCGCCTTCTTCTTGCCGATGCCGGACACGCTGCCCAGTGCGGCGAGGTCGTTGCCCAGGATGGCCCGCACCGCGCGGTCGGGGCCGAGGGTCGACAGCAGCGCCAGCGCCAGCCGCGGGCCGAACCCGCTCGCCGTGAGCAGCCGGCGGAAGACCAGCCGCTCGTGGGCCGTGTCGAACCCGACCAGGAGCCAGTTGTCCTCGCGCACCACCAGCTCGGTGTAGAGCCGCACCGGGTTGCCGGGGGCCGGGAGGCGCCCGAGCACGCCGAGGGGCACCAGCACCTCGTACGAGACGCCACCGGCGGTCTCGATCGTGGCCACGTCGAGTTCGACACCCTCCAGGGTGCCCCGGACGCCGGCGATCATGCCGGCCGCCTCTCCGCGACCCGAAAGTTCTGGCGCCCCGACAGGAGGTGGTGGGTGAGTGCCACCGCCACGCCGTCCGCCGCGTCGGCGGGGCTCGGCGGCGCCGTGAGCCGGAGGAGCTGCGCCACCATGTAGCCGACCTGCGGCTTGGCGGCGCCCCCGCGCCCGACCACCGTCTTCTTGACGAGGGCGGGCGGATACTCGCCGATCGCCACGCCCGCCTCCTGCGCCGTCAGCAGGATGACGCCGCGGGCGTGGGAGAGCACCACGGTGGTCCGCACGTTCTTGCCGTAGAAGACTTCCTCGATGGCGACGGCATCGGGGCGGTGTCGCGCGATGAGCTCCATCATGCCGTCGCGGATCGCGCGGAGTCGCACCGGGAGGGGGTCGCGTGCGGGGGTCCGCACGACGCCGCACTCGATGAGCCGGGCCCTGCTGCCGGGGCCGGAGTCGATGACGCCGTAGCC
>DAOLIZ010000111.1:0-8871 GCA_035328285.1 Gemmatimonadales bacterium
CGACGCGGAGCTGTTTGAGCGCTGCCGTGATGCCCTGGTTGGTCGCTTCAACTCCACCGACATCTGGTTCGACATCTCCACGCCGCTCGGGCCCGTGCCACGGATCGGACCGCGGGACGCGCCCAGCACGGCTGTGACCGTCGCGAAGATCCGGAGTGGCGACACCGAAGTCATCATCAGCGCCGGGCCGGACCTGGCGGAACGGCTGCGCGTCGTCGCGCTGCCGCTCGCGCACGGCCTCTCGGTGGTGGTGGAACTGCGCAGCGTGCTCATGGAGCGTCAATCGGCGCTCGACGACGCCACCTTCCAGCTGCGCGCCCTCCGCCAGGTGGCCCGGCTCCTCAGCTCGGTGCACTCCTCGGCGGAGACCGAGCAGCTGATCCTCGACTTCATGGCGGAAGTCTTCTTCACCTGGTGGGCGTGCCTGCTCCGCCCGACCGGAGACGCGTACGAGCCGCGCATCTTCCGCTCGCTCGACGACCGGATCCGGCCCGCACCCATTGCCCGCGCGCTCCTCGACACGGTGTTGCCCACCGGCGCGGGCGCCATCGGCGGCCAGGAGATCGCCGTGGCCGCGTTGGCGCCCCCGACGACCGAACTCGTGGTGCCGCTCGACGCCGGCGCCGAACGGCTCGCCGTCCTGCTCCTCGGCCCCCGCCTCAACGACCGCCAATACGGGCCAGCCGAGCTCGACCTCGCGGGGACCCTCTCGTTTGCCGCGGCGATCGCCCTCAAGAACGCCCATCTCGTCGAGCAACTGCAGACCGCCGCCAACACCGACGACCTCACGGCGCTGATGAACCGGCGGGCCCTCGAGGAGCGCCTCGGCGCCGAGCTCGCCCGCTCGACGCGCCACAAGCTCGACACCTCGATCATCCTGCTCGATCTCGACAATTTCAAGCTGGTCAATGACAGCGGCGGGCACGCCGCGGGCGACGACCTCCTCCGGGCCGTGGGCCGGCTCCTGAAGGAGCAGTGCCGGCAACCGGACGTGGTCGGTCGGCTCGGCGGCGACGAATTTCTCGTCTTGCTGCCAATGACCTCGCCGCGCGAGGCGATGGTGCTCGTCGGACGTATCCAGGCCGGGCTGGCCGGGTTCGCCGCGCTCGGACAGGGGCGGCCGGTCACGGTCAGCATCGGTGTCGCCGCCGCGCCGGGCCATGGCACCACCGTGAGCAGCCTGATGGCGGCCGCCGACGCCGCGATGTACAACGCCAAGCGCGCTGGCGGCAACCGGGCCGAGGTCGCCGGCGACTTCTGAGCCGACGGGAGGCAACCGTGTCTGATCCCGAATTCATCCTGCTCGGTGACGCGGTCTGGATCGACTTCATCAACACAGCGCGTGGCCGCGAGGCCAACCCGCCCGACGGGCTCGGGGACGCCGCCGCCTACCATCGCTGGGCCAAGGCCGAGAAACTCGCCTCCGACGCCGAGGACCTCCCGTTCGACCAGGTCATCGCCTTCCGCGCCCGGCTCCTGAGCGTCGCCGCCGCACTTGCCGAAGAGCGCCAGCCCCCCGCCCCCGCCGTGCATGAGATCAACCGGATGCTCAGCCGGACCGCGGGGCATCAGCAGCTGACGCGCGTGGGGGGCACCTGGCACCTGGGCTTCGCGCCACTTCGAACCGCCACCGCCCTCGAAGCGATCGCGGGCAGCGCCGCCCAGACGCTCTCCGACCCCGCGGTGCGCGTGCAGCGCTGTCACGCCGAGCCGTGTTCGCTCTACTTCGTCGACCGGTCGCCGGAGCATGGCCGCACCTGGTGCAGCGCGGAGCCCGGGGTGCACGCCGTGCGCGTCGATCGACGCCGGGCCCTCCGCTGACGCCCGCGCAGATGGCCCCATGGCGCTGACCGACCCCGGCCTGTACGCCGAGCGCACCCAGGCGGCGCTGGGGCACCGCTATCGCCTGGACCACATGGTCGCCGCCTCCCGCGAACGGGTGCTCTTCCAGGCCTATGACCTCACGCTCAAGCGGCGGGTGAGCCTGCGGATCAACCTGTACCCGGACAGCGTCGTCCGCGCCTGGTTCCTGAGCGAGGCCGAGGCCCTCGCCCAGCTCGACCACCCCGCGATCCGGCATGCGTACGACGCCGGCATCATCGGCGATCTTGCCTACCGCAGCGGCAGCTGGATCGACGGCGAGAGCGCCCTCGACGCGCTGCAGCGCGGCCCGCGGCCCATTCCCACCGTCCACGCGCTGGCCCGGGACATCCTCGCGGCGCTGGATCACGCGCACAGCCGCGGGATCATCGTCCGGCGCATCGTCCCGGCCTCGCTCCTCCTCGGCCCCACCGGCCGGGGCACCGTGACAGACCTCCGGTACTGCAGCTACACGCTCGCCACGATCCCGGCGGGACATCAGCCCACCGGGCTCGAGTTCATGGCGCCGGAGGTGCGGCAGGGTGAGCGGGGCGATCCCGCCAGCGATGTCTTCACGGCGGGGGCCATCCTCTACTACGCGATCACCGGGCGGGAGCCGCCGCCCGATCCACGGGCCGTGGAGCCCCCCTCCGCGCTGCGCCCGACGTCCCCCAAGGCGTTCGACCGCATCCTGCTGCGCGCCCTGCGCGTGGCCCCCGACGATCGCTACCTCACGCCCGCCGAGATGCTCGAGGACTTCGCCTCGGACGCCGGGACCTATGAGAGCCCGGCGGTCTCGCCCGGTGAGCTCGCGCCATTGCAGGACACCGAGCACTGGGAAAAGCGCCTCCGTCGGGCACTCGGCGACGACTACGAGCTCTTCGAGGCGTTGGGGGCGGGCGGGTTCGGTCGAGTGTACCGGGTGCGCGACCTGCACCTGGAGCGCGAGGTGGCGCTGAAGGTGCTGCATCCCTACCTGACCGCGGAGGCGCCGGTCGTCGAGCGGTTCCGGCGGGAAGCGCAGCTGGCGGCACGCCTGCATCACCCGAACATCGTGGACATCTACGACATCGGCGGCCGTGCGGGACTGCTCTGGTACACCATGGAGTACGTGCGGGGCCCCAACCTCGCCCAACTGGTGGAGCGGGAAGGTCCCTTTCCGCTGGACCTCGTCCTCCAGATGCTGCACCAGGCGCTGCTCGCCCTCGCCCACGCCCACGGTGCGGGCCTGGTGCACCGCGACATCAAGCCGGAAAACCTCCTCCTGGCCCCAGACGGGACGCTGCGCATCACCGACTTCGGCCTGGCCCTCGCCTTGCGCGGCGAGGGGAAGTTCGGCGGCGCCACCAGCCAGAGCGGCACGCCGCAGTTCGCCAGCCCGGAGCAGCTCCTGGGCGAGCGCGTGGACCAGCGGAGCGATTTCTACAGCCTGGCGGCGGTGGCCTATTTCGTCCTGATGGGAGAGACCCCGTTTCCCGGCGGGACCCCGGAGCAGGTCCTCGCGCGCCAGACCGCCGACCGGTTCCCCGACCTGCGCGCCAAGCGGCCGGACGTGCCGGAGGCGCTCGAACAGGTCCTCCAGCGCGCAATGCGCAACGAGGTCGAGGCACGCTACCCCTCGGCCGCCGAGTTCCTGCAGGCCCTGCAGCGGGCCATGGGGCGCAAGGTCCGGGAGCGCAGCGGCGAATGGGCGCGAGCGGCGGCGCGCTGGTGGCGGGGCGGCGGCTCGGGCGGCTCCTCTTGACTTGACCGGGATTTTGCCGGAAATTGTCCGGGCCACACCGGCAAGCCGCCCGGGACATCCTGTCCGGGCGTTATGGACACACCACACTGGAGTTAGGACTCATGGCACGTACAACCGGCACCGTGAAGTGGTTCAACGACGCGAAGGGCTTCGGCTTCATCACCCCTGAGAGCGGCGAGAAGGACTGCTTCGTCCACCACACGGCAATTTCGGCCGAGGGCTTCCGCAGCCTGGCCGAAGGCGACAAGGTCGAGTTCGATATCGTGCAGGGTGCGAAGGGCCCCGCCGCCGAGAACGTCGTCAAGGTCTAGCTCCAGCGAGCAGTGACCAAAACGTCAGCGGGCCGCTCCTCAGGAGCGGCCCGCGTCGTGTCTGGGGCTCTGGCGTGCGCCAGGCTACTTGTGCCGGTAGGTCACCCGGCCGCGCGTCAGGTCGTAGGGCGAGAGGACCACGCTGACCCGGTCTCCCTCGAGCACCCGGATCTTGAACTTGCTCATCTTGCCGGCGGCGTACGCCAGGATCGAGTGGCCGTTCTCCAGCAACACCCGGTAATTGCGATCGGGGAGGACTTCCGTCACCACCCCTTCCATCTCGATGCCTTCTTCTTTCGCCATCCAGGCCACTCCACTGTTGGGACACTCACGGCCCGACGTCGGGGCCGCTGCGGGAACGCGGGGAATCTTGCCCCGCGGACGCCATTAAGCAACAGTCCTCAGGACTCCCGCAGGACCGCCAGTTCCCCCTCCACGAGGGCAACCAGTTCGCGAATCAGCTGCCGATCAGCCCCAAACCGGGCCCCGGCGCGGGCATACATGTCCGGCAGCCCCACGGTGCAGCCGAGCGCCAGCGCCTCCCGGTAGTCCCGGACGGCCCCCGCCTGGTCGGTCCGGCTGCGGCGCCAGATCTGCAACGCCCCGAGCTGGGCCAGCCCGTATTCGATGTAATAGAACGGATAGAGGAAGATGTGCAGCTGGCGGTACCACCGCGCCAGGCGCTCCTCCTCCAGTCCCGACCAGTCGACGCCGGTCTGGAACCGCTCCCGGAGGCGCTGCCAGGCCGCGTCGCGCGCCGCGGCGTCGTGACCCTGGCCGCTGGTGTAGATCCACCGCTGGAAGGCATCCACCGCCGCCACGTGCGCCAGCGTCATCAGCACCTCTTCCAGGTGCTCGATGCGAGCCAGCCGCAGCTGGTCGGGCGTGGCCATCCCCCCCGGTTCCGCGAGGTAGGGCGCGGCAAGCAGTTCCATCGACATCGAGGCCAGTTCCGCGGATTCGGAGCCGACATGGCGCTGCCAGAGCAGCGGCTGGCGATGCGCGGCGAACGCATGGAAGGAATGACCCGCCTCGTGGAGGAGGGTGTTCACGTCGTCGAGCAGGCCGACCGCGTTCATGTGGATGAAGGGGCGGCCACGGAAGTGCAGCGTCTCGCAGTAGCCGCCGGGCGCCTTGCCGGCGCGGCTCTCGAGATCCAGCAGCCGCTCGCCGCGCATGAGGTCGAACTCCGCGCCGAGTTCGGGGGCCACCGCGTGGAAGACGCGTGAGGCCTTCTCGACGAGCTCGGCCGAATCCTTGAACGGCTGGAGCGGCGGCCGGCCAGCCGGGTCGACGTCCAGGTCCCAGGGCCGGAGCACGTCGAGGCCGAGGGCCTCCTTCCGGCGTTCGAGGATGCGGGCCACCGCGGGGACCACCTCCGCCTCGACCGCGTCATGGAAGCGGGTGACATCGTCCGGCGTGTAGTCGAAGCGGCACTTCGCAGCGTAGCTGTAGGCCTCGAAGTCGGAAAATCCCGAGTTCCGGGCCACCCGCTGGCGGCGCTCGTACATCTCGGTGAAGAGGTCGGCCAGTTCGGCGCGCATGGCGATATACGGCGCCCCCATGGTTCGGAAGGCGCGCTCCCGGATGGCCCGGTCCGGGCTCTTCAGGAAGGGGCCGATCTGCGGCAGGGTCCTGGTCTCGCCGTCCCACTCGACGGTGATCCCGCCCGTCAGGCGCTGGTACCGCGCGGCCAGCTCCTCCAGCTCACTGAAGAGGGGAAGGTTCTCCTCGCGGAAGATGTCGATCTGGGCGCGGAATCGCTTCAGGACCACCTCGAGGTCGGGGCGGCTGAAGCCGGTGGCGAGGAGGCGCCGCGCCAGCCGGACACCCTGCTCTTCCAGTTGCGGAAAGATCTCCGCCGAGAAACGAAGGTGGGCGGCCTCCCTGGCGGCGTCGCGGGTGTCGCCGGTGTAGGCGATCATCGCCTCGGCGGCCGCCTCCGTGACGAGCTCCTCGAGTCGCGACCAGGCCGCCAGCCAGGGACCCACGGAGTCGGCGTCGAGCGCCACGGTGGCCAGCGCCTCGTACCAGGGGAGGATGGCATCCCAGCTGGCGTCGGCAAAGGCCGCCGGTGAATCGGGGAGCACGGGCAGGGTGACGGAAGTCTCTGACATCATGCGCCTGCTGGAGTGGGCTCAGCCACCGGACCAAGCCGGAAGGCCAGGATGCTGACGAGGGCCACCGTGACCGCCGCCATGTAGAAGGGCCAGTTGTGGCCGTAGTCCTGAAACGCACGCGTCGCCAGGATGGGAGCCACCACGCGGGCAATCCCCGCGAACGTCTGCGCGGACCCCATGACCGTCCCGAGTTCCGATTTCTCGGCGGCGCGGGACATCAGCGCGGTGGTCGACGGGAACAATAACGCCGTCCCGATGGGCACAAAGGGCATGATCAGGGCCAGCCCGAGCAGGCTCGACACCGCCGGGTAGAGCAGCAGCCCGACGATCAGCGAAGCGGCCCCCAGTCGCATGGCCCATGCCTCGCCGATCCGGTCGACGATGGGCCCGAGGAAGATCGACCGCATGATCAGGGACAGCGCGCCGACGTACAGGAAGAAGTACCCGATGGTCTTCTCCGTCACGCCGAATTCCGCCCCAAGGAAGAGCGGGAGGACCGAGGTCAGGCAGGTGAACCCCAGCATCCCCACCGCGTAGATCCAGACCAGCCGGGCCACCGTCGTGCCCGGCTGCCGGAACACCTGCCAGGCCGCGTGCCAGACCGGCTTGCGGGCCGGCGCGTGGGTCCCTGGCCGCCGACTCTCGGGCAGGTACTTCCAGGCGAAGATCACGTTGGCCACACAGAGCCCCGCGGCGACGAACCCGGGCGCGGCCCGTCCCCAGTGCGCGGCGAGGGAGCCCACGACCGGCCCGATCATCACGCCAAGCGAGGTGGCGGCCGACAGCCAGCCGAGCGCACGGGCGCGCCCCGACGCCGGGATCGAGTCGGCCACGTACGCCTGTGCCACCCCCGTGGTGCCGCCGCCCGCCCCCTGGATGATCCGGGACAGAAAGAGCCAAGCCACGGTGTTGGCCAGCCCGAACGCCACATACGCGACGGCGGAGGCCGACAGCCCGATGAGGAGCGCCGGACGCCGGCCGTAGCGGTCCGATACCCGGCCCCAGAGCGGCGCGGAGATCAGCTGGGCGATCGAGAACGACGCGATGATCCAGCCGATCGTCGCGTAGCTGGCGTTCAGGTTCTCCGCATAGAACGGGAGGAGCGGCAGGACGATCGCGAACCCGATCATGTCCACGGCGCTGGCCGCGATCAGCACGAGCAGCTTGCGCAGGTCCGATCGGTCGAGGGGCGCGGAGGGGATGGCGCTCATGACCTGGCCTCGCTCCGCGCCCCGAGCGCAAACACCGCGGCGCTCGCGATCATCAGCAGCACCCCGTACGCCGCGGCGACGCCCATGTCACCCTGCCGGAGGCTGCCGAGGATCTCGAGGGAAATCGGCCGGGTGTCGTAGGTATAGAGCATGATGGAAGTCACAAAATCGCCCAGGGACGTGACAAAGGCCAGCGTGGCGCCGGCCGCCAGCGCGGGCGCCAGCCCGGGCAGGATGACCCGGCGGAGGGTGCGCATCCGGCCGGCACCCAGCGAGGCCGCGGCCTCCTCCAGCGAGGAATCGAGTTGCCGAAAGCCCGCCAGCACGGCCCGACCGGCGATCGGCAGATTCCTGACCAGGTAGGCGAGCGGCAGAATCCAGACGGTGCCCACCAGCACGGCGCGCAGCGTCAGGGGCGAATGGATGCTGAAGAGTGCCGCGAGGGCAATCGCGAAGACCGTCCCCGGCACCGCCCAGGGCAGGCCGAGCAGCCCCTCGATGAGGCGGGCGGCGGACACCTTCCGGCGGACCACGAGGGAGCCCGAGAGGAGCGCAATCCCGACTGCAGCCAGCGTCGCCGCGGTGGCCATCCAGAGGCTGTTGAAGAGCGGGCGGAACCGCTCCGGTTCCGAGAAGAGCGCGGCGTAGTTGCCGGGAGAGAAGGCCGGAGGCCACGGCTCGGTCGTCCAGGTCCCGACCGGCACGAAGGACACCAGCAGCAGCGTCAGGTGCGGCAGGAGCAGAAGGATGGCGAGCGCCCAGGCCGCCACGGCGATGCCGGCACGCGCGCGGGCACTGCCGGCCCGCGCCAGCGACGGGGCGGTGCCCTTCCCCACCCCGGCCAGCGAGCCTCCCGGATCGGCGCGCCGGAAAAGGGCCAGGGCGCCGAGGGCGAGCAGCATCAGCGCCGCCGTCTCCACCATCGCCAGGCGATCATCGCCGTTCAGCCGGGTAAAGACAATCTGCGTGGTCATGACCCGGTAGCCGCCCCCGAAGATGTAGGGGGCGCTGAACGAGGCGAGCGACGTCATGAAGGTCAGGATCGCCGCGCCGGCGATGGCCGGGCGGAGGTGGGGAAGGATCACGCGGACCAGCGTCCGCCCGCGGCCCGCGCCGAGTGCCGACGCCGCCTCGAGCATGGCGCCGTCGAGCCGCGACAGCCCCGCCCGGCAAAAGAGATAGAAGTACACGTACATCGAGTAGGCGTGCACCAGCAGGATGGCGCCGGGCCCGGAGAGCCGCCAGGGCGGATTCTCGAGTGCGAAGAGGTACTGGACGAAGCGGCCGATGAATCCGGTCTCGCCGTACAGGAACAGGAACGCCACGACCCCGACGAGCGGCGGCAGCACCGCCGGCAGCGCGACGAGCATCCCGAGCAGCTTGCGGCCGGGGAAGTCCACCCGCTCGAAGAGGAAGGCGAGGGGCACCCCGATGGCGCCCGCGAGCACGACGCTGGCCAGCGAGAGCCAGAGGCTGGCCCAGAGCGCCTGCCACTCGGTCGATCGCCCGGCGAACCGCCGGATTTCGTCGAGGGTCCAGCCGGTGGAGTTGCGCACACCCTCGATGAGCACCAGGGCGAGCGGATAGGCCACCAGCCAGACCAGCACGGCCACCAGCAGCCAGCC
>DAOLIZ010000112.1:0-7500 GCA_035328285.1 Gemmatimonadales bacterium
GGGGCCGGCACGGCTGCCGCGGCCTCCGACTCGACCCGGAAGACGGCGCGGCAGACCGAGCACCGCGCGCGCACGCCGCCCGCGGGGACCTTGGCCGGGTCCACCCGGAAGACGGTCGAACAGCCTGGGCAGGTCACGTTCATTGCGACGTCCTCAACGCTTGTCCCGGGCTTCGCCGGTGGCCGGTGATTCGCCCTCGGGCGCATGCCGGCGGTCCACCACGAACACCGACCCGGGAAGGGTCTTGGCGTAACTCTTCATCTCGGTGGCCAGCTCGCTGACCTGGGCCGGATGCGCGAAACGGCGGTTCTTGTTGGTCACGATCCCGATCGACAGCGTCATGAGCGGCACGCGATGCAGCTGGCCCCGGCGGTCCTTCCCGAAGAAGTACCCCGCCCGACGATCCTGGTCGTTGTACTGCAGCGGGATGAGCGTGTCGAACACCGACAGGATCTCCCCGCAGACCTCACCCACATGCGCGGAGGGGATGACGAAGATGAAGTCGTCCCCGCCGATGTGGCCGACAAATCCCGCCGACCCCGTCATCCCGCGGACCACGTCGTGCAGGATGCGCGAGAGGATGAAGATGACGCGGTCGCCGTCGTAGTAGCTGTACCGGTCGTTGTACTCCTTGAAGTGGTCGAGGTCGGCGTAGCACACGGCGAACTCGTCGCCCGACTCGAGCTGCGACCGGATGGCCCGCTCGATTTCCGTGGTCCCCGGCAGCCGCGTCGACGGGTGCACCGAGACGTCGCGTTCGGTCCGGAGCAGCATGGCGTCCAGCCGCGCCCGTTGTTCGGCCGGCGCGAAAAACCCCGTGATGACCTCGTCCGCGCCAGCCGCGAACCACTCCCCGACCCGTTCCGGCGCGTGCGTCCCCGACAGCACCACGGCCGGGACGATGGCCGTGAAGGCATCGGCCTTGAGCCGGCGCACCATCGCCAGTCCCTGGCTCCCGGTCTCGTCCCCATCGAGAAAGATGAGGCAAGACGCTCCCCGGAGCACGATCGACTCCAACTCCGCGCCCTGCCGGAACTCAAGCGTGGGAAAGCCCCGGGCCTCGGCCCAGCGCCTCAGAATGTCAGGCACCGGGCGCGCATCCGGCGAATGGAAGAGAATCGTCGGGCGGTTACGCACCCATGGCACCCCGTAAGAGTTTATCCACAACTAACTTAGGAGCGTGGTTCAGCGAAGTCAAATGAAATACGCCGCGATCCCGACCAGCACGTACAGCGCGACCAGCTGGACCCCTTCGAACCAGTGGGATTCGCCGTCGAGGGTGATCAGGGCGCTGACCCCCGTGGCCAGGGCCAGCGCCAGCACCTCGAAGGGCGTGAACACGAGGTTCATGTCCACCCCCAGAACCAGCCCCACTCCGACCAGGACCGGCGCCACGAACAGCGCGACCTGGGTGCCCGATCCCATCGCAATCTGGATCGCGAGGTCGACCTTGCCCTTCCGAGCCACCGCGATGGCCGAGGCATGCTCCGCCGCGTTGCCGATGATGGGAATGATGATCAGTCCGAGAAACGCCTGCGACAAGAGGCCCCCTTCGGTCAGCGGGCCGATCGCCTTGACCAGGATCTCCGAGACCACCGCGACGCCGACGGTCGAGCCGGCGAGCACCGCCAGTGCCCGCGGCACGCCCCAGACGGGATGCACGGTGGGATGCGGGTCCCCCCCGAGGAGGCGGCGGTGGGTGCGGAGCGAGAAGAGCAGTGACAGGAGGTACACGACGCCCAGGACCACCGCCACCGCCTCGGACAGATGCAGCTCCATGAGGCGCGACGGTTCCGGGTGCGTGGCGTGGAGGAGTGCCGGGAAGACCAGCGCGGCGACCGCCAGCGCGAGCATGGCCCCCGCCATGCCGGCGGCCGTGCGGTTGAAGGCGAAGAGCGGCTTGTTCATGCCCGCCGCCATGAGCGCGAGCCCGAGAATCAGCAGGAGATTGCCGAGGATGCTGCCGATGATCGACGACTTGACCAGCTCGATCAAGCCGGCCTGCAGCGCGAAGATGGCGATGATCAGCTCGGCGGCGTTCCCGAAGGTGGCGTTGAGGAACCCGCCGATCGTGGGCCCGGTTCGCTCCGCGAGATGCTCCGTGGCCTCGCCGAGGTACTGGGCGAGCGGGAGGACCGCGAGGCAGGCGACGGCGAACACGATTGCGGGGGCCGCACCCTGCTGCGCCAGCCAGATGGCGGCGGGCACGGCGGCCAGGAGGATGTGCCGCATGCGGATGCGGAACGGGTCGCCCACGATTGGAGCAACGCGCCGGGGCAGCGGCTTGTCCGGGGGTGCCTGAGGCTCCGGCGGTGCGCCGCGCCGGGGCGGCGGGGCGGCGGGGGGAGCCTTCCCTTCCGGCTTGCGATCGCGGCGTTCCCGACCCCGGTCCGCCGCGCCGCCTGCGCGCTTCTCCCGATCCCGGCCACGCCCCCGTTCCCCGCGTTCAGGGCGCTCGGGCCGGTCGGCCCGTTCCGCAGACGCAGGGGCGGCCGTGGCGGGCGTGGCGGCCTCGTCGAGCGCCCCGGGCGTCGGATCGTCCCCGGCCTTTTCCCGCTGGCGGTCCCGTTGCCGCTCGCGCTGGACCGGCTTCTCCGGGGCGGCGGGGCCCTCTTCCGGCGGGCGCCCCCCGCGATCCCCCTTCTTCTTGCCGCTGGCCTCGCGCAGGATCGCGGCGGCAATGCCCTTGTTCTCGCCCTGGAGCGCGACGAGGAGATGCTCCGGCGTGATGGCGGTTCCCCCCTGGCGCCCGGCCTCGGCGGCCGCCTCGTCCATGATCCGTCGGGCGCGGCTGGAGAGCGCCAGCCCCTCCTCGGGCGGGGCGCCCCGCTTGCCGGCGCTCATCAGCCGCTTGCCCGCATTCTCCACGTCCTTCGGCAGCTGGGCCGCGGCCTCCGGGGGAAGACTCTCCCGTTCGCGCAGCAGCGCCAGCAGGAGGTGCTCCGTGCCGATCTGGGCGTGTCCGAGGCGTTCGGCCTCTTCGCGGGCGGTGGCGAGAATGCGGCCGGCGCCCTCGGTGGATGCTGGTTCGGTCATGCGTCCCGGGACGTGGTCAGAGGGGCTTGGCTTCGTCGACGAGCATGACGGGAATCCCGTCTTCGACGGCGTAGACGAGCGCGCAAGCGTGACAGACGAGAGCCTCGGACGGCTCCGTGCGGTATTCGAGATCGCCCTTGCACTTGGGGCAGACCAGGATCTCAAGCAGTTCCGGCGCGAGGCTCATGGCATAGGGGGTTGGAGGGTGGCCGGCTCATCCCGCCGCGGGATCGTCCGGGAATCCGAGCCGGGCAAGCGAGGCGGCGTTCCGCCGCCAGTTGGGCAGGACCTTGACCCAGCAATCGAGGTAGACGGGCCCGCCGAGCAGCGCCTCGAGGCGCGCGCGGGCGTACGAGCCGATCGCCTTGATGGTGCGGCCGCCCTGCCCGATGATCATCCCCTTCTGGCTTTCCCGCTCGACCAGCAGCGTCACCCGAATGTACACCGGCGAGGAGTGCTCGCGAAACTCCTCGACTTCCGCCGTGAACGCATAGGGGAGTTCGTCCTCCAGCAGCTCGAAGGCCGCCTCGCGGAGATACTCCACCACGAAGAACCGCAGCGGCTGGGTTCCGATGTCCTCGGGGTCGAATTCGAACTCCCCTTCGGGGAGGAGCGCCTCGATGCGGCGGAGCAGCTCCGGGATGCCCTCGCCGGTCTCGGCGGAGACCAGGATGGCGTCGGCGCCGAGGGCCGCGCGGGACGCCGCGGGCACCAGGTCGGCCTTGGTGTAGACCGTGAGCACGGGCGCGGTGGGTGGCGCCTCGAGGCCGGCCAGCGAGGCGAAGGGCGGCGCCACCCCGGCGGGGGCCGGGTGGAGGTAGAGGATGGCGTGGGAGCGGGCCAGCTGCTCGAGGGCGGCATGCCGCATCCGGGCCTGCATCATGTAGCGGGGTTCGAGGAGCCCGGGGAGGTCGTGAAAGACGAACTGGGTGTCGCCCTCGGTGCGGAGCCCCACGGTGGGCATCCGGGTGGCCTGGGGCTTCGGGGAGACGATCGCGAGGTGCTGTCCCACCAGGGTGTTGAGGAGGGAGGACTTGCCGACATTGGGGACGCCGGCGAGGGCGATGTGACCGGTTTTCGGCATGGGGGAAAGGTAGCGCCTTTCGCCAGCGAGGCCGGGCGGCAGCGGGGCGGCCGGGCCGGGGGTGGTGGAACGCACAACGCCCGGACTCGCAGGAGCCCGGGCGCTGTGAAAGGGATGGCTGGCGACGGTCTACTCTCCCAGGCCCTCTCGAGCCAAGTACCATCGACGCTACAGGGCTTAACTGCCGTGTTCGGAATGGGAACGGGTGTGGCCCCTGCGCGCTAGTCGTCAGCCAATCTGAGGGCTCCCGGCGTGCCGGGAGCCAGCAACTTGGCAATTGAGTGATGGATGTGTTTGTCATGCGGGAAACAACTTGGAGAGATCAAACTGCACGGGCGATTAGTAGCGCTCGACTGAAGGCCTTGCGGCCCGTACATCTGCGCCCTATCAACCTGGTAGTCTCCCAGGGCCCTTCAGGGATCTTAAGATCCAGGAGTGTTCATCTTGGGAAGAGTTTCCCACTTAGATGCTTTCAGCGGTTATCTCCGCGCGACATCGCTACCGGGCGCTGCCCCTGGCGGAACAGCCCGTACACGAGCGGTCGCTTCGTCTCGGTCCTCTCGTACTAGAGACGACGTCCCTCAACACTCCCACGCCCACGACGGATACAGACCGAACTGTCTCACGACGTTCTGAACCCAGCTCATGTACCACTTTAACCGGCGAACAGCCGGACCCTTGGGACCTTCTCCAGCCCCAGGATGTGATAAGCCGACATCGAGGTGCCAAACCGCGCCGTCGATGTGAACTCTCGGGCGCGATAAGCCTGTTATCCCCAGCGTACCTTTTATCCGATGAGCGATGACCCATCCACACGGGATCACCGGATCACTTACGCCAACTTTCGTTCCTGCTCGCGCCGTCGCGCTCGCAGTCAGGCGGGCTTTTGCGTATACACTCAGCGTGCGATTACCGACCGCACTGAGCCCACCATCGCGCGCCTCCGGTACTTTTTAGGAGGCGACCGCCCCAGTCAAACTACCCACCAGCCACGGTCCTCGGCGGTGTTGCCGCCAGAGTGAGATTGTTAGTAAAACAAGGGTGGTATTTCACTGGTGCCTCCGCCCGAGCCGAAACCCGGGCCTCAACGGCTCCCACCTATGCTACGCAGGTTATACCGACAATCAATGACAGGTTGTAGTAAAGGTGCACGGGGTCTTTTTGTCCTGTCGCGGGTAATCGGAATCCTCACCGATGCTTCTATTTCGCCGAGCTTACGGAAGAGACAGCTCCCAAGTCGTTACTCCATTCGTGCAGGTCGGAACTTACCCGACAAGGAATTTCGCTACCTTAGGACCGTTATAGTTACGGCCGCCGTTTACCGGGGCTTCGGTTCACAGCTTCGCCTTGCGGCTAACCGCTCGCCTTAACCTTCCGGCACCGGGCAGGAGTCAGAGTGTATACGTCGGCTTGGATCACGCCTTAGCACACTCCTGTGTTTTTGCTAAACAGTCGCTTGGGACGATTCACTGCGGCCGGCCTGGGCTTGGGTTGTACACCCTCACCTACTACCGGCACCCCTTATCCCGAAGTTACGGGGTCATTTTGCCGAGTTCCTTTTCCGTAAATCACTCGAGCACCTTAGGCTTCTCGCCTCGCCCACCTGTGTCGGATTACGGTACGGTCAACAGGCATCCTGGTCCGCGAAGCTTTTCTCGGCAGTGTGCGGCGCCCACCCTTTGCGGGGACAGATGTCCCCTTCGGCATCGGTTCTCGGCTACCCTGGCGGATTTGCCTACCAGGGAACGCCTACCACCTTGCAGCGGATATTCCACCACCCGCCGGTGAACTTGCTCCTGCGTCCCTCCTCGGACTCATAACGGCTACATGTTGGTACGGGAATGTTGACCCGTTTCCCATCCACTACGCCTCTCGGCCTCGTGTTAGGGACCGACTGACCCTGAGCTGATCGACATGGCTCAGGAACCCTTAGGCTTTCGGTGACAGAGGTTTTCACTCTGTTTGTCGCGTACTTAATCCGGCATTCTCACTTCCCACCGCTCCACCGGAAGGCTTCCGCCCCGGCTTCACTGCTGTGGGAACGCTCCCCTACCCCTGTTGCTTGCGCAACAAGACATAGCTTCGGCGGGTGGCTTGAAGTCCCGACCATTATCGGCGCGGCTACGCTGGACTGGTGAGCTATTACGCACTCTTTAAAGGAATGGCTGCTTCTAAGCCAACCTCCCAGTTGTCACGGCATACCCACATCCTTTGCTACACTGAGCCACCACTCCGGGGCCTTAGCTGATGTTCTGGGTTCTTTCCCTCTCGCCATAGTACATTAGCGCACTACGACTGCCTCCCGGGCAGCATTCAACAGGCATTCGGAGTTTGGTTGGGGGAGGTAACGTTATTCACGTCCCGGACCCATCCAGTGCTCTACCTCCTGTGAACTCATTTCCCGAGGCTATACCAAAATATATTTCGGGGAGAACCAGCTATCTCCGAGCTTGATTGGCCTTTCACCCCTACCCTCAAGTCATCCCAGCGGTTTTCAACCCACATGGGTTCGGTCCTCCACCGCCTGTTACGGCGGCTTCAACCTGCTCAAGGGTAGATCGCCACGGCTTCGGGTCTACCCCCACGTACGTAGTCGCCCTTATCAGACTCGCTTTCGCTTTGGCTCCGGCCCTGAAGGCCTTAACCATGCACGTGAGGAGTAACTCGCCGGATCATAATGCAAAAGGCACGCCGTCAGGCATTCCGAAGAACACCCTCCGACCGCTTGTCAGCACACGGTTTCAGGATCTGTTTCACTCGCCACCTGGCGTGCTTTTCACCTTTCCCTCACGGTACTAGTGCACTATCGGTCATCGAGGAGTATTTAGGCTTGGAGGGTGGTCCCCCCTGATTCGCGCAAGATTCCACGTGCCCCGCGCTACTCGGGATACCACTAGGGGCCGTACGCGTCTAGTTACCGGGCTTTCACCGTCTCTGGCGGGCCATTCCAGGCCGCTTCACTCTGGCGTCGTGCATCCCATGTTGTGGTCCCACAACCCCGCGGGAGCAAGCTCCCACGGTTTGGCCTCTTCCCCGTTCGCTCACCGCTACTTGGAGAATCTCGGTTGATTTCTGTTCCTCCGGGTACTGAGATGTTTCAGTTCTCCGGGTTGGCTCCCTTGCGGGTGACAAGCCTCGCGGCCTGCCGGGTTTCCCCATTCGGACATTCCGGGATCACAGTTCGTGTGCAACTCCCCCGGACTTATCGCAGCTTACCACGTCCTTCATCGCCTCTCGATGCCAAGGCATCCACCGTGTGCCTTATTGCGTTTGATCTCAATTCGTTTTGATGCAAATCATTCGGTGTTGATTCCTCACACCCTGTCCACGCCTTGCGGCCATGGACAGCACATCCATCATCTCAATTGTCAAAGAGCGAA
>DAOLIZ010000113.1:0-8684 GCA_035328285.1 Gemmatimonadales bacterium
CCGGGCTCGTCTCCCGGCGCACCAGGATGACCGCCTCGCCCTTCTTGCCCAGTTCCTCCGCGCGGTCGGCGCTGAACACCACGGCCCCGGACGCGGCGCCCGGGGAGGCGGGGAGCCCGGTGGCCAGGAGGTCCAGCGTGGCCTTGGGGTCAATGGTGGGGTGCAGGAGCTGGTCGAGGTCCATGGGCGGAATGCGGGCGACCGCCTCCTCCTGGGTAATGAGCCCCTCGTCGACCATCTCGCAGGCGATGCGCACCGAGGCGTGTCCGGTCCGCTGGGCGCGCCTGGTCTGCAGCATGTAGAGCTTGCCGTTCTCGATGGTGAACTCGAGGTCCTGGACGTCCCGGAAATGCCGCTCCAGGGTCCGGGCCACCCGCTCCAGCTCGTTGAACGCCTTGGGAAGCGCCCCCTGCAGCGTCTCGATCGGCTCCGGGTCCCGGGAGCCGCTCACCACGTCCTCGCCCTGCGCGTTCAGCAGGTACTCCCCGTACAGCCGGTGCTCCCCGGTCGAGGGATTGCGGGTGAACGCCACGCCAGTGCCGGAGCCCTCGCCGAGGTTGCCGAAGACCATGGTCACGACGTTGACGGCCGTGCCCATCGAGTCGGGAATGTCGTGCAGCCGCCGGTAGTCGATGGCCCGCTTGGTGTGCCAGCTCTCGAAGACCGCCTCGATGGCGCCCCACAACTGGTCGAGGGGGCGGTCCGGGAACGGCTTGCCGGTGGCGGCGGTGATATGCGCCTTGAACTCCCGGACGAGGGCCTGCATCTCCTCGGCCGGGAGATCGATGTCGCGCGCGGCTTTCGCCTTCCGCTTCCGCTGTTCGAGCATCTCCTCGAACGGCGCCTTGGGGAGGTCGAACACCACGCACCCGTACATCTGCACGAAGCGCCGGTAGGAATCCCAGGCGAAGCGGGGGTTCTTGCTCTTCTTCGCGAGTCCCTCGACCGTCTCGTCGTTGAGGCCGAGGTTGAGGATCGTCTCCATCATCCCGGGCATGGAGACGGCGGCGCCCGAGCGCACCGAGACGAGGAGGGGGTCCTCGGCGCCACCGAAGATCTTCCCCGTCGCCGCCTCGAGCCGCTGCAGCGCCGCCTCGACCTGCTGCAGCAGGCGGGGCGGGAACTGGCGGGACTCGAGGTAGGCGATGCAGATGGAACTGGCGATGGTGAAGCCCGGGGGGACGGGGATGCCGATGTTGGTCATCTCGGCGAGCCCGGCGCCCTTGCCGCCGAGGAGGTCCTTCATGGCCGCCGTGCCGTCGGCGCGGCCCTGGCCGAAGAAGTAGACGAGTGGTTGGGTCATTCCGCCGGTCATGCTCGACTCGCAGTGAGGGGGGACGACGTCTGGATCTGGACGACCGCGTCGGGGACGGCGGTCGGGTACTCACCGGAGAAGCAGGCATGGCAGAAGGGGCCGCCGCCGGCGGCGCCGACCATGCCCTCGAGGCTGAGATAGCCGAGCGTGTCCACGCCGAGATATTCGCGAATCTCCTCCAGCGAATGCGTGGCGGCGATCAGCTCCTCCCGCGTGGGCGTGTCGATGCCGTAGTGGCAGGGGCCGGTGATCGGCGGCGACGCCAGCCGCAGGTGGACTTCCCTGGCCCCGGCGGCCCGGATCATCTGGACCAGGCCGCGGCTCGTGGTGCCGCGCACCAGGCTGTCGTCGACGACCACGACCCTCTTTCCCTCGATGATGCCGCGCACCGGATTGAACTTGATCTTGACCTTGGCCACCCGGTGGGACTGCGTCGGGTGGATGAAGGTGCGGCCGACGTAGTGGTTCCGGATCAGCCCGTGCTCGAGCTTGATGCCGGAGGCCTCGCTGAAGCCGAGGGCCATGGCGTTGCTGCTGTCCGGCACCGAAAAGACGACGTCGGCGCCCGGGGCGGGATGCTCCAGCGCCAGGCGCCGCCCGGCCTCGCGCCGCACGCGGTCCACCGACATCCCGAAGATGTCGCTGTCGGGCCGGGCAAAGTAGATCAGCTCGAAGACGCACCGACTGACCGGCTTGGGCCGGAGCGGCTGCAGGTCCTCGATGACGCCGTCGGTGATGCGGATGAACTCGCCCGGCTTCAGTTCGCGGATGAAGGTCGCCCCCACGAGGTCCAGGGCGCAGGTCTCGCTGGCCGCGACCACCCCGGTGCCGAGGCGGCCCAGCACCAGCGGCCGGAACCCGCGCGGATCCACGACGGCGTACAGGGTCCGTCCGACGCCGATGACGAGACTGTACGCCCCTTCCACCCGCGCCAGCGCCGACCGGATCTGCAGCTCGGGGTCGGGAACCTCCGAGCGTGCGATCAGGTGGACCAGCACCTCGGTGTCGCTCGACGAGGTGAAGATCGAGCCGCGCTCGACGAGCGTCTTCTTGATCTCGGCGGCATTGGTCAGGTTGCCGTTGTGCGCCACGCAGAGCGACCCGATCCGGTAGTTGACCAGGCAGGGCTGGGCGTTGGCCAGGACGGTGCTGCCGGTGGTGGAATACCGGGTGTGCCCGACCGCGACGTCGCCGGGGAGCTGTTCCAGTTCGGCCTCGCCGAAGGTCTCGGAGACCAGGCCCATCCCGACCTTCACGCGCGATTCGCCGTCCGGCGTGATGGCGACGATGCCGGCGCTCTCCTGGCCGCGATGCTGCAACGCGTAGAGCCCGAGGTAGGCCACGCGGGCCGCATCGGGAACGCCGGACACGCCCATGATTCCGCACATGGCTCAGGCCTCCGCTCGGTCGCTGACGACCTCGCGCATCCGGCGCGGGATCGCGTCATCGTACACAGAACGGAGCCGGTCGACTGGCCACCGGTGGACACCATCGGGCAGGACGACCTGCAGTTCTCCGCCGGGGGCCAGGACCTCCCCCGCGAGATACCCCTTCAGGCCGTGACGGGTCAGGAGCGCCCGGAGCCCCGGCAGCGCGGACGGCGCGACACTCAGCACCACCCTGCCGTGATCCTCGCCGTACAGCGCCTGCACAGCGGTCAGGGCAGGGGCGTAGGTGCGCAGGTCGACGATGGCCCCGAAGCCCCGGTCGGCGTAGGGGCCGCCAATGGCTGCCTCCGCCAATGCAACTGCCAGGCCGCCCTCAGAACAGTCATGCGCCGAGCGGAGGAGGCGGGCGGCGGCGGCCGCCACGAGGAACTGCTGCAGCCGCGCCTCGTGGTCCAGGTCCACCGTCGGGGCCGGCCCGCCGTAGAAGTCGCAGAGTTCCGCCCAGTAGGCGGAGCCGCCGAGCGCCCCTGTGCTCTCGCCGACGATCACGATCCGGTCGCCCACGGCGCGGAAGTGGCTGGGGACGCGGTCCTCCGCCCGGCGGAGGAGCCCGACCATCCCCACCGTCGGCGTCGGATCCACTGCGCCGGTGGGGCTCTCGTTGTAGAAGGAGACGTTGCCCCCGGTGACCGGCGTGCCGAACGCCCGGCAGGCGTCGGAGATCCCGCGACACGCCTCCACGAACTGGAAGAACACTTCGGGCTTTTCCGGGTTGCCAAAGTTGAGGCAGTCGGTGATGCCCAGCGGTTCGGCGCCGGTGCAGGCCACGTTGCGCGCCGCCTCGGCGACGGTCGCCTTGCCTCCCTCATAGGGGTCCAGGGCGACCAGCCGGTTGTTGCAGTCGACGCTCACCGCCATCGCGAACGGCTCGGTCGCCACCCGGAACACCCCGGCATCGCCGCCGGGTCCCAGCACGGTCGAGGCCTGCACCGTCGAGTCGTACTGCTCGTAGACCCAGCGCTTGCTCGCAATGGAGGGCGTGTCGAGCAGGAATTCGAGCGCCTCCCCGACGCCGGCACGGGGCGCCCTGGTCGGTCGTGCCTTGCGACGCGCGGCGGCGGCGGGGGCTTCCCGCGCCTCCGGCGAATAGACCGGGCAGTCGTCGACCAGCGGCTGGCCGGGAATCTCGGCGACGGTCAGCCCGTTGTGCTTGACGCGGAAGCACCCGTCGTCCGTGACCCGGCCGATATCGGTGGCCTCCAGCTCCCATTTCCGGCAGACGGCCTGGATCGCGGCCACCTGGTGGGGCTCGGCCACCACGAGCATCCGCTCCTGGGACTCCGAGAGCAGGATCTCGTAGGGGGTCATGCCCGGCTCGCGGGTCGGTACCAGCCCGGTGTCGATTTCGACGCCCACCCCGCCGCGCGCCGCCATTTCCGCGCTCGAGCTGGTGAGCCCCGCGGCGCCCATGTCCTGGATGGCGACGATCAGCTTGGAGGTGATCAGCTCGAGGCTCGCCTCGAGCAGCAGCTTCTCGGTGAAGGGGTCGCCGACCTGCACCTGCGGCCGCCGCGCCTCGCTCTTCTCGGACAGCTCCTCCGAGGCGAAGCTGGCCCCGTGGATGCCGTCGCGCCCGGTCTTGGCGCCGACGTTGAGGAGTACGTTGCCCACGCCGTGCGCGCGGGCGGTGGCGAGGTCCGCCTCCCGCAGGATGCCGACGCACATGGCGTTGACCAGCGGGTTGCCGGAGTAGCCGGGCGCGAAGCCGACTTCGCCGCCCAGCGTGGGCACGCCGATGCAGTTGCCGTAGTCGCCAACCCCTCGCACCACGCCGGCAAAGAGGTACCGGTTCCTGGGCTCGGTGAGCGGGCCGAAGCGGAGGCTGTTCAGCACCGCGACCGGGCGCGCCCCCATGGTGAACACGTCGCGGAGGATGCCGCCGACGCCGGTCGCGGCGCCCTGGTACGGCTCCACCGCGGAGGGGTGGTTGTGGGACTCGATCTTGAAGGCGACCGCCCAGCCGTTCGGCAGCCGCAGCACGCCGGCGTTCTCCCCGGGACCCTGCACGACCTGCGGCCCCGTGGTCGGAAAGCGCTTCAGCACCGGCTTGGAGTGCTTGTACGAGCAGTGCTCGGACCAGAGCGCGGAAAAGACGCCGAGCTCGGTCAGCGTGGGCGTCCGCCCGAGCATCGCGACGATGCGGTCGAACTCCGAGGCGGTGAGGTTGTGTTCCCGCACGACCTCCATCGTCACCGCCCGCTCTCCGGGAAAGGCGGAGGCGCGGGTGGCGGGTACGGCTGTCGTCATTTCGTCTCCGAGCGGGGGGCGCGCAGGACTTTCGAGATGTCGCGAACCACCCGGCCGAGCAGCGTCGGGTCATCCTTCGCGACGATCGCGGCGATCTCGTCGGCGTCGAGGAAGATGCCCTGGCAGTGCACGCAGCGATCCACCGTCACACCGTGGAACTGCTCGTGCACCAGGTCGTGGCCGTCCTTCGGGCACTTCATGTAGTGGAGCTGCCGGGCCGCCTCCTCGGCGGCCGCCTTGGCGCGCTCACGCTGGGCCTTGAGCAGCTCCGCCTCTTCCTTCGCGAAGTACTCGTCCTCGCTCTTGCTTGGCTTCTGTGGGGACATGCGTTGGGACTCCGTCAGGGGGTGGAGCGAGCGGCCCGGCCAGGGAGCCACTCCGCGATGGACGTGAAGAACCCGGCGCCGACGTCGCTGCCGGTCAGCGGGTCCGCATACCGCTCGGGATGCGGCATGAAGCCGACGACGGTGCCGGCGGCGTTCGAGACCCCGGCGATGTCGGCCACCGAGCCGTTGGGGTTCTCGCCGCGCGTGTAGCGCAGCACCACCCGGCCCTCGGCCTCCAGCATCCGGAGGGTGTCGGCGTCGGCCACGTAGCAGCCGTCGCCGTGCGCCACCGGGATCCGCATCTCCGTGTTTCGGGCGTAGGCGCTGGTGCAGAAGGTGTCGGTGCGCTCGACGCGAACCCAGACCGGCCGGGAGACGAAGGTGAGCCGGTCGTTCTTCACCAGGGCGCCCGGCAGCAGTTGCGCCTCGCAGAGGATCTGGAACCCGTTGCAGATCCCGAGCACCGCGCCGCCGGCGGCCGCGTGTCGCTGCACCGCCTGCATCACCGGGCTGAACCGGGCGATGGCACCGGAGCGCAAGTAGTCGCCGTAGCTGAATCCGCCGGGGAGGAGCACGACGTCCGCCTGCTGCAGGTCGGTGTCGCGGTGCCAGACGAATCGCGCCTCCGCGCCGGCGTTGGCCACCGCGTGGTAGGCGTCCCAGTCACAGTTGCTGCCCGGGAACCGCACGACTGCGACGCGAACCATCAGCCCTCCACGGCCAGGCTGAAGTCTTCCGTCACCGGATTGGCCAGCAGCTTCTCGCACATCTGGCGGGCCGACGCCTCCGCGGCCTCCGCGCTCGGGGCGTCGATGGCCAGTTCGATGGCCCGCCCGATGCGGACGTCGCCGGCGCCGGAGAATCCCAGCACCCCCAGCGCGTGCTCCACGGCCTGCCCCTGCGGATCGAGCAGGCCCGCCCGGGGAACCACACGGATGTGTACGCGGTAGGTCATGGGGTCGAGTCCTCGTCGTCGTGCCCGGGGAGCGGGCGCAGGTGCAGGGTCTGGGCGTCGGCGGTGTCCTCGGCGCGATCCGAGAGCGCGATGAGCGCGCTCCGGGTGATGCCGAAGAGCAGGTAGCCGATGCCGAAGGGGAACAGGAATGTGGAGGGAGCGAAGATGACCCCGGCCAGGATGCCGATCGTCACCAGCGTCCCGATGATCCCGCTCAGGGAGCGGAAGCCGATGCGCGGCGTGCGGGGGTACTTGACGTTGCTCAGCATCATCGCCGACAGGGCGAGCATCAGGAAGGTGAGTCCCTGCCGCTGCAGGTCGAGGTACTCCGGGAACTTCTGGTACCATTGCGTCTGGCTGAACGCGAAGTAGGTGGCGAGGGTCATCCCGGCCGCCGGCGACGGCAGGCCGCTGAACCACCCCGGGTTCTCGGAGCCGGCCGCCGTGATGTTGTACCGGGCCAGCCGCACGGCGACTGCCGCGACGTAGATGAAGCACAGCACCCAGGCGAACTTCCCCGCCTCGGCGAATTCCAGGAAGTACATGAGCATGGCCGGCGCCACGCCGAACGAGATGACGTCCACCAGCGAGTCGAGCTCGGCGCCGAAGCGGGTGCCGGTGTGGGACATCCGCGCCATCCGGCCGTCGAGCACGTCCGCCACCCCGGCAAAGACGATGAACC
Organism: Gemmatimonadales bacterium; assembly: GCA_035328285.1. Taxonomy (GTDB): domain Bacteria; phylum Gemmatimonadota; class Gemmatimonadetes; order Gemmatimonadales; family GWC2-71-9; genus SPDF01. The sequence goes on from DAOLIZ010000113.1 coordinate 6,974, forward strand.
ACCCGGCCCAGATGAAGTTCCCTTGCGCCGCGTAGACCATCGCCCAGATCCCGAAGAACAGGTTGCTGAGCGTGAACGCGCTCGGAATCACGATGATGGCCCGCCGGATGCCCGGCCGGCGCGGCCGCTGGCCGCCGGTGTCCTGTGCACTCATGGCCACTCCCCGATGATGGAGACGCCGGCGACCGTCCGCTGCCCCTCCGCCACCTTGACGACGACATCCTTCGGCAGGAAGACGTCCACCCGCGACCCGAAGCGGATCAGCCCCATCCGCTCGCCCTGGCGGACCACGGCGCCCTCGCCGTGGTCGGTGATGATTCGCCGCGCGATCAGCCCGGCGATCTGCCGGACGAGCACCTTCCCGCGCCCCGCGACGATCCCCACCGACGACTGCTCGTTCTCCAGCGACGCCTTCTCGGCGGCGGCGTTCACGAAGGCGCCGGGCGAGTACTTGCGGTAGGTGATGGTCCCGTCCACCGGATACCGGTTCACGTGGACGTTGAACACGTTCATGAAGATCGAGACGCGCTGCACCTCGCCGCCGTGGAAGTCGGGCTCGTCGATGCGGCGGACGCTCACCACGAGGCCGTCGGCGGGGGCGATGACCAGCCGCTCGCCCCGCGGACCGTTCCGGACGGGATCCCGGAAGAAGGCGACGACCCAGATCGCCACCGGGAGCCAGACGATCGCCGCGGTGCTGTAGCCGAAGAACACGAGGCTGAGCTCCATCAGCCAGAACGCCCCGATGAACGGCCAGCCTTCGCGGGCGATGCGCATCAGCCGTCCTCGGGCAGCGGGTGCCCGGTGAGGCGCTGGTAGGCATCCACGTAGCGCGCACTGGTCGTGTCGAGCACCTCCTGCGGCAGCGTCGGCGGGGGCGCCTCACCGTTCCACTCGCCCTTGGTCTTCAACGCCGCGAGGTATTCGCGGAGCGGCTGCTTGTCGAAGCTCGGCTGCCCGCGCCCCGGCTCGTAGCGGTCGGCGGGCCAGAACCGCGACGAATCCGGCGTGAGGACCTCGTCGATGAGGCGGAGGGTGCCGTCGGCGTCGCGCCCGAACTCGAACTTCGTGTCGGCGATGATGATGCCCCGGGCCGCGGCGTGCGCCCGTCCCGCCTCGTAGATGCGGAAGCTGGCCTCGCGGAGCGCCGTCGCTTCCGCCGTGCCGAGCGCGCCCGCCATCGTGTCGAACGTCACGTTCTCGTCGTGCCCGCTCTCCGCCTTGGTGGCCGGGCTGAAGATCGGCGGGTCGAGCCGGGCGCTCTCGACCAGGCCCGGCGTCAGCGGCTCGCCCGCCAGGGTGCCCTGCTTCTTGTACTCCGCCCAGGCGGACCCGGTGATGTAGCCGCGCACGACGCACTCGAACGGCACCGGTACGGTGCGCCGCACCAGCATGGTGCGGCCCCGGATGGCGCTCCGGTGCGGCGCCAGGTCGGGGTAACGCGCGATGATCTCGTTCGTGCTGGCGGTGATGAAGTGCGACGGGAAGACGTCGGCCAGCTTGCCGAACCAGAACGCGCTGACCTGGGTCAGCACCCGTCCCTTCTCGGCGATCGGCTCGTTCATCACCACGTCGAAGGCGCTGATCCGGTCGCTCGCGACCAGGAGGAGCTCGTGGGCGCTCGCTTCGTACACCTCGCGCACCTTGCCCGCGCGGAGGAGGGGAAGGGGGAGCTGGCTCCGGAACATGACGGTCATACCCGTACCTCGGC
>DAOLIZ010000114.1:0-8186 GCA_035328285.1 Gemmatimonadales bacterium
AAGAGGACGTCGTCCCCGCCGCGCGCCGCGGCATCGAGTCGCGCCGCGTCCAGCCATTCCCGATCGGTCGTCTTGTGCCGGTAGCCGCGGTGCGGGACCCGGGCCGTCAGCAGTCGCAGGCTCCTCCGCTCCTCGAGCTTCCGGTTCGTCACCATGACCCGCTCCCGGCTCGCATAGGCAATCCGGCAGATCCGGTCGGAGCCGCCCGACGGCGGCACGAGCTCGGCGGGAATGGAGTAGCCCAGCGCGGCGGCGCTCCGACGCGCCCGAGCTTCGTGCAGCGGCCAGAGCGGCACTCGTCCATCCCGGACGCGCACCGTCTCCAGCAACGCCAGCCGGACACGCGGTGCGTCAGGCATGCGCCGCAGCCCGGCCGGACGCCCGGCTGGCCAGGACGGAGCGAAGCGCGGTAGCACCCAGGATCAACGCGCCACCGGCCAGCGCCCACGCGCTCGGCCGTTCCCCATGAACCAGCCACGACCACACGGGGTTGAGCACCGGTTCCACCAGGAGGATGATCGAGATCTCGAGCGCGGGCAGCTTCCCGACCGCCCGCGTCACGAAGGCGTACGCCAGTGCAATCTGAAAGACGCCGAGATAGCCGATGGCGACCCAGTCCCCGGCGCCGATCCCGCTGAAGGGAGCCGCCATCGGAAGCGAGGCCAGAAACGCGAAGGCGTTGCCCAGCACCACCGCCCCCGCCGGCGACCCACCCGACTCGTCGGCCCCCATCCAGCGCAGCCCCATCAGCGTCAGCGCCCAGGTGAAGCCGGACAGCGCCGCCAGGACGTTGCCCTGGAACGGCGCGGGGGCGGTCCGGACAGGTATGTCGGTTCCGGTGAAGAACAGGAGCAGGCCGACCGCGACCACCCCCATGAATGCGACGTCCGGGGGCCGGATCTTCTCCTTCAGCAGCCAGGGAGCGAGCAGGAGGATGTAGAGCGGCCCGGTCGCCTGCAGGAAGATCGTGTTCGCCGAGGTCGTGAGCTTGTTGGCCGTAACGAAGAGCACCAGCGTGGCGGCGTAGGCCAGCGACACCAGGAAGGTCCGCGGTCGGATGCTGCGGATCGCGCCGGGAAGCAGCAGCGCCAGCGCCACCGCCGCGATGCCAGAACGGAGGCACGCCACCTGCCAGCTCGTCATGGCCGTGGCCTTGATGACCGCCCCACCGGTGGAGAAGAGCACGGCCGCGGCCACCAGCTGCAGGCGGGCCCGTTGGGTGGGAAGCATGGGGGAAGAATGCGGCCGGATCGGGGGGCCGTGCAAGTTCCGGGGCCAGACGCATCTCCCGGCTGCCTCAAACCAGGAGACAGTCATGCGTCGTCGTTTCCCCCTCGCGCTGGTGCTCGCCACCAGCGCGGCCTCCCCCGCCGGTGCTCAGGGCTGGGTCGAGGTCGTGTCCCGTCCCATGTCCACCCGTCCCGTTCCGATCGGCGGGCCGGTCATCCGCACCGAAAGCAATGTCCGCATCACCCTCGATGGACGAATCGCGCGCGTCGAGGTGGAGGAGCGGTTCCGCAACACCGGCAACGGCATCGCCGAGGGCACCTACCTCTATCCGCTGCCCGGCGAGGCGGTGTTCACCGGCTACTCCCTCTGGATGGGCGACCAGGAGCTGCAGGGTGAAATGCAGACGGCCGACCAGGCCAGGTCGATCTACGAGGAGATCGTGCGGCGCCAGCGGGATCCGGCGCTGCTCACATACGCCGGACACGGACTGATCCGCGCGCAGATCTTCCCGATCCAGCCCGGTGAAACACGCAAGATCGTCCTGCGCTACACCCAGGTGCTCGGCCGCGAGGGCGACGCCCTCCGCCTGCGCTACGCGATCGGGGCACGCCCGACGGCGCGGGGCCAGGGAAGCGACGGCACCCCGCAGGATCTCTTCTCGATGGCCGTGACGGCGCCCGGCGAGGCCACCTTCGGCACCCCCTACTCCCCGACCCACAACGTGACCTCCCGGCGCACGGGCGGCCGGCTGGTGGTCACCGTCCCCGGCACCGCGTCGGGGGATCTCGACCTGCTCTTCCCGCTCCGTCGCGGCCTGGTCGGCGCCAGCGTCCTGACCCATGCCTCCGCCGGGGAAGACGGCTACTACATGCTCCTGCTGGCCCCGCCGGACGCCGCCACGAGCGAGGCCCTGCCCCGCGACCTGACGCTCGTGGTCGACGTGTCGGGGTCGATGTCCGGCACCAAGCTCGAGCAGGCCAAGGCCGCGCTTGCGCAGGCCCTCGGCGCCCTCGGCCCGCAGGACCGCTTCCGCCTGATCGCCTTCTCCTCCGGCGTGACAGAATTCAGAACCGGCCTCACGCCCGCTACCCGCGCCAATGTGACCAGCGCACAGGAGTTCGTGAGCAGCCTCTCCGCCGGCGGCGGCACCAACATCGAGGGGGCGCTCGACGTCGCGCTGGGCGGGTCGCGGGAAGCGGAGCGCGTGTCGCTGGTGGTCTTCATGACCGACGGCCTGCCGTCGGTCGGCCAGACGCAGCCGGAGCAGATCGCCACCGCGGCCGGGAGCCGCATCGGGTCGTCCCGCATCTTCACCGTCGGCGTCGGGACCGACGTCAACACCTTCCTCCTCGACATGCTGGCCAAGGAGGGCCGGGGCAGTGCGACGTACGTGGCGCCGAACGCCGACGTCGAAGTGGCGGTGGGCACCCTGCTCGGCCGGATCCGGCATCCGGCGCTGACCAACCTCCGGATCGTGAGCGCGCCGGTCACGCTCCTGGAGTCCCAGCCGGCGCAGCTGCCCGATCTCTTCTACGGCGAGGAGCTGGTCATCTTCGGGCGGTACCGCGGGACCGGCAGCGGCAACGTGGTGATCGAGGGGCAGCGGAACGGCCGGCGCGAGCGGTTCACCGCCACCGCCCAATTCAGCAGCCGCCAGCCCGACAACGCGTTCGTCCCCCCGCTCTGGGCATCCCGGAAGATCGGGGAGCTCACGCGCACGGCGCGCCTCGAAGGGGCGTCGCCCGCCATCATCGAGGAAATCCGCCAGCTCGGATTGCGCTATGGACTGCTGACCGAGTACACCTCGTACCTCGTCCTCGAGCCCGGCGCGGTGGCTCCGCCGGCGCTGGCACCGTCGCTGCGCGGCGGGCGCGACGCGGCCAAGGAGATGACCGGGCAGGCGGCGTTCAACCGGGCCGAGGCCAGCTCCCGCCAGGCGGAGGTCAAGACGCTGGCGGCGGCCGATGCCGCGGCCGACGAACGGCTGGCCCGCACCCCACCCGCGGTGGGCGGCGTCCGCGCGGAGTCACGCCGGATCGCCGGACGGATCTTCGTGGACCGCGACGGCACCTGGACGGACATGACCTACAAGCCGGGCACTCCCGTCGTGGCCGTGAAGCCGTTCAGCGCGGCCTATTTCGAGCTGGTGCAGGCGTTGCCGGAATTGGCGCCGTGGCTCGGCGTCGGCGACCAGGCCGTCATCGCCGGCATCCGGGTCAGCATCCGCATCGACCCGAACGGCATCAGCACCTGGCAGGGCACCAAGCTCGCCGCCACGGTCCGCGACTTCCGCGGCCGGTGACACCATTCCCGGTGCGGCGCGTGGCTTGCAGGGCAGTTGCCCCTGCACGCCACGCCCCACCAACCCGATCGAGCGCATGACGACAGACCTGGCCGCTCTCTTCCGCGAACACCACGCCGCCCTCGTCCGGGTACTCTACCGGCGGACGGGGGATCACGACCGTGCGGAAGACATCGCCCAGGAGACCTTTGCCCGGGCCGTGGCCGCCCCGCCCCGCAATCCCCGACCGTGGCTCTTTGCGGTGGCGCTCAACCTCGTTCGCGAGGACGGGCGGAAGGCGGTGCGGCAGGGGCGACGGCTGGAGTTGTACCGGGCGGAGTCGCCGCGGTCGGCGCCGGCGGCGGACCAGGCGATGGATCGGTCCGACAATGTCCGTGCGGTGCAGGATGCCCTGGCCACGCTGGGCGACCGGGACCGCGAGGCGCTGTTGCTCAAGGCCGAAGGCTTCAACTACGATGAGATCGCCGAGACGCTCGGTCTCGCCAAGGGCGCGGTCGGGACGACGCTGTCGAGGGCGCGCCGCAAGCTCGTCGAGGCGTACCGCACGCAGGGAGGGCGGCATGTCGCATCCTGACGAAGGCACCATCCAGATGCTGCTCGACGGGGAGCTCGACGCCGCCGAGCGGACCCGCGTGGAGCGCCACGTGACGGAATGCGCGGCGTGCGCGGCCAGGGTGGCCGAGGCGCGGGCGTTCCTCGAGGAGGCGGACCGGCTGGTGGAGGTACTGGCCGTGCCGCAGCGGACCGCCCACCCGCGTGTCTCGCGGAGTCGGCGCACGCTGGTGCGCACCCTGGCCTGGGCAGCCAGCATCGTGATCGCGGTCGGCGCGGGGTACTGGGCGCGGGGCTCGACGCCGCTCACGACGAACACCACGATCCTGCAGGACGGGGAGGCACACCCGGAGCCCGATGCCGCTCCGCCGCCGGCGGAATCGGGTGCGCGGCGGGATACCGACGCCGCGGCAGCGACGGGCGAGGCGAAGGAAGTGGAGCAGGCCCGGGCCAACGAGCCGGCGCCGAAGGCGATTGCCCCGTCGCCGTCGAGCCCTACCACCACCAACCGGGCGGCCCAGCCGGAGGCGCTCGCCGCACCGGTTGCGCGCGCGGCGGACGAAGCGGCGGTGGGCCGGTGGCGGGTCATTTCGATGGAGGAGGCGGTCCGGCTGCTTGGCGGTCAGCTGCGGTTGATCGACGGGCTGACGCCGGATCGGGTGGAGACGGGCCCGGGCACGGCCGTGGCGGGGGCGGACCCCGCCCTGCCGCTGGTGCGCGTGGTGTATGAGTCCGGGGCGGTCGTCCTCGACCAGCAGCGGCCCCTGATCGTGGCGGATGCCCGGCAGGCCGCCGCCGCGAAGGCCGTCGGAGGCGTGGCCCTGGAGTCGTCGGCTACTGCCTGGCGGCAGCAGGGAGCGATCCGGTTCGTGGTCACGGGGAGTGTGTCGACCGACTCGCTGAAAGCACTGGGCGGTCGGGTGCGGTAACCAACGAGATTGCTTCGTCGGCCCTGAAGGGCCTCCTCGCAATGACAGAAGGAGTTCTGTCACTGCGAGGCCGTGCAGCGGCCGAAGCAGTCTCGGACTAGGGCGGAGTCTGCCGCAGCGCCTCGACGTTGATGCGGACTTCGACGTCGTCACCCAGCATCGTCCCGCCACCTTCCAGGACCCGGTTGTAGACGACCCCGTACTCCAGCCGGTTGAGGGTCGTGGTCACCTCGAACCCCGCGCGCGGCCGTTCACCGGGCATCACGCCGAGCACGGCTCCCTTCAGGGTGACCGGTTTGGTCACCCCCCGCATCGTCAGGTCCCCGGTGATGGTGAGCGAGTCGCCCACCTGCGCCACGGTCCGGCCCACGAAGGTGATGGTGGGAAAGCTGTCGACGGCGAAGAACCGGCCCGAGCGCAGGTCGGCGTCGCGGCGGTCGTTCCGGGTGTCGATGCTGGCCACGTTGATGATGACGGCGACGGTGCCGCTGCTCCAGTTGGCCGGGTCGCCCTGGATGGTGCCGGACCAGTCGGTAAAGGTGCCGCTGACCCGGCTCATGAAGTGCCGGATGCGGAAGGTCACCTCGGAATGGGCGACGTCGATGTTCCAGGTGGGCAGAGGGGGAGCTTCCGGCGCCTGGGCGGCGAGGCCGACGGGGGCCAGGAGGACGATGCCGAGCGCGGCAGCAGCACGTGTGATCCGGAACATTCGATCTCCTGAGCGAGATTGCTTCGGCCACTGCGTGGCCTCGCAATGACAAAAGGGGTGTGCTGTCATTGTGAACCACCGTTGTTTCCCGATTCCGCGAGAAACGCCTGGTAGGCACCCTTCAGCAGCCGCTGGAAGTGGTAGACCCCCTCCTCGTACTTCACCGAGAAACGGCCGCGGTCGTACGCGCGCGACTCGACCCCGCGCTGCACCCGCTCGCAGATGTCGATGTCCTCCCGCTGCACCGCGTCGGAGTAGGCCAGGTCCTCCTCGACCAGGCGGCGGACGGCGGGCGCATCGGGGTCGGCGTAGAAGTACTGGAACACCACCCGGCAGCGCGCCGGTCCGAGCGGCAGGACGAGGTTGGTCTGGAGGCGTCCCGGCAGGATGTTGAGCATGTAATTCGGGAAGAGGCAGTAGTAGAACGCTGCGCCCTCCCCGGACGTGTAGAGGTTGGCGGTGCCGCTGAGCGGGCTGTGCTGCAGCGAGTACCAGTCGAAGCACTCGGTCCGGTAGCTCTGGAAGTCGTAGAGCTTGACGAGCTCGGGATGGACGTGCGGGACGTGATAGCCCTCGAGATAGTTGTCGACATACACCTTCCAGTTGCAGGCGATGTCGTACTCCACCCGCTTGACGAACGTGAGCGCGCCGAGCCGGGCCGGCGCGATCTGCTCGACAATGCCCTCGACATACTGGTCCAGCGGCGGGGCGTCGGCCCAGAGGTTCACGAACACCTGGCCCTCCCACTCCGCCACGCGGACCGGGACCAGCCCGTAGTCCTTCCGGTCGAAGAGCTCCACCCGGTCGAACTGCGGCACACCGCGGAGCGAGCCGTCGAGGAGGTACGTCCAGCCGTGGTACTTGCACTGCAGCGCCCGCACGCAGCCCTCGGGCTCCACGGCCAGCGGGCCCCCGCGGTGCTTGCAGACGTTGTAGAAGCCGCGGAGCACGCCGTCCTTGCCACGCACCACGATGACGGGGTTCCCGGCCACCTCGGCCGACAGGAACTGCCCCTCCTCCTTCACCTGTGCGGCATGGCCGATACCCTGCCAGGTACGACCGAACACGGCGTCCCGGTCGAGGCGGTCGAACGCCGGATCCCAGTACCAGCGCGAGGGGATGGTCTCGGCCCGCGCCAAGGGCTGCACCTCGAGGTCCGCAGCCGGAATCTCGGGGAGGTGGATGGTATCGGTCTGCATGACGTATATTACCTGCAGGAAACCCCTTCCGCACCCCGTTCCCCGCTTGAGAGTGAGTGACGTATGGCCCCGACCTCGACCGCCCCCACCCAGAAGACCCCGGCCCCCGTGAAGGGGGAATCGATCACCATGGCGGGTGGGAAGCTTACCGTGCCCTCGCATCCGATCATCCCGTTCATCGAGGGCGACGGCATCGGGCCCGACATCTGGCGGGCGTCGCGGCTGGTGCTCGACAGCGCGGTGAAGGCCGCCTACGGCGACACGCGGCAGATCGCGTGGGTGGAGGTGCTGGCGGGGGAAAAGGCCAAGAACCAGGTGGGCAGCTGGCTTCCGGACGAGACACTGCAGGCAATCACCACCCAGCTGGTGGCCATCAAGGGACCGCTGACGACCCCGGTCGGGGGCGGCATCCGCTCCCTCAACGTGGCCCTGCGCCAGAAGCTCGACCTCTACGCCTGCGTCCGGCCGGTCCGGTGGTTTGCCGGCGTCCCCTCGCCGGTGAAGGACCCGGGCCAGGTGGACATGATCATCTTCCGGGAGAACACCGAGGACATCTACGCCGGCATCGAGTACAGGGCGGGCACGCCCGAGGCGACGAAGCTCATCGCCTTCCTGCAGCAGGAGCTGGGCGTCAAGGCCATTCGCTTCCCGGACACCAGCTCCATCGGCATCAAGCCGGTGTCCGCCGAGGGGTCGAAGCGGCTGATCCGCGCGGCGCTGGATCACGCGATTGCGCACCACAAGAAGAGCGTGACGCTGGTGCACAAGGGCAACATCATGAAGTACACCGAGGGCGGCTTCCGCGACTGGGGGTACGAGCTCGCGAAGCAGGAATACGGCGCGGTCGAGATCGACGGGGGGCCGTGGTGCCGGCTCCCCAACGGGATCGTCGTGAAGGACGTGATTGCCGACGCCTTCCTGCAGCAGATCCTGACGCGGCCGGCGGAGTACGACGTGATCGCCACCCTCAACCTGAACGGCGACTACATCTCGGACGCGCTGGCGGCGCAGGTGGGGGGGATCGGCATCGCGCCCGGCGCCAACATCAACTACCAGACGGGGCACGCCATCTTCGAGGCGACCCACGGCACGGCGCCCAAGTATGCCGACCAGGACAAGGTGAACCCGGGCTCGGTGATCCTGTCAGGGGAAATGATGCTGCGGTACCTGGGGTGGAACGAGGCGGCGGACCTGATCGTGCGGGCCATCGAGCGGACCATCGCGGCCAAGCTGGTGACCTACGACTTCCACCGGCAGATGGAGGG
>DAOLIZ010000115.1:0-8186 GCA_035328285.1 Gemmatimonadales bacterium
GGTCGGCCTGGCCCCCGGCGCCGCGGCCCTGCTCTCGGCGCGCGACCGGTTCGATGGCGGGGTGCTCGGCCCGCTCAGCGACTTCCTGCGCACCGGCGCACAGGACGCGGACATCGCGGAAAAGCTCCTCGGCGAGTGGGTGCACGCGGTGCTGGTCCGCGACGATGCGACCGTCCGCGCCATCCAGGACTGGCATGCGGCGTCGGACGCGGGCGCCATCGTGCTGTTGTCGGCCGAGCGGGGCCCCGCACGGGAAGGTGGCAGCTATCCGCTGGAACAGACGCTCAGAGTCGAGGACCCGGCCGCCGCCCGGTGGGTCCGTGCCCTCCTTGGCGGCTCGGAAGTGCTTGACCCCACCGGCCGCGCCCTCCGGCGCAGCAACGGCGCCGTGCTGCTCTCCGGCGGCGGAGCCCCCTCCGGCCCGCTCCGGCGGCGGGCGGAACTCGAGACGCTGACCGGCGATCTCCAGACCGCGCGCGCGACGCTGACGGCCGCCGAAACCGCGGTCACCACGACCGTCGCCCGGCTGCTTGAACTCGAAGCGGCCCTCGCCACGGCCACCGAGGCCGCGGAGCAGGCGCGCGAGGCGGAGCGTATCGGAGGCTCGGCGCGCGACGACGCCGAGCGGGCGGTCGCGACCCGCACCCGGGAGCTGCAGGAGGCCGAGGCACAGGTGGTTCGGATCACCGAGCGCCTGGCGGCTTCCGAGGCGCGCCTGGGCGAGGTCGATGCCGCCCTGACCGAAGGGGAACTCTCGAAGGTCCGGCTCGACGAGGGGCTCAACGTGGGTCGCCAGCAGCTCGCGGAGCTGGAGACCGAGCAGGAATCGGCCCGCGAGGCCCGGGTGCACTGGCAAGTGCAGCTGGCACACGTCGAGGCGAGGCTCCTCGGGGCCGGCGAGCGTCTGGCGCGCGCCGAACACGTCGGCCAGGAAGCGGCGGGTTCGGCCGCGACGCTGGCGGGGGAACTCACCCAGCTCGAGGGCGACACGGCGACGCTGGCGGCCGAGCAGGTCACCTGGCAGGAGGAGCGAGCCGAACGGCGCGTGACCCTGCTGGAGCTGGAGGCGGCCGCCGCCGACGCCGAGGAAGCGCTCTCGGTGGCGGCGGAGATTCTTGGCACGGCCGAGCGCAAGGTCCACGAGGATCGCGACCGCCTCGAGCGCGCCACCGAGGAGCATCACCGCCTGCAGCTGGAGCTCTCCGAGGCGGCCGCTGAGCGCCGGCGCATCATCGAGCGGGTCGAGACGGAGTGGAAGCGCCCCATCGACCAGCTCTTCGAAGGCGCGCCGTTCCTCGACCTGGACCTCGACACCCTCGAGGCGGAGTCGGCGCGGATCGTCGGCGCCCTCGAGGGGATCGGCGTGGTCAACCCGCTGGCCGTCGAGGAGCACGCGGAGGAGAGCAAGCGCCTCGAGTTCCTCTCCTCGCAGCGCGACGACCTCGTGGCGGCCCGCCAGTCGCTGCAGCAGGCCATCCGGGAAATCGACGGCACCGCGCAGGCCATGTTCCTCGAGACGTTCACCGCGGTGCGCGCCAACTTCCTGAACGTCTTCCAGACGCTCTTCGGCGGGGGCGAGTGCGACCTCCGTCTCTCGGCCGACGGCGACCCGCTCGAGAGCGAGATCGAGATCCATGCCGCGCCGCGCGGGAAGCGGACCCAGCGGATTCACCTCCTGTCGAGCGGCGAACGGACGCTGGTGGCGGTGTCCCTGCTCTTCAGCATCTACCTGACGAAGCCGAGTCCCTTCTGTCTCATGGACGAAGTCGATGCGCCGCTCGACGACTCCAACGTGGGACGGTTCACCAAGCTGCTGGACGAGTTCAAGCACAGCAGCCAGTTCCTCGTCATCACCCACAACCCGCGAACGATGCAGTCGGCCGACGCGGTCTATGGCGTCACCATGCAGGAGCCCGGCGTGTCGACGATCGTCGGCGTCCGTCTCGGCGAGCCGGTGCTCTGATGCTGGTCGTCATGCGGCACGACGCGCGGGAGGAAGAGATCCAGGCGGTCATCGAGACGATCCGGTCCATGGGCTACGAAGCGCGGCCCATGCCGGGCCGTCAGCGGACAACCGTGGGCGTCGTCGGCAACGACGGCCGCGTGGACGGCACCAGGCTGACCGCCCTACCCGGGGTGCAGGAACTGGTCCACATCACCCAGCCCTACAAGCTGGTCTCCCGCGAATGGAAACAGGAATCGACCATCGTTCGCCTGCCTGGCGGGCTGAGCATCGGCGGCGACGAGGTACCGGTCATCGCTGGCCCCTGTTCCGTCGAGGGCGAGGCGCAGCTGCTCGCGGCGGCTCACGCGGTGAAGGAGGCGGGCGCCACCCTCCTCCGCGCCGGCGCCTTCAAGCCGCGGAGCTCACCCTACTCGTTCCAGGGACTGGGCCGGGAAGGACTGAAGCTGCTGGCGCGTGCCCGACGTGAAACCGGGCTGCTGATCGTGACGGAGGCCGTGGATCCCGAGGGGGTCGACTGGGTGGCCGAAGTGGCCGACATCGTCCAGATCGGCGCGCGCAACATGCAGAACTACTCCCTGCTCCGCCGGGCGGGCCGGGCCGGAAAACCGGTCCTGCTCAAGCGCGGCATTGCCGCAACCATCCAGGAGCTGCTCCTCGCCGCCGAATACCTGCTGGCCGAGGGGAACGCCGACATCGTGCTCTGCGAGCGGGGCATCCGGAGCTACGACACCCAGAACCGCAATCTGCTCGACCTGAGCGCGATTCCCACGGTACATGCGCTGTCCCACCTGCCGATCATCGCCGACCCGAGCCATGGCACCGGCCGGAGGGAGATGGTCCCCGCGATGGCCCGGGCCGCCGTGGCCGCGGGTGCCGATGGCTTGCTGGTGGAGGTCCACCCCTCGCCCGAGCAGGCGCTCTCCGACGGCGCGCAAAGCCTCCGGCCGGAGCAGTTCGGGCACATGATGGGAGAGCTGCGGCTGATCGCTGATGCGATCGGCCGGCGCATCGCGGAGCCGGTCGGGGCGCGCACATGATTGGTTGCCGCGCGGCCCTGCTCGGCCTGGCCATCGCCGCCGCGGCCGCGCCGGCGCACGCCCAGAATGCCGACTCCATTGTTCAGCGCACGGCGACCCTCTATCGGCAACTGCATTCCCTGACCGCCAGCTTCGAACAGGTGGTCAGCAACGACATGCTCGGCACCTACCAGAGCCGAGGCACGCTGGCGCAGTCGGGGCCCTCGCGCCTCTCGATGCGCTTCACCGATCCGGCGGGCGAGGCCATCGTGATCGATGGCACCTCGATCTGGATCTACACGCCCAGCACCGCGCCGGGCCAGGTGCTCCGGGCGCCGATCGTGCGCGCGGCCGGGTATGGCGTGAACTTGCTGGGATGGCTGCTCGATCGGCCGACCGAGCGCTACACGGTGAGCTACCTGCGCGCCGACGAGGTTGCGGGAACCGCGGTCGACGTCCTGCGGATGACACCGGCGGTGGAAGGCCTCCCCTTCACATCGGCCACGCTCTGGCTGGCAAGGAGCGACGGGCTGCCCCGGCGCATCGAGGTCTCTGAACCGTCGGGGAACCACCGGACCCTCACCCTCTCGAAGCTCCGCACCAACGTGACCCTGCCGGCGGACACCTTCGTGTTCACGCCGCCGAAGGGCGTGAAGGTCATCGACCAGTAGCCGCCCGCAGCACCGACTCCACCTCGCCCGCCAGCCCTTCCGCCAGTCCCGCCCGGCGCGCCAGCGCCAACGCCTCCAGGCCGAGCACGGCGTAGAGCACCCGATCGTCCGGCGAAAGGGCCGCGAGGTGGGCCCGCACCGTCGCGGTATCCCCGCGGCGGATCGCGCCGGTCAGCGCCTCCGCGGGGGCAAGGCGATCGAGGTTCCTGGCCGCGCCGTGCAGGAGCGGCAGATAAATCCTCTCGGCCACTTCGGCCGGCACCCCCGCGGCTCCCGCCAGGCGCACCGCCATTCCCATCAGCGTGACCGTGTAATTCGCCACCAGCGTGGCCCCCGCGTGGTACGCGGCCTTGGCGCCGGACGGGATGCGCACCGGCGTCATCCCGAGCCGCTCCGCCAGGTCCTCGGCCGCCGCAAGGGCCCGGTCGTCCCCTTCGATTCCCGCATAGGCGCCTCGAAGGCGCTCCGGCGCCGCCATCGGGTCGGACACCGACTGCAGGGGATGAAAGGAGCCGCGGCCTGCGCCGGCCGCCGCCAGCGCCCCCAGGGCGTCGCGGTCGAGCAGGCCGGAGAGGTGCAGCACCACCTGCCGGTCGGTCAGGCTCCCGTCGGCGGCCAGGCGCGCCGCAACCGACGGAATGGCCCCGTCCGGGGTGGCAATGATCACGAGATCGGCGTCGCGACAGCCGCCGGCCCAGTCGTCGACCTGCACGACGAGGGGCGGGGGCACCGGCTTCTCCCGGCGACCCAGCAGCGTCACTGAGGCCCCCGAACGCGAAAGGGCCAGGGCAATGCCCTGGCCCATCCGGCCGGCGCCGATGACGGCGACGCGCAGCGGCACGGTGCTATTTCCCGGCGGGAACCGGATGCGCCGGGGCCAGCGAGAGGAGCGCCTTGGGCGTGGACGCCTTCGTCAGGAGCCCGAGGGCCGTCTGCACCTGCGGGTCGTCTGCTGCACGCCGCTGGAATTCCGCGGACCGACCGAACACGTACCGTGCGATCACGTACCCGAGTTGCGAGTCAATCCACCGTGAGGCGCCGTTGAAGGTGGCCTCGCTCACATCCACACCCTTGGCACGGAGCCGGGTGTAGACCTGGTTGCGCATGGCCGGGGTCACCACGAAGTCCGGCGATTTCAGCGTCCCCGCGTTCTTGAGCTCGAGCGCGTAGGTGGTCATCACGTCGAAGTAGGCCGGGATCTTGGCCCCGAGCGCGTCGCGGAAGTCGCGCTCCGCGGTGGTGAAGGTGTCCTGCTGCACGATGATGTCCGGCACGATGCCGCCGCCGCCGAGCACGATCCGGCCGTCGTCCGTCTTGAACTCGGGCAGCTTGAGGGAGTCGCCCTTGGCCTCCAGCACCGAGTCGGGGACGATCCCGCCATTCCGGGCCGCCAGCATGGCCTGGATGATCTGGTCCCGCTCGTCGGCGGCGGTGCGCTGGATGGTGCGGCCACTCGGCGTGTACCAGCGCGCGGTCGTCAGCTTGAGCGCCGTGTTCTGGTCGATGCGGAACACCGACTGGACCAGTCCCTTCCCGAAGGTCGGGAGACCGACCACGAGCGCCCGGTCATGATCCTGCAGCGCGCCGGCGATGATCTCGGCCGCGCTGGCCGAGTACATGTCCACCAGCACGACGATCGGCATGCCCGGCCACGCCTGCGGTTTGGTGTCGGAATACGTCTCCGACGTGCCGGCAGCACGGCCGCGGGTCGAAACGACCTCCTGGCCGGGATCGAGAAAGAGATCGGAGACGTCCACGCCCTCGTCCAGCAGCCCACCGGGGTTCCCGCGGAGATCCAGGATGAGGGACGTGGCGCCCAGGCCACGGAGGCTGTCGATGCCGGACCGGAGCTCGCTCGTCGAGGCCTGGCTCACGGTCGAGAGCGCCAGGTAGCCGATGTGACCCGAGAAGAGCGTCGGGGAAATGACCGACCGATTGTGGATCTGTGCCCGCGTGAGCTTGAACTCGATCGGGGCGTCCACCCCCGCGCGCCGCACCGTCAGCACGACGTCGGTGCCGGCCGGCCCGCGCAGCGTGGACACCGCCTTCTCCGACGAGTAGTCCTGAGTCGAGGTGCCGTCGATGGCCGTGATCTGGTCCCCGGTCTGGATGCCGGCCCGCTCCGCCGGCGTGTCCGGCAGGGGTGCGACCACGGTGATCCAGCCCGCCCGCACCTCGATCTGGATGCCGAGCCCGCCGTAGTTGCCGGTCGTGGTCTCGGTGAGCGCCTTGTAGTTGTCGCCCTGGAGGAGGTCGGTGTAGGGATCGTGCAGCTCCTCGAGCATCCCGACGGTGGCCTTCTGGTACAAGGCCGCCTCGCCGATGCTGTCGACGTAGTATGACTGCACGCGGCCGAGGACGTCATCGAACAGGCGCGCGCTCTGGTAGACGCCGCCGTCGTTGGTCACGCCGCGCTGCAGGAGCCACCCGCCAGAAAAGAACGAGATGCACGCCACCGCCAGGATGAGACCCCACCGCTGCTTCATGACTGCCTCCAAAGGTCGGGCCGTGCGGTGCGCACGGCCGTCCAGGCCGCCTCGAGCAGCTGCTCGGGGCTCCCGGTGCCATCTAAGTGTACAATGCCGGGGCCGGTGATGCCGACATAGGCCCGGCAGATCCGCTCATGAAATTCCACCGACTCCCGGTCGAGCCGGTCCAGCGTCTTCCCGGCCGCCTCCTGCCGCTCCCGCCCCACCCCGGGCGGAAGGTCCAATACCAGTGTGATGTCCGGCCGCAGGCCGTCCGTCGCAGCGGCATTTCCGGCGGCCACCAGCGCCTTGTCCAGTCCCCGGCCAACCACCTGGTAGACTTCGGTCGAGAGAGTGAAGCGGTCGGCCAGGACCACCTGCCCGTCGGCGAGGGCCGGCCGCAGCACCTGCGCGGTCAGGTCGGCCCGTGCGGCGAGAAAGAGGAAGAGCTCGGCGACCGGGGCAACGCTGTGGTCGGCGTCCAGCAGCGCCTGGCGCACCGCCTCGGCCAGCGCCGTCCCGCCGGGCTCCCGCACCACCACCGGGACCCGCCCGGCCGCCGCCATGCGAGCGGCGAGCGCCCTGATCAGCGTGGACTTGCCCGAGCCTTCCGGACCCTCGACGACGACGAACAGCCCCGGATCGGCCATCAGAGCGTGATGATGTTGCTCGTGGCGCCCTGTTCCATCCCCTCGCTGATGTCCTGGTTGACCTTGGTCATCAGCTTCTCGAAGTTGGCCCGGGCCACGGCGTAGGCCTGGCCGGTCGCGCTGAGTTCGAGTTCCCGGACCGCGGTCTCGTACTCGGCGGTGGTCTCCGCATCGGGCATCTGGCCGGAGGCCATCATCTGGTCGACCTTGGTCGCGAGCTGCTGGATGGCGTCGAGCTTGGCCACGGTGGGGGCATCTTCCCGCAGCGCCTGCTCCGTGCGCCTGAGGGTCTTGTACTCCGTCGACTGGCCGATCTGGCGGCCGAGGTCCTTCGCCTTCTCCGAAATCACGACGTCTCACTCCTCCGCGCGAGCACAAAGCGCGCGCGGTCATAGAGGTCCAGGTGAACGGCCGGTGCGATCCAGCCTGCCTCGGCCGCGAGGGAGGCCACTTCGGCCGCCCGATGACAATCCACTTCCAGCGCGATCCAGCCACCAGGCCGCACCACCTCCCCACCCTCCTGCAGCAGCCGGCGAGTCACCTCGAGCCCGTCCTCCCCGCTCTCCAGTGCCGCCCTCGGCTCCCACGCCCTGACGGCGGGCGCCAGGGTGCGGTACTCGTCGCCGGTCAGGTAGGGAGGGTTCGCCACGAGCACATCGAGCGATTCCCCCCGCAGCGGTTCGAGCAGGTCGCCGAGGCGCCATTCCACGGCGAGCCCGGCACGCCCGCCGTTCTCGCGTGCCTGCGCGATCGCGTCGGCCGAGGCGTCCGCGCCGATGACCCGATCGTAGCGCCCCTCGTGCGCCAGCGACAGGGCGATGCAGCCACTGCCGGTGCAGACGTCGGCGACGACACCCGCGGGCATGCTCTCCAAGACGAGGGCAACCAGCCCTTCGGTTTCGGGTCGCGGGATGAGCGCCCGACGGTCCGCTCCCAGTTCCAGGTGCCGAAAGCCGATGCTGCCCGTCACGTAGGCCAGCGGCTCCCCGGCAGCCCGGCGCGCCACGAACCGCGCCAACCGATCCGCCTCCTCCCCAGTCACGGTCCGGTCGGGGCGCAGCCGTGACTGCCCCGGCGCGACACCCCACGCCGCCTCGGCCAGCCGCGACGCCTCGCGGCGCGTGCAGGCCGTCGACATCGTCGATGCCGTCGTAGCGGCCGGCATAGGTCAGGCGCCCCGAAGAGGCGTCGCGGTTCAGCGCGACGATCACGCCTTGGTCGCCGAGATACTCGGCGACGTAGATGTGGTTGCCGTCCGGACTGACCACGAAGTCCTGCGCCATTGGAGGGTTACTGAAAGCCCAGGCTCTGAGCTCGAGCCCGTCGTACTGCTTCTCGACCAGGTTCAGCGAGCTCGACACCGAATCGCGTTCATAGACCGTCAAGTGCTCGTCCCAGACGGTATGGTTCAACTG
>DAOLIZ010000116.1:0-8139 GCA_035328285.1 Gemmatimonadales bacterium
TCTTGCCGTCCGTCATCAGGTTGTTGACGAACTTGCTGACCGTCTGGCTGTCGTAACGCGGATCGGGCGGCACCGGCCGCTTGACCGCGGAGTTCCGGCGGCTCACTTGGCCCCTCCGGCCTTCGGACGCTTGGCGCCGTACTTGGAGCGCGACTGGCGGCGGTCGTTGACGCCGGCCGTGTCGAGGCTGCCCCGGACGATGTGATAGCGCACGCCCGGCAGGTCCTTCACGCGGCCGCCGCGGATCAGCACGATCGAGTGTTCCTGCAGGTTGTGCCCTTCGCCCGGGATGTAGGCGATGACTTCGAACCCGTTCGTGAGACGCACCTTCGCGACCTTGCGGAGCGCGGAGTTCGGCTTCTTCGGCGTCGTGGTGTAGACGCGGGTGCAGACGCCACGCCGGAGGGGATTCCTCTTGAGCGCGGGCGACTTGCCCTTGTAGACCGGCGTCTTGCGACCGTTCCGGACGAGTTGGTTGATAGTCGGCATACCCTGCACTTGTTCGTGGTCCGAATAAAATGGCCGCAAATGGCGGCAGACACCAAAGATAGAGGGCGTTCAGACGGGAGTCAAGGGAGGGGGGGCCGCCCAATGGAAGCGGGCCCCTCACGCGGCGGGTGCCGCGAGGAGGAGCCCCGTTACGAGGCCTACACGCCTGTCATTCAACGACTTGGGCGCCCGCTCAGGGCCCAGCCGAGGCGCTCGCCACGAACGAGAGGCCGACGAAGTCCCCTTCGAGCGAAACCTGGAGGAGCTGATTGTTGACCCCGACCGTGCTTCCGATGGTCCAGGCGGTCGACGCGATCCCGTCTGCACCGGTGACCGACGACGACACCGCGGTGCTGCCGCTTCCCGGGCTGGGCCACCAATGGACCGTGGCGCCCGCCGTCGGGTTCCCGTGGCTGTCAGTCACCAGGACCGCGACCGGCTCCGGCAGGGTGGTCCCGACGACCGCGGTCTGATACTGCCCGGAGTGCACGGACATCGAGACGGCAGGACCGGGGAGCGAGGTGAACGTGAAGACCGCCCGCGGGGCGGGAATCTCGAGGGTGTACGCCTCGACCTGGTCTGTGCCCGCGAACGGGCCAAGGCGGATCGTCGCCTGGACCTCGCCGAGGCGGTTGGTCCTGGCTCCGTTGCCGGACAAGACCGACGCCCCCCAGTAGTCGGAACCCGTCGCAACCCAGTACACGGTGACTCCCGGCACGGGGTTGTTCCACGCATCCAGCACCCGGACCACCGCCCTCTCGCCCAGGATCTGGTCGACCACCCCCGTCTGGCGGTCGCCGGATGCCACCGCCACCGAGGCCGGTGGCCCGGTGGAGATTGCCTGAAACGTCACCGCGGCGCCGGAAAGGCCCGGCACGGAGGCGCTCAACTCGTGGCGGCCGGGTTCGGTGCCACCGAGGACCCAATCGGCTGCCGCCACGCCGTAGCGATCGGTCGTCGCGGTCTCGGTACGGACCACGCCCCCGCCCGTGCTGACCGCCCAGTCCACGATGACGCCGGCCACGGGCACCCCCGCCGGACCGGGTGTCTTCACCAACACCGTGGGCCGAACGGCCACCGCGCCACCCGCCTGGGCGGTCTGCGAATCACCCGCGAGCTTGGACAGCGTGCCCGCAGAGAGCGTGGCCGTAGCGCTGAACCGAACCGAGGCCACCTGGGCCCCGACCACACGGGCGGTGGCGGTCTGAACGTTGGTGCCCAACTCGGGACCCATGACCCAGGTGGTACTCGCCAGGCCATCCGCATCGGTAAACACTGTCGCACTTTCCACACGCCCGCGTCCCCCGTTCACGACGAATGCGACCGAGACGTCCGGCATGGGGTGCCCGTTCTGATCCGTGGCCCGGACCAGGATCGGGGCGTCGAGCGCGGCGCCTACCTCTCCCGTCTGGGAGTTTCCCGAGACCAGCGAGAGGCCCGTGACCGTCGGGGATGCCCCGGTCGGGTCCGGACTGTCACCTGAGCAGTTCGTCCCGAGCAGCGCCACGGCAACTGTTCCGACCAGCCTCCAGGAAGTACGCCATCGCATAACGCCCCCATCGGTGAAAGGATTCGGGGCCCTCGACCCCGCCGATTGCTCCGGCCGCCTACGGGCCGGCTGTCGCGGTCGCGGTGAACTCCACGGGCGGGCCGACCAGCCCGGTCACCGATGCCTGCAGCCGTTGGTTGTCGGTACCAAGCGAGTCTCCCAGGACCCAGGTTACGGATGCGAGACCGGAGGCGTTCGTCAGGCTCGTGCTTGCCCGCGTGCTGCCACCACCCCCGACCACTTCCCAATGCACTTCGACCCCCTCCACTGCGTGGCCATAGTAGTACTCCGTCTCCTCCGTCGTGACCCGCACCATGACGGGCAGGGCCAAGTCGGCGCCGGCCACACCGGTCTGGTGGTCACCGGCCTGCACGTACATCGACGCTGACGTCAACACGGCGGACGCGGTGAACGTGGTCGCGACCGAGGGAGAAAGGCTGGCCTGAAGGGCTTGGGCGGAACCGACCGAGTAGCCCAGGGTCCAGGGCATCGACGCGACACCATTGACGTCAGTGAAGGACGACGGCGAATCCACCCATCCGCCGCCGGAGGTCACCGTCCACAGGACGGCCATCCCGGCAACCGGCTCGCCTGCGGCGTCACGAATAATCACCGTGGGCGCTTCTCCCACCGCATGGCCAACTTCCGCCATCTGCCCGTCGCCGGCGCCCCTGACCACCTCCGTGACGACGCGGGCGGTGAAGGTGACGGGTGCGATCGCCGCCCCGTCGATCGTGGCGGTCGCCGACTGGGCCCCGACGCCGGGACCCGAGCCGAGGGTCCACGCCGTGCTCGCAAACCCCTGGTTGTCGGTCACATCCGTGGGTGCATCCACGCTTCCGCCACCACCGGTCACCGCGAAGGAGACGGACACATCCCGCATCGGTTTGTCCTGTTGATCGATGACCTTTACGGTGATGTTCTGCACCAGCGGACGTCCCGCCACACCGACTTGATCGTTGCCGTACGCGATTCCCATTGCCGTAGGCGTCCGAACCGGAGCAGGTGCGCTCGGGTCGCTGGAGCAACCGATGGCCAATGCAGCCGCGCCAAGAAAACTCAACGATCGGCACAGAAGGTTCCAGTGCATGGTGCGCTCCCAAAGATGATGTGGCACCCTCGCACCTGCCCACGCGTGCGGCCCCGCGAATGGCGGAGCCGACGCGAAGTCAGGACAGACGCCGGTCACGTCCGCGCGATTGGTTCAATCGTCGTCGTGCCCGTGGACGCGCTGCAGCGAATGCGCGGCCACGTACCGCCCCACCTGCCGCCCCTGGTCCATGCCGGCCTCCGTGGCCTGACGGAAGAACGATCCGCCGTAGACTCGTGCCACGGCGCTCTCACGGAGCGCTTCCTGCACCGACCGGAAACTCCGCGGCTGGCCCGGCAGCTTCGGGGACTCCCAGGTGAACCCGGTCGGCCCGTCGAGGTCGGCGAGGATGGCCTGCGCGCCTGCCGCCGCCGCCACGAGGGTCACCGCACTGTGGCTCGGAAACGGCGGCGTCGGTCCGTTGGAACCCAGCGAGAACGTCGAGACCTGCCAGGTCGGATCGCCCGGAGTCGCCGGATCGAGATTGCCGAGGCGGATGGCGGTGATGGGACGCCAGAAGTCGTAGTAATACGCGGCCTCATAGCCGGAAATCATGGCGTCCGCCCGCGCCAGCGACACATGCGCCACCAGGCGCGCCAGCCGCCAGGCGTTGAGGTGGCGCTTCGCGCCCAGACTCCGGGCCGCATCGTTCCAGGTGTGTGGGTCGCCGCCCAGCCAGTAGTACGCGATGTCGGTCTGCTCTTGCGTGCGCTCCGACACGATCCCCCCCAAGCGCTTGACCTCATCGTAGTCCGCGAGATACTGCGGCGTCCGGACGGCCGCCTCCACCGTGGCCGCGCCATACATTGGCGGCGCGCGGAATTGCGAGCCGCTGGCCAGGACGAAGGGACGGATGTTGCCCCACTGCGGAATTGAGCGCGGGCCGGTCAGTGCCGTCGCCGTTCCCACGGTCGAACGAAACTTCCCTGGCTCGCCGGTCGAGGTGAACATCACCGCCGTTGGACCGGCGGACCCGTCGTTTGCGCGGAGCGCCACCATGGCGGTGGCGGCCTCGTGCCCGAGCTGGACGCCGCGTGTCACCTCGTCGCACTGGTCGAGCGCGGCCATGTAGTCGTGGTAGGCCTGCGTGATGAAATCGAGCGCGGCTGGCGCGGGGAGCTCCGCGCCGAGGCTGGCCAGCACCTCGTACGCCCCCGTGGCGATCGCCGCCTCAACCGAGAGCGGGCGGGTCACATGTCCGTCGTACGCATACGGCTCGTACCGACGCTGCACGGCGTTCATCACATCGTGCATGGTCGTGTTGGCCATGGCCTGGATGCGACTCTCGGCGGGTGGGTTGGTCGCCGCCAGCAGGCTGAAACGAGCGATGTTGTCGTTCCAGGTTTCCACCGCCTCAACCAGGTCCGCGCGACGGTGCCCACCCCGCCACGCCATCGGCGCGGCATCCAGTTCGAGGACCTGCGGGTTGTCGTTGCCGGGCGGCGGGGCCATGGGGTCGGTGCCGGCCTGGTCGCTGCAGGCGGCGAGCGCCAGGAGCAGCGCCACAGGGGCGGCGATTCGTGAGGTGCGCATCGTGTCCTCGCTTCGGTGGTGGGCGGATGGGCGGACTCCCGTCCGAGCCTCCACGCGTGGGGATTTCCCCCGTGGAGACTGTTGCGGCGCACTGGCTTCTTGTGCACCTTAGAGGAACTCATGAAGCGCACGGTCACCCCCGCCTGCTTCTGGCTCCCTCTACCAACAAGACGCGCCGAAGAGCGCCAAATCGGGCCATCCTACATGGAGTCGACTGGGCGGGTGACGGAACTGCTGCATCAGGCCGGCGCGGGCGACCCCACCGCCGCGGCCGCCGTCTTTCCCCTCGTCTACGACGAGCTCCGTCAGCTGGCCCATCGGCAGCTGCGACGCGAGTCCTCGGGCCACAGTCTCAACACCACGGCGCTGGTGCACGAGGCCTACCTCAAGCTGGTCGACCAGACCCGCGCCCAGATCAGGGACCGGGCGCACTTCTTCGCGGTCGCGGCCACGGCCATGCGCCGGATCCTGGTGGATCACGCCCGCCGGCATGGCGCGGCGAAGCGGGGCGCCGGCGCGAAGCGCGTCCCGTTGGAGATGGTCGACGGGCTGGCCCCGGACGAGCGCGCCGACCTGCTCGTCGCGCTCGACACGGCGCTGGTCCGACTGGCCGCACTCGATGAGCGGCAGGCGCGGGTGGTCGAGTGCCGGTTTTTCGGGGGATTGACGGAGGAGGAGACTGCGGAGGCCCTGGGGACGAGCACTCGGACGGTCAAGCGGGACTGGGCCAAGGCACGGAGCTGGCTCTACCAGGCCCTGTACCCGGACATGGTTGGCTGACACGATGAGCACCTCCCCAACCCCCGGCCGCTTCCGCCAGGCAGACGCGATCCTCGACGCCGCCCTGGATCTGGAGGGTGGCGAGCGCGACGCCTTCGTCGAGCGGGCCTGCGACGGGAATGCGGACCTCCTCTCCGCCGTCCGCCGCCTCCTCCGCGCGCTCGATCGGTCCGTGGATTTTCTCTCCGGACCCGCGGTGGACCTGGCCCGTCCATTCCTGGACGAGCGCACCCCCACGCCTCCCGGGGCGGCGCGCGACCCTGCCCCGGAGCGGATCGGCCCATACCGCGTGATCCGGGAACTGGGGCGGGGCGGGATGGGCGTGGTGTATCTC
The DNA here is from genome assembly GCA_035328285.1 of Gemmatimonadales bacterium. Classification (GTDB taxonomy): domain Bacteria; phylum Gemmatimonadota; class Gemmatimonadetes; order Gemmatimonadales; family GWC2-71-9; genus SPDF01. Next base: position 5,776 of record DAOLIZ010000116.1, read on the forward strand.
GCCTCGCGCGACGACGATCCCTCCGGGGCACTCATCGCGCTGAAGATGCTTCGGGGGGGGGCGCTCGCCTCCGGCACGACGCTGCGCCGGTTTCTGGCCGAGCGGCGCATCCTCGCCACGCTCGAGCATCCCTACATCGCCCGGCTCCACGGCACGGGGATCACGCCGGACGGCGAGCCGTACTTCGCCATGGCCTACTGTGAAGGGTCGTCCCTGGCCGACCGGCTCGCCACCGGGGCGGTCCCGGTCCAGGACGCACTGCGCATCGCCCGTCAACTTGCGGAGGCACTCGGGTCCGCCCATGACAAGGGCATCGTCCACCGGGACATCAAGCCCGCCAACGTGCTCTTCAACGAGGCGGGGGAAGTCCAGTTGACCGACTTCGGGGTCGCCAAGCTCATGGACCAGGAGACGACGCAGTCGGGGACGATGATGGGCACGCCCGCCTACCTGGCGCCCGAACAGCTGCGCGGCCTTCCGATCGACCACCGCGCCGACCTCTGGGCGCTCGGCGTCACGCTCTACGAGATGCTGACCCGTCGGCGCCCGTTTGACGGGCCCTCGTACGCGGCGGTGATGCACGCCGTCCTCGCCGTCGACCCGGATCCGGTGGGAGGCGAGGTCGCTGTCCCGCCGGCCGTCGACGCCCTCCTCCGCCACCTGCTCCGCCGGGAGCCGAACGCCCGGCCGGAACGCGCCAGCGACGTGGCGCGCGCGATCGCCGGCATCGAGCACAATCCGGCGGCCGTGTACGGGGCCGGCAGCGCCAGGCTGCCGACGCCGACCCCAAGCCCGCTGCGGGGCTCGAGCGAGGCCTCCATCGTCGTCGTGCCCTTTGCCAACACCAGCGGAAACCCGGACGATGACCCGTTCATCGACGGCCTGACGGATGAAGTGATCAGCGCGCTGGGCAAGGTGACTGGACTGCGGGTGACCGCGCGGACGACCGCATTCGCGCTCAAGCGAAAGGGACTGGACGCGCGCACGATCGCCACGGTGGTCGGCGTCACGTATCTTCTCGAGGGGAGCGTCCGCCGCGTCGGTGACCGGCTGAAGGTCTCCGTCCAGCTGGTGGAGGCCGCCCAGGTCTCCGTCATCTGGTCGGAGAGCTATGACCGGCTCATCGGGGACATCTTCGAAGTGCAGGAAGAGCTGGCGCGAGCCATCGTGAGCGCCTTCGGGCCCGTCCTCGGCAAGGCCGGCCTGGCGCCGACCCCCAGCCCGGCCCGCGGCGTGGCCAGCTATGAGCTGTACCTGAAGGGCCGCTACTTCGGGGAGAAGCGCAGCCCCACCGACCTCCGCCGCGCGGCGGACTACTTCACGCGGGCCACGGAGGAGGACCCGAGCTACGCCGAGGCGTACGCCGGGCTGACCGACGCGCTGACCCTGCTGATGGTGCTCTGTGGCGAGCCCCCGTCAACCGCGCTGCCGGCGGCCCGCGCGGCCATGGCCAACGCCCTGCGCCTGGGAACAGGATTGGCGACGGTCCATGCCACCCACGGCAACCTGCTCTCCGCATTCGAATGGCGCTGGGAGGAGTCCGAGGCCGAACTTCGGCGGGCCATCGGCCTGGACCCGGGATTGATCAACGCCTGGATCTATCTGGCCATCGGGCTTCAGCATCTGGGACGCTTCGACGAGGCCATCGACACCGCCACCCACGCGCTGGCGCTGGATCCGCTGTCGCCCGCCCTCAACCTCACCCTGGGTCGGGCGCACCTCCACGCCGGCCGACCCGCCGAGGCGCTTCGTCCGTTCCGAACGGCCATGGAGATCGCCCCGGGGTTCCCGTTTGCCTTTCAGCAGCTCGGGCATGCCTATCTGCAGCTGGGGCGGGAGAGCGAAGGGATCGAGGCGTTTCGCAAGGCCAGCGCCATGGGCGGACGGCTCGAGATGGGACACCTGGCGTACGCCCTCGCCGTGACCGGGGAGCGAAGCGCCGCCTCGGCGATCGTGGACCAGCTCATCCACGGGAAGGACGCGAGCTACTTGCCACCGTTCGGGGTTGCCTGTGCCTACACCGGGCTGGGCGACCACGACGCCGCGCTCACCTGGCTCAACCGGGGATACGATGAGCGCGCCGCGCAGATGAACTCGATCAAGGTGGCGCCCGCGCTCGTGGGGCTGCGGGAGGATGCGCGCTTCCGCGCGCTGCTCGCCCGGATGAACTTTCCGGGGGTAGAGCCGTGAGAGCGAGCCCCGGGAGCGTGCTGCTGCTCCTGTGCGCGGTCGCGGGCCCGCTCCGGGCCCAGACCGCCGTGATCCGCGGGCGGGTGACTGCACCGGGGGTGGACCTGCCGGTCGCCGGGGCCGATGTCATCCTCACCGGCACGACGCGACGCACGGCAACCGACTCGGCCGGGC
>DAOLIZ010000117.1:0-8088 GCA_035328285.1 Gemmatimonadales bacterium
TCTTCTCGATCGGCATCCTGGTGGACGACGCCATCGTGGTGGTGGAGAACATCTATCGCCACCTCCAGATGGGCGACCGGACCCCCGAGGTCGCGGCGGTGGAGGGCGTGGACGAGGTCGGCAACCCGACCATCCTCGCCACCTTCACTGTCATCGCGGCCATCCTGCCGATGGCGTTCGTGTCGGGACTGATGGGTCCCTACATGCGGCCCATCCCGGTCGGGGCCTCGGCGGCGATGCTCGCTTCCCTCGCGGTGGCCTTCATCATCACGCCGTACCTGGCGCTTCGGCTCCTCAAGGGCCACGTCGCCGCCGGGCCGCACATGCCCGACCGGGCGCACGAGCCGGAGGAACTCTCGGGCTTCGCGAAGTTCTACACCGGCATCATGACGCCGCTGATGGACATCCCGGCCCGCCGGATGGCGTTCTATGGCGGGATCGTGGCGCTGCTCCTGGTGTCGATGGGGCTGCTCGCGGTCAAGCTGGTGGAAGTGAAGATGCTGCCCTTCGACAACAAGTCGGAGTTCCAGGTGGTCCTCGACCTGCCGGAAGGTGCCACGCTCGAGACGTCCAACGCCGCGGCGGGCGCCGTGGCCGCCTATCTCCGGACGGTGCCGGAGGTAACCAGCACCGAGACCTACGCCGGCACCTCGGCGCCGTTCAACTTCAACGGCCTGGTGCGGCACTACTTCATGCGCCGCGGCGCCAACGTGGCCGACGTGCAGGTCAACCTGCTGCCCAAGGGGGAGCGGAGCCGGCAGAGCCACGACATCGCCGTGGCGGTCCGTCCGTCGGTGGACTCGATAGCGCGCAGCTTCGGCGCGAACGCCAAGATCGCGGAGATTCCCCCCGGCCCGCCGGTGCTCTCGACGCTGGTGGCCGAGGTGTACGCCGCCGACGACAGCACCCGGCTGGCCGCGGCGACGCGGGTCAAGGCCGTCATGGAATCCACGCCGGGCGTGGTGGACGTGGACTGGACCGTCGAGGCGCCGCAGGCCAAGCGCGCCTTCCGCGTGGACCGGGTCCGCGCCGCCGAGGCGGGCGTGACGGTCGAGCAGGTGGCGCAGGTGCTGACCATGGCGCTCTCCGGCGCCGAGGCCGGCCTGGCCAGCGCGCCGACCGCGCGCGAGGGGGTGGCCATCGTGCCACGACTTGGGTTGTCCAACCGGAGCAGCGTCGAGGCGCTGCTGGCGGTGCCGGTGGCCACGCCGCGCGGCCCGACCCCATTGGGTCGGTTTGTCACGGTGGAGTCCACCACCCGCTCGCCGCTCCGGATGCGGAAGAACCTCCGCCCGGTCATCTATGTGACCGGCGACGTGGCCGGTACCATCGAGTCGCCGGTGTACGCCATCCTGGCCATGAACAAGGCGCTCGACACCGTGCAGGTGAACGGCGCCACCATCGCGCGCTACAACGCGACCGCGCCAGACCGGCTCGACGAGACCGCCATGAAGTGGGACGGCGAGTGGCAGGTGACCATCGAGGTCTTCCGCGACCTCGGCCTCGCCTTCGCCGCGGTGCTGGTGCTCATCTACGTGCTGGTGGTGGGGTGGTTCCAGTCGTTCAAGATCCCCCTCGTCATCATGGCGCCGATTCCGCTCACGCTCATCGGCATCCTGCCGGGGCACGCGCTCACCGGCGCCTTCTTCACCGCCACGTCGATGATCGGGATGATCGCGCTGGCGGGAATCATCGTGCGAAACTCGATCCTGCTGGTGGACTTCATCCAGCTGGCGGAAGCGCGCGGACGGCCGCTGCGTGAGGCGGTGCTCGAGGCCGGCGCGGTGCGATTCCGGCCGATTGCCCTCACCGCCGCGGCGGTGGTCATCGGCGGGATCGTGATGGTGCTCGACCCGATTTTCCAGGGCCTCGCCGTGGCGCTGATGAGCGGCGCCATCGCGGCCACGCTGCTCACCATGGTGGTGGTGCCGCTCCTCTACTGGGAGCTCCGGCGCCGCGAAGGAGCCTCCTCATGAAGATGCTCATGCTGACCTACAGCGGCGCCGAGCCGGCGCGGATCTCCGCGTTGCTCGATGGCGCCGGCGTCCCCGGCCATACCTGGTTCGAGGGAGGGCACGGCCACGGCCTCACCGGCCCCCGGGCCGGTACCCGCGCCTGGCCCGGCAGCGTCACCGTCGGCTTTGCCGTGGTGGACGACGAGCTGGCACGGACCGCGGCGACGCACTGTCGCGCGGCGGAACTTCCCCCGGGCGAACGGCTGCACGTGGCCGTCATGCCCGTCGATTCATTCTTCTAGGATTGGAGGTGGCTGATGTGCAATGATGCGATTATCCGGCGGATCGCCGGGATTTTCGTGATGGCGTCGGTGGCGCTGGGCTACTGGGTGCACCCCGGGTTCTTCGCCTTCACCGCCTTCGTCGGCTTCAATCTTTTCCAGTCGAGCATCACCGGCTTCTGCCCGCTGGAGCGGATCCTGGGAATGGTCCGCCTCTTCGGCTGCGAACCGAAGAAGGCCTGACGACTACCGGCGGCGGCGGAGGAGCTTCTTCTTCCGGTCGAGCTCCTCCTCCAGCCCGCCGCAGACCAGCTCGCACATCGTGAACACCTGCGGATCGGTAATCCGGTACCAGCTGGTGGTCCCTTCCTTCCGGCGGTCCACGTACCCCTGCTGCAGCAGCACCTGCAGGTGCTTGGACACGTTGGCCTGGCCGCCGCCGGTCCGCTCGGCGAGGTCGCCCACCGAGCATTCGCCGGTGCGCAGCGCCTGCAGGAGCCGGAGCCGCATCGGTTCGCCGAGGGCCTTGAACCGCTCGGCGATGGCGGTGGCGTTGGAGTCGCTGAGTTCCATGACTGGGTGCCTCCTGATTAATCGCTACACAACTATCTGGTAATATAAGAATATTCCCCCGGCCGCGCCACTCCCGGCCGTTGGTTCCCCTCGTCCTGATACATTTGTGCCCATGCCCCTTCTCGGTCTCTCCCTGGCCCTCCTGATCGGCGTCTCCCTCGGCCTCCTCGGGGGCGGCGGCTCGGTACTCACCGTGCCGATCTTTCACTACATCCTGGGGTACGGGGTCAAGCCGTCGATCGCCATGAGCCTCGCGGTGGTCGGGGTCACCAGCGGCGCCGGGGCGCTCGGGCGGTTGCGGCGCGGCGAGCTGAATGGCCGGGCCGTGCTGACCTTCGCGCCGGTCGCGATGCTCGGCACCTTCGGCGGGGCCCGCCTGGCGCTCCTGGTCCCCGCAGTGGCGCAGCTGGTGCTCTTTGCCGTGACGATGCTTGCCGCCGCCATCTTCATGTGGCGGGGACGGCCCGACTCCGCCGCCGCGCCGGCGCGGCCCCACGTGGTGCTGGTCGGCCTGATCGGCGGTGCGGTGGGCGTCCTGACCGGGCTGGTGGGGGTCGGCGGCGGGTTCCTCATCGTGCCCGCGCTCGTCCTCCTCCTCGGCGTCCCGGTCAAGGAGGCCGTCGGCACCTCGCTCGGCGTCATCGCGCTCAACTCCGCCGCGGGGTTTGCCGGCTACCTCGGGAAGGTGGACGTCGACTACGCCACCATGGCGGGATTCACCGCCCTGGCCATCGCCGGCGTCGGTCTCGGCACGGCGCTCGGACGCCGGGTGAGCCCCGGCGGCCTGCGAAGGGGATTCGCGGTCTTGCTCGTGGTGGTCGGCGCCGCCATTCTCCTCCGGAGCCTGCTCGGGCAGGCCTGAACCTTTCTTCGGACTTCGTGACCATGTTCTTCCAGCGCTTCTACGACGACACCCTCGCCCAGACCAGCTACCTCATCGGCTGCGCCGCCACCGGCGAGGCGATGGTGATCGACCCGAACCGCGACGTCGCGCAGTACGTCCGCGCGGCCGACGACGAGGGGCTCCGCATCACCCACGTGACCGAGACCCACATCCACGCCGACTTCCTCTCCGGCACCCGCGAGCTGTCGCACGTCACCGGCGCCGTGATGTACCTCTCCGACGAGGGCGGCCCCGGCTGGCAGTACGCCTTCGCGAAGCAGGGCGGGGCGGTGCTGCTCCACGACCGGGACCACTTCATGGTCGGCAACATCCGGTTCGACGTCCTCCACACCCCCGGACACACCCCGGAGCATCTGTCGTTCGTGGTGACCGACACCGCCGGGGCCACCGGCCCGATGGGCATCGTCACCGGTGATTTCGTGTTCGTGGGGGACGTCGGCCGGCCCGACCTGCTCGAGAAGGCCGCCAAGGTCGCGGGCTCGGCGGACGGCGCCGCACGCGCCCTCTGGAAGAGCCTCGCAAAGTTCCGGGATCTCCCCGACCATCTCCAGGTGTGGCCCGGCCACGGTGCCGGCTCCGCCTGCGGCAAGGGGATGAGCGCGGTGCCGCAGAGCACCGTCGGCTACGAGAAGCTTTTCAACTGGGCCTTCGGCGCGGCCACCGAGGAGGAGTTCGTGGCGCAGGTGCTGGCCGGGCAGCCCGAGCCGCCCCGGTACTTCGCCGAGATGAAGCGGCTCAACCGCGACGGTCCGCCGATCCTCGACGGGCTCCGCACGCCGCCACGGATCGAGGGCGCGCGCCTGCCCGAACTGCTGGCCGCCGGCGCCACGGTCGTCGACGCCCGCCCCAGCGAAGCGTTCACCGCCCGCCATATTCCCGGCACCATCCATATCCCGCTCGACCGGTCGTTCACCACCTGGGCGGGATGGCTGCTTTCCTACACCGAACCGTTCTACCTGCTGGTCAGCGGCGACGCCCCCGAGCGACTCCACGAGGCGCTCCGCGATCTCGCCATGATCGGCCTGGACGGGGCAGCGGGATGGTTCGGGTCGGACGCGATGGCGGCCTGGGGGAAGGACGGGCGGGCGTATGGCAACACGGCGCTCATGACGCCTGAGGAGCTCGCGCACCGGAAGGACCGGAACGGGCTGGCGGTACTCGACGTGCGCGGTCAGGCGGAGTGGGAAGCGGGGCACCTGCCGGGCGTGCAGAACATTCCCCTCGGCTACCTCCTCGACCGGATCGATGACGTGCCGGCCGGGCGGCCCCTGGTGCTGCAGTGCGCCAGCGGGGCGCGCTCCCTCGTGGCGACCAGCCTCCTCGAGTCCCGCGGCATCACCGACGTCATCAACCTGACCGGCGGCTTCTCGGCGTGGGAAAAGGCGGGGTTGCCGGTCGAGCGGTAGCGGCTGGCCCGCTTCCCCGCCGCTCGGCGATCACGTCGCGGATGCGCATTGCAATGGTACGGGCGAGCGCCTCGTGACTTTCGAGGCCCACGGCGGGGATGCGTTCGGGACCCTTGGGCGACCGGTGCATCACGGAAATCCAGTCACGAGCGATTAGATTCCCCGCTTCGGTTCACCCGCCGAGGTGCCCCATGGAGTCCCGCCGTATCGAAGCCCTGGTGGATGGCGTCTTCGCCATCGCGATGGTGCTGCTGGTCCTCCAGGTGCCGCTCCCCGACCTCCCGGCGGCGCCGACCCCCGAGGCCGTCATCGCCGCGCTCGGCGCCCTGCTCCCAAGCGTCGGCAGTTTCGCGCTGAGCTTCCTGATCCTCGGCGCCCTCTGGATGGGCCACCACGGCCAGTTTCGCCACATCAAGCGCGTCGACCGGACGCTGCTCTGGCTCAATATCCTCCTGCTCCTCGGCGTGGCCTTCATCCCCTTCGTCACGGTATTCCTGGCCCGGTACCCGCTGCAGCCGGCTGCCCTGGTGGTCTACGGTGGGACTCTCCTGCTGTGCGGCCTCCTCCTCTTTGTCCACTGGGGCCACGCCGTCGGCCATGGCTGTGTCGGGGATGAGGTGACCCCGGAATTGGCGGAGACGATCCGCGAGCGGATGTCGATGGGGATGGTGGCCTACCTCCTCGCCACCATCGTCGGCGGCTTCGTGCCGAAGGTGGGGCTCGTGCTCTTCGCCTGCGTGCCGTTCCTCTACATGCTCCCCAGCCGGATCGACGCCACCATCCTCGAGGAAGCCGCCATCGAGGAGTGAGCCGGCACCTCCTTGTCAGATTGACCGGGCACGCCGACCCCGCTTGTCACCGTGACAGGCGGGGTCGTGTCTATCTGTCAGGATGGCAAATGAGCGCTGGCACGCCGGCTGCAATTCCTCCCAGGCGATGGATCACCCCGCGTGATCCTGCGACCACCACCAATCTCAATTTTTCGGAGGAGTGCACCATGTTGACCCTGACTCGCCGCCCCGCCCGCATGCTCGACGACGCCTTCTTCCGTGCCTGGCCCTTCAGCCAGGAGGCCGATGGGGCCCTGACCGCCAACTGGGTACCGGCGGTCGACGTGTTCGAGGACAAGGACGCCGTGCGCATCACGGTGGAAGTGCCCGGAGTGAATCCGGATGACATCAAGATTTCGCTGGAACAGAACGTCCTGACCATCAGCGGGGAGAAGCAGCAGGTCAGCGAGGAGCAGACCGAGCGGGTGCACCGCTATGAGCGGGCCTACGGCAGCTTCACCCGCAGCTTTACCCTGCCGTCCTCGGTGGACGCGGAGCGGATCGAGGCCCAGACCGACAATGGGGTACTGTCGATCATGATCCCGAAGGCGGAAAAGGCCAAGCCGCGGCAGATCCAGGTCAAGTCGACCCACAAGTAGGGGGCTCTGCCTGACACGACGCCCCTCCCCGGCCATGCCGGGGAGGGGCGTCGGTCATTCGGGGGGGGGCAGCGGTCAGCCGTTGCCCACGTCCAGCCCCGCTTCCAGGGCAAACCGCGTGAGCCCGGCCACCGTGCGGATGCGCAGCTTCCGCATCAGGCTCTCCCGGTGGGTCTCCACGGTCCGGTGGCTGATGCCGAAGCGTGCGGCGATCTCCTTGTTGGTCTCTCCCTTCACGATGCCGAGCAGCACATCGCGCTCCCGCCCGGTGAGCGAGTCCAGCGCCTGGCCGCGCTGCGCCTCTTCGAGCTCGCCCCGCACCGCCGTCGTCAGCATCGCCGCGATCTTCTGGCTGTAATACGACTCCCCGGCGTGCACGGCCGTCACCGCGGCCCGCAGCTCGGTGGCCGCGAGGTCCTTGAGCAGGTAGGCGTGGGCGCCCGCCCGCACCGCCTCGAGCACGTATTCCGGGTTGTCGTGCATGCTGAGGATCACGACCCGGATCCCGGGGAGTTCCTCGTGCAGCGCCGACGCCACCTGGAGCCCCGTCAGTCCGGGCATCGTGATGTCGAGCACCGCCACGTCCGGCACCACCTCCCGGGCCACCATCAGCGCCTCGTCGCCGCGCGGCGCCTCGGCGACGACCTCAAAGCCCGGTGCCTGCCGGAAGACGTGGCGAATCCCTTCGCGCACGATGGCGTGATCGTCGGCGATCAGGATGCGGATTGGTGCGGTGTCGTCGGTCATGCAGCCGGTCCTTGCGTAGGTGTGATGGGTCGAGCGGCGTCGAGGGGCAGGGTCACCACCAGCCGGACACCCGCCCCGGCCGGGGCCTCGACCGTCACGGTACCCCCGAGGGCGCCGATGCGTTCGCGCATGCCGGTGATGCCCATGTGCCCAGGGCGCTCGATGGTGTCGGTGGTGATGCCCGCCGGCAGGCCCCGGCCGTCGTCCTGCACCGTCAGCGCGAGTTGCGCGCCGTCTTGCCGGATCGAGACCGCCACCGTGCCCGCCTCGGCGTGCCGGGCGACGTTGGAGAGGGCCTCCTGCAGCGCGCGGAAGAGCGCCAGTTCGGCGTCCTTCGAGAGGGGGACCAGTGCGGCCGGGGCGTCGAGCGTCACCACAAGGCCGCTCCGCTGCGTGAATTCGGTAATGAGCGACCGGAGCGCTGGCAGCAGCCCGAGGTCGTCGAGCAGCGAGGGGCGCAGCGAGTGCACGACGCTCCGAATACCACGGATGCCGGTGTCCACGAGTTCCAGCGCGTGGTCGATCCGTGCAGCGGCCTCGAGCGGCACCGCCTCCCGCAACACCCCCAGCTCCATCTTGACCGCCGAGAAGACCTGCGCCGTCTCGTCATGCAGTTCGCGGCTCAGGCGGCGCCGCTCTTCCTCGTGCTGCTCGACCATCCGGGCGGAGAGCCGGGCCAGTTCCACCGTCCGCAGGTGCAGGCGACGGGTCAGGTCGGCGTTGGCCAGGCCGGCGCCCACCTGCTGGCCGAGTGTCACCATGAAGCCCTCGTCGAGTGCCGCAAACGGATCCC
>DAOLIZ010000118.1:0-7899 GCA_035328285.1 Gemmatimonadales bacterium
CCGGGGCCGGCATCGGGCTGGGGCTGCTGCAGGAGGTGGCGCGCTGGGGCAGCGCGATCCCTGGCGGGCACCTGGTCATGCCCGCCACGCCGGCCGCTGCCATCCCCTGGCTGGTGGCGTTGCTCGCGCTCCTCTGGTCGATCCACCGGACCACCCGGACCGAGGCACTCCGGCGCCTGGGGTGGATGGCCACGGCGGGGGTCTGGGGCTGGATGGCCCTCGCGGGGCTCTCCGATCTCCGGATTCGACCTGACGAGGGGTCGGAACTGGCGTTACATTTTCTCGACGTCGGTCAGGGGGATGCCGCGGCCATCCGGACTCCCGGCGGCCACTGGATCCTGGTCGACGGCGGACCGATCGGGCGGGCTTCCGACGCCGGCCGGAGTGTGGTCCTGCCGTTTCTGAGGCGGCATGGGGTTCGTCGGCTGGACGCGATGGTCCTCTCCCATGCCCACGCCGACCACCTCGGGGGATTCCCCTCAGTCCTTGACCGGATGACGGTCTCGGAGGTCATCGACCCGGCGCTGGCCAGCGCGGAGCCGCTCTATGCCGGGTTCCTCGCCCAGATCGAGGAAGTGGACGCGCCATGGATGCAGGCGCGACGCGGCGACGGATTCATGCTCGACAGCGTGCGCTTCCGGGTGCTGCACCCCGACACCGCCTGGATCGGCTGGGGCCAGGACCTGAACGAGAACTCGATCGTCCTGCTGGTCGAGTATCGGGGATTTCGCGCGGTGCTGGCGGGCGACGCCGGCCTCCCCGCGGAGGCGGCACTCGCGGGCCGCGTCGGACATGCCGATCTGCTGAAGGTCGGGCACCACGGCAGCCGCGGGGCGACGGGAGCGGCCTGGCTGGCGGAGCTCCAGCCGACCACCGCGGTGATCAGTGTGGGAAGCGGCAACCGGTACGGTCACCCCGCGCCCGAGGCGATGGCCCGCCTCGCTGCGGCGGCGGTCGAGATCTTTCGCACTGATCGGGATGGCACCATCGAGGTTCGGACGGACGGCCGGGCCATGACCATCCACTCCCGCAGGGGAGTGGTCACGCACACAGTGAGTGAGCCATGATCGGAACCACGGCGGTCACGACCATCGAGCGCTTCATCATCGATCAGGAACACAAGTATCCCGAGGCGACCGGGGAACTGTCGAACCTGCTCTATGACATCGCGCTGGGCGCCAAGCTGATCGCCGCCGCCACGCGGCGGGCCGGGCTGGTGAACGTGCTCGGGGCCATGGGAAGCGTCAACGTGCAGGGCGAGGAGCAGCAGAAGCTCGACGTCTTTGCCAACGAAATCCTGAAGAACGCCCTGAATCATACCGGCCGGGTCTGCGTCATGGCCTCGGAAGAGGACGACGGGCCGATTCCGATCCCCCCCGAGTACCCGGCCGGCAAGTACGTCGTGCTGTTCGACCCGCTCGACGGGTCCTCCAACATCGACTCGAACGCCTCCGTCGGGACGATCTTCAGCGTCTACCGCCGCGTGTCGATGGAGGGGCGCGGGACGATGGCCGATGTGCTCCAGCCTGGCCACAAGCAGGTGGCCGCCGGCTACGTGCTGTACGGCTCAAGCACCATGCTGGTGTACACCACCGGGCAGGGCGTGCACGGCTTCACGCTCGACCCCACCATCGGGGAGTTTCTCCTCTCGCATCCCGACATCAAGACGCCGGAGGTCGGGAAGTACTACAGCGTGAACGAGTCGAATTACGCGCGCTGGAACCGGGGAAGCCAGATGTCGGTGCGGGGGTTCCACGGCGACACGCCGGAGCGGATGCGGGGGAAGAACAGCCGGTACATCGGCGCCTTCGTGGCGGACTTCCACCGCAACCTGATCAACGGGGGCATCTTCCTCTATCCCGCCGACACCAAGAACCCCAATGGGAAGCTGCGCCTGTTGTACGAGTGCAGCCCGATGGCGTTCCTGGTGGAGCAGGCGGGCGGGGCGGCCACCGATGGCGTACGTCGCATCCTCGACCTGCAGCCGGAGTCGCTGCACCAGCGGGTGCCGCTCGCCATCGGCTCCAAGAGCGACGTCGAATTCGTGGCGCGCACGATGCTGGAGTTCGGGACCGACGCGCCATGACCGGCCACGCGCCGAAACCGCTGTACGGTCCCGCGGACTGGACCGGCGACTCCGCGCGCGACCTCGGCGCGCCGGGCCGGTTCCCATTTACGCGCGGGCCGTATCCCACGATGTACACCGAGCGGCTCTGGACCATGCGCCAGTATGCCGGCTTCGGCACCGCGGAGGAGACCAACGCGCGGTTTCATCACCTGCTGGCCGCCGGCCAGTCGGGTCTGTCGACGGCGTTCGACCTCCCGACGCAGATGGGGCTCGATTCCGATCACCCGCTGGCGGAAGGGGAGGTCGGCCGGGTCGGCGTGGCGATCGACACCGTCGACGACCTGGCGCTCCTCTTCCGCGGGATCCCGCTCGACCAGGTCTCCACCTCGATGACCATCAACGCCACCGCCGCCATCCTCCTGGCGATGTACGTCGTGGTGGGCGAGGAGCAGGGGGTGGCGCCAGCGGCCCTGAGCGGCACCATCCAGAATGACATCCTGAAGGAGTACATCGCCCGCGGCACCTACATCTTCCCGCCGGTGCCCTCGCTCCGCCTGATCGGCGACATCTTCCGGTACGTCGCCGAGCAGGGGATGAACATCAACCCCATCTCGATCAGCGGCTACCACATGCGCGAGGCGGGTGCCACCGCGGCGCAGGAGGTCGGGTTCACCCTCGCCAACGCCCTCGAGTACGTGCGGGTCGGGATCGACGCCGGGTTGCCGGTCAACCGCTTCGGTCCGCGGCTGTCGTTCTTCTTCGCCGCGCACAACAACCTCTTCGAGGAGGCCGCCAAGTTCCGTGCGGCCCGGCGCCTCTGGGCGCGGCTGGTGCGGGACCGTTTCGGTGCCGACGACAAGACCGCCCGGCTCCGCTTTCATACCCAGACCGGCGGCGTCACCCTGCAGGCGCAACAGCCGCTCAACAACGTGGTGCGCGTGACGGTCCAGGCGCTCTCCGCCGTGCTCGGCGGCACGCAGTCGCTGCACACCAACGGCTACGACGAGGCGCTGGCCCTGCCCACCGCCGACGCTGCCACCCTGGCGCTGCGGACGCAGCAGATCCTCGGCTACGAGAGCGGGGTGGCGGAGGTGATCGATCCGCTGGGCGGGAGCTACTTCGTCGAGGCGCTTACCGACCGGATCGAAGCCGACGCCCTGGCGCTCATCGAGGAAGTGGACGCGCTTGGCGGCGCCGCGGAGGCGGTGTCCCGGGGACACTTCCAGGAGGCGATCGCGAGGAGCGCCTGGGAGGCGCAGCAGCGACAGGAGGCCGGCACGCAGGTCGTGGTCGGCGTCAACCGGTTCACCGATGACGAGCCCCCGCCGGTCATCGCGATGCCGGACTTCGCCGAACTGGCCGGCCGCCAGCGCGCCCGGCTGGAATCGGTCCGGAGCACGCGCGACGCCGGGCGCGTCGCCGCCGCCCTGGCCGCCGTCCGGGAGGCCGCCGCAGGCAGTGACCCGCTGATGCCGACGATTCTGGAGGCGGTCCGGAGCCGGGGCACGCTGGGCGAGATCAGCGATGCGCTTCGCGAGGTCTGGGGGACGTATCGACCGGGGCGATAATCCTTCCTTGAACCCCGCTCCCTGAGAGGCTAAGTTTATCGGCTGGCTTTACTTAGACCGGATGGAGCGGCATGCCGACGTACGACTATCAGTGCTCCGCAGGGCACAATTTCGAGAAGATCCACAAGATGTCCGAATCGCCGCGGGTCAAGTGCCCGATCTGCGGCAAGCCGGCGGCTCGCCAGATATCCGGCGGCGCCGGCCTGGTGTTCAAGGGCAGCGGGTTCTACATCACCGACTATGGCAAGGACGGCAAGGGTGCCCGGAAGGCGGAGACCGCCGAGGGCACCGGGTCTTCGGCCGCCAAGGCGGATGCCGCGGCGCCGGCGGCGCCAGCCAAGGGCGGCAAGACGGAATCCAAGGCCGGCAAGGACGCCGCGCCGAAATCCGGCGGCAGTCCGAAGAAGGCGGCCGAGTGAGCGACGTGCTGCGGGACGCGCTGGCCCGTGTGGCCGCCGAGCTCGGCGCGGCCGACGCCGAATTCGTGCTGGAGCGGCCGAAGGACGCCGGCCACGGCGACCTGGCCACCAACCTGGCCATGGTGCTCGCCCGGGTGCAGAAGGCCCCGCCTCGCGCGGTGGCCTCCCGGATCCTCGAGTCGCTCACCTTGCCCGACGGGGTCATCGAGAAGACCGAGATCGCCGGCCCCGGGTTCATCAACTTCTGGCTCGCCACCGACGAGCTCGCCGCGGAGCTCCGCGCCATCATCGAGGCCGGCGATCGCTACGGCGCGCATGACCATGGGAAGGGCACACGGGTCAACGTCGAGTTCGTGTCGGTCAATCCCACGGGCCCGCTGCACGTGGGGCACGGCCGGGGCGGTGCGCTGGGCGACGCGATTGCCGCATTGCTGGAATGGACGGGGCACGAGGTCACGCGGGAGTTCTACCTCAACGACGCCGGGGTTCAGATCGACCGCCTCGCGCAGAGCCTGTGGGCGCGGGTGCAGGAGGCGGTGGGCCGGCCCGCCACGATTCCGGAGGGGGGCTACCACGGGGAGTACCTGCGCGGCGATGCGGCCCGGCTGCTCGAGCGGGAGGGCAAGGCCTTCGCCGAGCTCCCCGAGGACGAGGGGGTGCGGCGCTGCCGGGTGCTCGCGGTCCAGATGCAGCGGGCCACGCAGGACGAGGACCTGGCAAGCTTCGGCGTGCACTTCGACCTGATCTCTTCCGAGCAGGCCATCTACGACCGCGGGGCCATCGGCGAGACGCTGGCGCTCCTCGACGGACGCGGGTTGACGTTTGAGCGCGACGGCGCCCTCTGGCTGCGGACCACCGACTTCGGCGACGACCAGGACCGGGTGCTGCGCAAGAGCGATGGCACCTACACCTACTTTCTGCCGGACATCGCCTATCACGTCGACAAGCACGACCGCGGCTTCGACCGGGTCATCGACGTCTGGGGCGCGGACCACCACGGGTACGTCCCGCGGGTCCGGGCCGCGATGCGGGCGCTGGGGTATCCCGACGAGTTCTTCCACGTCTCGATCGTCCAGCTCGTGAAGGTGTTGCGCGGGGGCGAAGAGGTGAAGATGTCCAAGCGCTCGGGGGAGTTCATCACCCTGCGCGACCTGATCGACGAGACCGGGCCGGACGCCGCCCGCTACTTCTTCCTGATGCGGCGCGGGGACTCGCAGCTGAACTTCGACCTCGACCTGGCCACGAGCCAGAGTGACGAGAACCCGGTCTTCTACGTCCAGATGGCGCACGCGAGGGTGAGCGGCATCTTCCGGGTGGCGGAGATCGACCCGGACACGGTCAGCGCCGACGTCCAGCTCGACGCGCTGCCCGCACCCGAAGACCGCGAGCTGCTCAAGAAGCTGTCGGCGTTTCCCGAAGTCACCGCCCGTGCGGCGCGGGAGCTGGAGCCGCACCGCCTGACAGGGTACCTCGAGGAACTTGCCCGACTCACCCACGGCTGGTATCACAAGTGCCGCGTCCTCGGCGAACCGCCCGAGGTGGAGCGCGCCCGCCTGGCGCTCGCACGCGCCACGCGCATCGTCCTGGCCAACGGCCTCACCCTTCTCGGCCTGACGGCCCCCGACCGGATGTGATCCGATGACCCTGATGGTGGTTGGCAGCGTGGCCCTCGACTCGATCCACACTCCCTTCGGCGAGACCGCCGATGCGCTCGGCGGTTCCGCCGTGTACTTCAGCGTCGCGGGGTCACTCATGCACCGGGTGCACGTGGTCGGAGTGGTCGGCGACGACTACCCGGTGGCCGAACTCGACCGACTCGCGTCGCGCGGGATCGACTGGAGCGGGGTCGAGCGGGCGAAAGGCGAGAGCTTCCGGTGGAAGGGGAAGTACTCCTACGACCTGCAGAGCCGCGAGACGCTGGAGACCCGGCTCGGCGTCTTCGCCGCGTTCCAGCCGAAGATTCCGGCAGCGCTCCGCGCGGCCAAGTTCGTCTTTCTCGGCAACATCGACCCGGTGCTCCAGAACGGGGTGCTCGACCAGGTCGCGTCGCCGACGCTCGTGGTCTGCGACACGATGAACTACTGGATCCAGAGCAGCAAGCCGGAGTTGATGAAGCTCCTGAAGCGCGTCGACATCCTCATGGTCAACGACGGGGAGGCCCGCGAACTCTCCGGCGACTGGAACATCCACCGCGCGGGGCGCTGGATCCTGGCCCACGGGCCGAAGCGCGTCGTCATCAAGCAGGGCGAGTTCGGCGCGCTCCTCATCGAGCCCGGCCGGACGTTCTACGCGCCGGCCTACCCGCTGGAGGAGGTGTTCGACCCGACCGGCGCCGGCGACGCCTTTGCCGGCGGGTTCATGGGGTACCTGGCCCGGGCCGGCACCGCGGACGGCGAGCACCTGCGGCGCGCCATGATCTACGGCGCGGCCATGGGGTCGTTCGCGGTCTCCCAGTTCGGCATCAGGGGGT
The DNA here is from genome assembly GCA_035328285.1 of Gemmatimonadales bacterium. Classification (GTDB taxonomy): domain Bacteria; phylum Gemmatimonadota; class Gemmatimonadetes; order Gemmatimonadales; family GWC2-71-9; genus SPDF01. The sequence continues at coordinate 6,526 of DAOLIZ010000118.1, forward strand.
TCGACGACGTGACCACGGTGGACGTCGAGAAGCGGGTGCGGGCCTTTTACGACCTCACCCATGTCGTGCAGGCGGAGCAGGTCCCGTGAGCCAGCCCGGCGAATCGCGCCAGTATGCGGCCGCGGGGGTCGACCTCGCCGGCGCGGAATCCGCAAAGGAACGGATCGGGCGCCTCGTGGCCGGCACCCGCACGCCCCTGACCGCCGGCCGGGTCGGCGCCTTCGGCGGCATGGTCCGGATTCCCCCGGGAATGCGAAACCCGACACTGGTCATGAGCACCGACGGGGTCGGCACCAAGGTTCTCGTGGCGCAGCAGGCGGGGCGCTTCGACACCGTTGGCGAATGCCTCGTCAACCACAGCGTCAACGACATCCTGGTCCACGGGGCGCGCCCGCTCGCCTTCATGGACTACATCGCCGGGGCCGGGCTCGGCATCGAGATGCTGGCAGACATCGTCGAGGGCGTGGCCCGCGGGTGCCGGGCGCACGGGATGGACCTCGCCGGCGGGGAGACGGCGCAGATGCCGGGGCTCTATGCCGAGGGCCACTTCGACCTGGCCGGCACGATCGTCGGCGTGGTCGAGGAGGACGCGGCGCTGCACGGCGACGCCGTGGTCCCGGGCGATGTGCTCCTCGGATACGCCTCCAGCGGGCTCCACACCAACGGCTACACCCTGGCGCGCAAGATCGCGGCGCAGGACCTCGGGCTCGGGATCCACGACGAGTGGCCCGGGCTTGGGCAGTCGGTGGCCGATGCCTTCCTCGCCGTGCACCGCAGCTACGCCAGGGCGGTCACGCCGGTCTTCGACCGGATGCATGCGCTGGCGCACATCACGGGTGGCGGCATCCCCGGCAACCTCGTCCGGGTGCTTCCAGCGGGGTGCCAGGCGGTTGTGGACCCTGCCAGCTGGGAATGGCCTCCGATCTTCCGCCTGATGCAGGAGGCCGGCAAGGTGTCCACCGACGAGATGCGGGACGTGTTCAATCTGGGGGTCGGCCTCATCGCGGTGCTGCCGGAGGGTGCGCTTTCGGCGGCGGAGGCAGCGGCGGCCGCCGACGGCGTGCCGACCTGGGTGATGGGCCGCATCGAGGCCGGTCCCCAGGGTGTCCGGTTCACCGGCTGAGCAGGACCTGGCCCTAAGGTGACCGAAGCCGCCGCGATGGACCGTGCGATCCAACTCGCCTGGCGCGGTTGGGGCCGTGTGCACCCCAACCCGCTGGTGGGGGCGGTGGTGCTCGATGCCGCGGGGGAGGTGGCAGGGGAGGGATGGCACGCCGAGTTCGGGGGGCCGCACGCGGAGCGCACGGCGCTCGCGGCCAACGAGAGCTGCTGCGACGGCGACGACAAGCGCAACTTCGAGCTCGGTTTCGTGAC
>DAOLIZ010000119.1:0-7757 GCA_035328285.1 Gemmatimonadales bacterium
CGGGGTGGGGTGGCTGAGGGGCGGCGGCGTGGCCGCCCGGCGCGGCGTCGGGAACGGCAGGATGCCGGCCGCGGAGCGGCCGCCGACGTCGTGGGTGATCGTGCGGTCGAAGCCGGTGGCGATGACCGTCACCCGCACCTCGCCCTCCATGGCCGGGTCGTTGTGCGCGCCGAAGATGATCTCGGCGTCGTCGCCGGCGGCGTCGTGGATGATCTGGTTGATGGTGCTGGCCTCGCCGAGCGTCAGGTCGTTGCCGCCGGTGATGTTGATCAGCACGCCGGTCGCGCCGGTGATCGAGACGTTGTCGAGCAGCGGGCTCGAGATGGCCTGCTGGGCGGCTTCCATGGCGCGGTTGTCGCCCCGGCCGGTCCCGGTGCCCATCAGCGCCGCCCCGCCGTTCTGCATGATCGTCCGCACGTCGGCGAAGTCCACATTGATGATGCCGGTGGAGGTGATCAGTCCGGCGATCCCCTGGGTGGCGTGAAGCAGCACTTCGTCGGCCTTCTTGAGCGCGTCCTGGAACGGGATGCCCTTCCCGACCACCGCGAGGAGCCGCTCGTTGGGCACCACGATCATCGTGTCCACGTTGTTCCGCAGCTCGGCGATGCCCATCTCGGCCTGCCGCATCCGCTTCCGGCCCTCGAAGAGGAACGGCTTGGTCACGATGCCCACGGTCAGCGCGCCGATGTCCCGCGCCACCTGGGCCACGATCGGCGCCGCGCCGGTGCCCGTCCCGCCGCCCATGCCGCAGGTCACGAAGACCAGGTCGGCGCCCTGCACCGCGGCGATGATCTCGTCCCGGTTTTCCTCGACCGCCTGCCGGCCGATTTCGGGCCGGGCGCCGGCGCCGAGCCCGCGCGTGAGCTTCTTGCCGATCTGGACCTTGATGTCCGACCGCGAGGCCGTGAGGGCCTGCGCGTCGGTGTTGACCGAGATGAACTCCACGCCCAGCAGGCGCTCCTCGATCATCCGGTTCACCGCGTTGCCGCCGCCGCCGCCGACGCCGACGACCTTCATCTTGGCGCTTTGGGTGACCGTTTCTTCGAGCTCGAAGATCATGGGTGTGTCCTCTCAGGACCTGATCAGAAGAAGTCTTGCAGCCAACGCTTGACGGGAGCGAGGTACTTCTCAACCTGGGTGCCGCGGCGCCCGCCGCTGCCGAAGCCGCTGCCGAGCGCCAGTTGCCGCGCGCCATACAGGGCCAGCCCCGCGGGCACCACCATCCGCGGCGATTCCACGCTGTCGGCCAGCCCGGTGAGCCCCTGCCGCGGGACGCCGACCCGGACCGGCATGGCGAACACCTCGCGGCCCAGTTCCACGATGCCCGTGGCCTGCGCCCCGCCGCCGGTGAGGATGACCCCGGCCGGCAGCCGCTGGTGATAGCCGGCGCGGGTGATCTCGTCGAGGGCGTACTCCAGCACTTCCTGCAGCCGCATGTGCATTATATGCGCAAGGACCCGGCGGTGCGCGCTCCGCGCCCCCTGGCCCGGCGTGCTCGGCAGCTGGATGACGTCGTCTTCCGGCACCAGCGGCTCGTACGCGGCGCCGAACCGCTCCTTGATGCGCTCGGCGTCCTGCTGCGTGACCTGCAGCCCGTGCACCAGGTCGGCGGTCACGTGCCCGCCGGCGCAGAGCAGCGACGCGGTGTGGCGGATCTTGCCGCCCTGGAAGATCGAGACGTTGGTGGACCCGCCGCCGAGTTCCACGATGGCGCACCCCAGCTCCCGTTCGTCGGGCGTGAGCACCGCCAGCGAGGCGGCCAGCGGCTCGAGCACGAACTCGCCCACGTGGAAGCCGGCCCGCTCCACCGCCCGCCGCAGGTTCTGCAGCACGCTCGAGAGCACCGTGACCAGGTAGACCTCGGCTTCGAGCCGCGAACCGGTCATGCCGATCGGCTCGCTGATCCCGGGCTGCTGGTCGATGATGTAATCCTGCGGAATGGCGTGCAGGAGCTCGTGGTCGCGGCCGAAGGAAACATTGCTGGCCATGTCGTTGACCCGCGCCACGTCCCCGGTGCGGATCTCGTCTCCCGTGACGGACACCATCCCATGCGAGCTCCGCCCGGCCACATGCTCCCCGGCGATGCCGCAGTACACGGTGCCGACCTCGACGCCCGCCATCCGCTGCGCGTCCGCCATGGCCTTCGTGATGGCCCGGGTCGTCTCCTCGAGGTCGCGGATGACCCCCCGCCGCATCCCGGCGGAGCGCTCGATGCCGACGCCGAGGACGCGGGCCAGCGGCTCGCGGGAGTCGCCGGTCGCTTCGGCGACGATGGCGACGGTGCGGGTGGAACCGAGGTCGAGCGCGGCGACCAGGCGCTGCGGAGAAGCGGTCATGCCGGACGTCCCCGTCCCCGCACCACCACCTGTCCGGCGAACCGGCCGTCCAGCTCCACCCACGCGCGGCCCTGCTGGCCGAGTACCTGTTCTGCTGCCATCACCGCGCGAATGACCTCCGCTGTCACGTCGGGGCGGAACCACAGTCGGCGTCCGCCTAAGTCCACCAGCACGTCCCCCTTCACCTGCGAGGCCGTGACCACCCTCGAAAATAACTCAGGATCGAGTTCCTGCAGTCGCCCCAGCACCCGGGCGACCACCGCGTCGGGCTGGTCGACCACCGGGAGGTCCGGCGCCGACACGGCCGGGTCGAACGGCAGGAACTTCCCGTTCCGCCCGATCATGGTGAGGCGCCCCGCCTTGGGGGCCAGGGCGACGGCCCGCGCCTCCGTGACCTCGACCACGAGCGTCCCCGGAAGGCGGCGATGCACCTCCGCGCTGCGGATCCCCGGGAACGCCAGCGCCCGCCGCTGGTACGGGCGCAGGTCGTCGAAGAGACTGCCCCGGGCCGGGATCTTGAGCGCCGCGACGAGATCGGGCGGATTGACCGCGTTCACCCCGACCAGTTCGACCCGCCGCACCTGGAAGAACGCGACCTTCCGCAGCAGCAGCGGGCCCCCGTACCAGAGCAGCGCACCGGTCGCGAGCCCCGCAGCGGCCAGCAGCGCCGGTCGAAGCCAGCGCCTCATCCGGCCCGCAACCCGGCGGCCAGCTCGGGCCCGAGCCTGGTAATGTCGCCCGCCCCGAGCGTGAGGAGGACATCGCCCGGCGAGAGGAGCCCGAGCACCAGACGGCCGACCTCGGCACGGTCCGGCGCAAACTGCACGTTGGCGCCGGCAGCCCGGGCCGCTTCGGCCACCAGCACGCCGCTCACGCCGGGCACCGGCTGCTCCCGCGCGGCATAAATTTCGGTGACGACCGCCATGTCCGCCCCGGCCAGGGCCTGCCCCATCGCCGTGCTGTGCGCCTGGGTCCGGCTGTAGAGGTGGGGCTGGAACACCGCCACCAGTCGTCGCCCCGGGAATGCCTGTCGGGCCGCCTCGAGCGTCGCCACCAGTTCCGTCGGGTGGTGGGCATAGTCGTCCACCAGGGTCACGCCGCCGGCATCGCCGAGCCGTTCGAACCGCCGCCCCACACCGGAGAACGCTGCCAGCGCCTCAAGCGCCGGCTCCACGGGCCCGTCGAGGGCGTGGACCACACCGAGGGCCGCCGTGGCATTCCGGAGGTTGTGGAGCCCCGGCACCCGGAGCCGGAGGGTCACGGTCCCGCGCCCTGGAAGCGTCACCGAAGCAACGGTCAGCGACGCTTCCTGCCGGACGCCGAAGATGCGGTAATCGGCGTCGGCTGCGGCCCCGAACCGCAGAATCCCCGGCCCCAGACGCGCCGCCAAGCGGGCCGCCCCCGGATCGTCCACACCGACCAGCCGTACACGGGCTCGCCCCGCGAAGGTGGCGAAGGCGTCTTCCAGCGCGTCGAAGGACCCGTAACATTCGAGGTGATCGGCCTCGATGTTGTTCACGACCGCCACGGTCGGGTGGAGCGCGAGGAAGGCCTTGTCGTATTCGTCGGCCTCCACCACGAAGAGTGCGTCACCATCGAGGCGGGCATTCCCACCCCACTGGCCGACCCGTCCGCCTGCCAGTCCCGTCGGGGCCAGGCCAGCCGCCGCCAGTGCCTCGGTCGTCATGACGGTGGTGGTCGTCTTGCCGTGCGTCCCCGCAATCCCGACGACGGTGCCGCCGGCGACCAGCGCGGCGAGCGCCTCCTTGCGCGGGATGACCGGAATGCCAAGCTCACGGGCGCGGGCCAGCTCCGGGTGATCCACCGGCACGGCCGCGGTGTACACCACCGCGCGAGCCCCCTCGACATGGGCGGGGTCGTGGCGGCCGGCGATTTCGGCTCCCAGCGCCGCCACGTCGGCGGCGCCCTCCGGGGCCGGGTCACAGCCGGTGACCGGCACCCCTCGCCGACGCGCGATCAGCGCCAGGGCGCTCATCCCCGCCCCGCCGATGCCGACGAAGTGCACAGGCCGCGGGTCCGAGGGGTTGAATAAGTCCATTGGAATTGAGCTAATGTAAAATCTTATCGAGAGTTGCGAAAGAGCGAGGCTACTCCAGAAGCGTCAAAAGATGCGACACGATGTCGCTGGCGGCGGTGGGTCGGCCCCTGGCCTGGGCCGCAGTTGCCATCGTGGTCATCCGGCTCGGGTTGCCGACGAGCCCGGCGACGGCCTCTCCAAGCGACGCGGGGGTCAAGTCGCGCTGCAGGAGAACGAGGGAGGCCCCCGATGCCTCCAGGGCCCGCGCGTTCCCCGTCTGGTGATCAGCCGCCGCGGTCGGGAGCGGGATCAAGATGCTGGGCAGGCCCCAGGCACAAATTTCGGCGCAGGTCATCATCCCGGCCCGGCCAACGACGAGATCAGCCACCGCAAACGCGTCGGCAATCGGATCCAGGAAATCGAACACCTGGACCATCGGGGGTCGGTGCACGGAGGCGAACCGGCCGTAGGAACCCTTCCCGGTCGCCCAGAGCAGTTGGATGCCGTCGGCCCCACCGCCTGCCACCCATCCGGCGGTGGCTTCGTTGATTGCCACGGCGCCCTGGCTGCCGCCCGTCACGAGTACGACCGGACGCTCGGCCGAGAGTCCGAAACGGGCCCTGGCAGCCGCGGTGCGCGACCGGTCCGGTGGGTTGATCGGGTTGCCGGTCTCGAACAGCTGCCCCTTCCGCCCCCCCGGCAGGTGTTGTTTCGCCTCCGGGACCCCGAGGTAGATGTGGTCGACCCGGCGGCTCACAAGGCGCGTGGCGAGGCCGGGATAGGCGTTTTGCTCCTGGATGGCCGTCGGGATGCCGCGCCGGGCCGCCAGGTAGACCACCGGCGCCGAGGCGTACCCTCCGGTGCCCAGCACTGCCACGGGGCGCTCCTGGTCGAGGAGCCGGCCGACGGCGCGGAGCAACCGCCCCGCGAGGAACGGCCAGCGCCAGTTCTTCCACCACTGCCGACGGTAGAGTGGTTCTGCCGGGAGCAGCACGTGCCGGAATTCCCTGGTTGGGAGGAGGGTGCGCTCGATGCCGCGTTCGGCGCCCACGAGCACCGGCTCGAGATCGGGCCGCTGCCGCCGCAGCTCCGCGGCGAGCGCGAGGGCCGGCATGAGGTGTCCCCCCGTCCCGCCGCCGGCGATCAGGACCGTCTTCATTCGGCGGTCGTGGGCCGCGCGGGCCGTCCCCGCATGCGTCCGATGTTGATCAGGATCCCGGTGGATACCAGCGAAATGACCAGGCTGGACCGGCCGTAGGACATGAAGGGGAGGGTCAGCCCCGTCGTCGGCATGAGGGCCAGGGACACCGCCATATGCATCACGGCGGTGATGCCGATCATCGCGGTGATCCCGACCGCGAGGAACTGCCCGAACGGGTCGGGCGCGCTCCGTGCGATGCGGAAGCCGAGCCAGAGAAAGAGACCGAAGAGGAGCACCACCAGCAGGACTCCCACAAACCCCCACTCCTCGCCGATGGTGCTGAAGATGAAGTCCGAGTAGGCGTAGGGGAGGAAGAGCTTCTGCTGCCCCTCCCCGAACCCGACCCCAAGCAGCCGCCCCGACCCGATCCCCACGAGGGACTGGTGAATCTGCATCCCGGCATCACTGGCGTCGCCGGGGTTGAGGAAGGTGGTCCAGCGCGCCATTCGATACTGGGCGGACTGGATCTTCTCGAACAGGAGCAGCAGCACGCCGAAGCCGAGCAGGATGAAGTGCCCGATCTTCGCGCCAGCCGAGAAGAGGACGATCATGCCGAGCAGGGTCACCAGCGTCGCCATGGTCAGGTTCGGCTGGAGGAAGATCAGGAGCGCGACGGCGCCGATCCCCACCAGGAAGGGGAGCATCCCCTTCTTGAACTCCCGCACCTGCGGGCCCTTCTTTGCCGCGAGCGCGGCGCACCAGACGATGATGGCGAGCCGGGCGATCTCGGACGGCTGGAAGTTCACGGGACCGATGTCGACCCAGCGGCGCGCGCCGTTGATCCTGGGCGCGATCCGCTCGGTCCCCGGCAGGAGGAGAATCAGCAGCACCACGATGGTGGCGAACAGGAGCGGCCACGCGAACCGGCGCCAGAGATGGTAGTCGATGCGCGACACGACGCTCAGCCCGAGCAGGCCGAGCATCGCACCCACGAATTGCCGGAGCGCGAAGCCCGCCCCTCCCCCGCCCGCCGTCTGCAGGCTGAGCGCGCCGTAGGTGTTCGCGATGCCGAACACCACGAGCGTCGCCGTCACCACCGTGAGGAGGCGGGTCTCCCATCGCAGCTCGCCGGGATGCCGCGCGACGGGTGCGCTCACAGCGACTCCACCGCCGCCCGGAAGTCGGCCCCGCGCTCCTCGTAGTTCTTGAACATGTCGTAACTGGAGCAGGCAGGCGACAGGAGCACCGCGTCGCCCGGCGCGGCGAGGGAACGCGCCGTGGCCAGGACCTCGCCGAAGGTGCCGGCCCGCACCACGCGCACCACCCCGCCGAGGTCGCCCTCCACCAGCGGCGCCGCCTCGCCATAGGCCACGACGGCGCGGCAGCCGGCGGCGAGCAGCGTCCCCAGCCGCTGGTACGACTCGCCCTTGTGCCGCCCGCCGAGCAGCAGCACGTACGGGCGGTCGAGCGCGCGGAGCGCCACCTCCGTCGACGCGATGTTGGTCGCCTTGCTGTCGTTGATCCAGAGCACGCCACCAACCTCGCGGACCGGCTCCAGCCGGTGCGGAAGCGCGCGGAACGAGCGGAGCCCTTCCGCCACGGCCTCCAGACGAACGCCGGCCATCCGCACCGCCAGCGAGGCTGCCAGCGCGTTCGCCACGTTGTGGTCACCCAGGAGGAGCAGCTCGCGGCGCGGCAGGACCGGGACCCCGGCCAGCATCAGCTGCCCCGCCTGCCGGTCATACCAGGCATCGGCGGGCCGCTGGACCGAGAATGTCTGGTGCCGGCCCGGAACCCCCTCCACCATCCGGACGACCTCCGGATCATCGGCGTTGGTGATCCAGGTCGACCCTGGCGTCGCGTTCCGGAAGAGCCGCGCCTTGTCGGCGTAGTAGTCCTGCAGCGTCGGATAGCGGTCGAGGTGATCGGGGGAGAGGTTGGTCAGCACGCCGGCCGTCGGCGCGAGGCTCGGCATGTCGTGGAGCTGAAAGGACGAGAGCTCGGCGGCGATCCACTCCGGCGGCTCGGCCTCGAGCGCCACCGCCGACAGCGGCTGCCCGATATTGCCTGCCGCCACCGCCCGGAGTCCGGCCGTGACGAGGAGGTGCGCCGTGAGGGCCGTCGTGGTCGTCTTGCCGTTTGTCCCGGTGATCGCGAGGGTGCGCGACGCCGCAAGGCACCGGAGCCCCAGCTCCGCCTCGGCGAGCACCGGCACGTCAGCCCCCCGCGCGGCTCGCAACGC
>DAOLIZ010000120.1:0-7723 GCA_035328285.1 Gemmatimonadales bacterium
GCTGCAGCGCACCGCCGGCGAGCGCCAGGTCGCCACGGCGAGGGCGGAGGCGCGGGCGCGCTTCCTCGCGGTGCGCGCGGATGTCCTCGACCAGGTGTTCGAGCTGGGCACCGCGCGGCTGAAGGCGCTGCCGATCACGCAGTATGCCGCGGGTGCCGGCCCGCTGGCCCTCGAGGCGGTGCGCTACCTGGAAGGGAACCGGGCGGTCCTGTTGAGTCCGGCGGATGCCGTCTCCGCTACGGCCGCCGCGGTGCTCGGGGTGCCGGATGTGGTGGTCGAATCCGCCGATGTGGCCGCCGGCGTCACCGGTCGGTCCGCCGACGGCCGCGTCACGGTGGACAACACGCTGGTTGCGATCCTGGCCAGGCGCCGCGCCGACCTCGCCATCGACCTCTGCGCCCGGATCGAGGGAGGCTGAGATGCGATGGGACGACGTCAACGCGCGCGCGCGGGGCCTCGCGACACACCTCCTCGACCGGGACGCGCTCGCGGCGCTCGCCGCCGCGCCCGACTGGCCGACTCTTCTCAGCCGCGCCGCCTCGCTCGACTACCCGTTCGACCTCGGCGCCGGCGCGCTGGTCGATCCGCCGACGTTCGACCGCGCGGTGAGCGTCGTGGCGGCCCATCGCTTCAGCCTGCTCAGTCGTTGGCTCGCCGGCCGCGGTGCGGTGCTGGCGGTGGTCATGGAGGACGAGGAACTCCGGGCCCTGCGCGCGCTGCTGCGCGGCGCGGCCCAGGGTGCCTCACCCGGTGCCCGTCTCCACGCCGTGTTGCCGACGCCCTCCCTGCCCCTGCGCGTCCTCGAGCGCCTGGCCCGCGCGACGACGGTGGCCGAATTCGCCCATGACCTCCTGCGGTTCGGACATCCCGCCGGACGGGTGCTGGAGCAGCTCGGCAGGCAGTCGCCCCCGCCGGGCCTGGGTGATCTCGAGTGGGCGCTGACCCGGCTCTTCAGCGAGCGGGCGGTCCGCGCGGCGCGCGCCGGTGGGAGCGTGGTGCGGCGCTTCGCCGCGGACCTGGTGGACCAGGCCAATCTCTGGACCCTGTTGTTGTCCGCCCCGCCGGCGGACGCCGTGACGGTCGAGCGGGAATACCTGCCTGGAGGCAGCGTGCTGACGCGGGAGGCCTTCGCGCGGCTCAGGGCGGAGCGGGATGGCGATCGGCTGATGACGCAGCTCCGCGCGCAGTTCGCGGGAACGGCGATCGGTGCCGCACTCGCCCGGGATCCGGTGGAGTGGGCGTCACTCGAGGCGCGGATCGCGGCGGCCCGGATCGCCTGGCTTCGGGGACTGGCGAGGCGCGACCCGCTGGGGCCGGCCGTCGTGCTCGCGGTGCTCGAACGGATTCGTGCCGAGGCGCGCGCGCTCCGGGCCATCGCGTGGGGCGTCGCGTTCGGCGCCCCCGCGACCACCCTGGCTGCGCTGATGCCGGAGGCCGCATGAACCGTGGCGTCCGCGTCCTCTGTCGGTCGGGCACGGCGGCCGGCTTCGCCCTCGCCGGCCTCGTGGCCGACATCGCCGACGAGGGGAGCGTGGCGGATGCCACCCTCCGCTCCCTGCTGCAGCGGCCCGAGATCGGCATCGTCCTGCTGGAGGAGTCGATCTATGCAGGTCTGGCACCGGAACTCCGTACGCTCGTCGACCGCGTCCCTCAGCCGATCATCGTCCCCTTTCCCGGTCCCGCCTGGCGGGCGGCTGCCTCCGCCGAGGAGCAAGTGGTGGAACTCCTTCGCCGGGCCATCGGATACCGGGTGAGGCTGCGGTGACGGGCGCCCGGGTGGTGCGCGCCGCCGGCGCGCTCGTCGAGGTGGCACCGCTGCCGCGGGCGGCGCTTTACGAGATCGTGCGCGTCGGGCAACGGCGACTGCTGGGCGAGGTGATACGGGTCCGCGGGGAGACGGCCACCGTGCAGGTCTTCGAAGACACCACGGGGCTGGCGCTTGAGGAACCGGTGGAGGCCACCGGGGCGCCGCTCCAGGCGGAACTCGGCCCAGGGCTTCTCGGATCGGTGCTCGACGGCACGGGCCGTCCGCTGAGTCGTCTCGCCGACCGCGAAGGGAACTTCCTCTCGACTGGCACCGTCGCGCCGACCCTCGACCGGTCGCGCCGCTGGGTGTTCACTCCCACCGCCCGCGTGGGCGACCAGCTGATGGCGGGCGATGAGCTCGGCAGCGTGGACGAGAACGAAGGGGTGACCCACCGGATCCTGGTGCCGCCGGCATCGGGTGGGGTGCTGGCCGAACTCGCGGCCGGCACCTACGCGGTCGACGAACCGATCGGGACGCTGGAGGACGGCACCGTCCTTACCCTGATGCAGCGGTGGCCGGTGCGCGTGCCGCGGCCGGTGGAGCGGTGGCTTCCCGCCGACCGGCCGTTCATCACGGGGCAGCGCGTCTTCGACTTTCTCTTTCCGGTGGCCGAGGGCGGGTCAGTCGCGGTGCCGGGCGGGTTCGGCACGGGTAAGACGGTCATTGAACAGTCGCTGGCCAAGCATTCGATGGCCGACATCGTGGTGTATGTGGGGTGTGGCGAGCGCGGCAACGAGATGGCCGACGTGCTCGAGGAGTTCCCCTCGTTGGAAGATCCTCGCACCGGGCGCTCCCTGATGGACCGCACCGTCCTCGTGGTGAACACGTCCAACATGCCGGTGGCGGCGCGCGAGGCGTCGGTCTATCTCGGGCTCACGATCGCCGAGTACTACCGCGACATGGGCTATCGGGTGGCGATGATGGCGGACTCGCTCAGCCGGTGGGCGGAGGCGCTGCGCGAGATCGGTTCGCTCCTGCGCGAGATGCCCGGCGAGGAGGGGTATCCCACCTCCCTCGGCAACCGGCTCGGCAAGCTGTTCGAGCGCGCGGGGCGGGCGCAGGCGCTGGGGTCGGCGAGGCGGGAGGGTGCGGTCACCCTCATCAATGCGCTATCACCGCCGGGTGGCGACTTCTCCGAGCCCGTCACGCAAGCGGCGCTGCGGGTGGCCGGTGCCCTCTGGGCCCTCGACGCGTCGCTGGCGCACCAGCGCCAGTTCCCGGCGGTGGACTGGGAGACGAGCTACAGCCTGCAGGCCACCGACGTGATGCCCTGGTTCGAGGAGCATGGTGGCACAGACTGGACGGTGCTGCGCCGGGACACCTTTGCGCTGCTGCAGCGCGACCGGGAGCTCCGGGAAGTCGCCGGCCTCGTCGGGCCCGACGCGCTGGAAGACCAGGACCGCCTGATCCTGGAGACGGCGCGCCTGCTGCGCGAATTCCTCATCGGGCAGAGCGCGTATGACCCCGCCGACGCCAGCTCGCCGGTGACGAAGACCTGGAAACTCGCCGACACGATTCATCGGTTTCATCGCGCCGGCATCGAGGCGCTCGCCGGTGGCGGGACGATGGCATCGGTCGACGTGGCGGGGGTCCGCCGCGAGCTGACGGCGCTGCGGGCCTCGCCGGAAGGAGCGACACCATGAGTGGCACGCCCCGCACCTATGCCGGCGCCGATGCGGCCGCCGGGCCCCTCCTCACCGTGGCGGACGCGCACCGTGCGGTGCTCGGCGAGTGGGTGCGCATCACGACGCCGGGCCAGCCGGCCCGCCGGGGGCAGGTCATCGACGTGAGCCGCGGCGCCACGGTGGTGCAGGTGTTCGAGGACACCGTCGGGCTGGCGCCCGCCGGGACCGACGTCACCCTCACCGGCGACATTGCGCGGGCGGTGGTGGGAGAGGAACTTCTGGGGCGGGTGTTCGCCGGCTCCGGCGCACCGCTGGATGGATTGCCCGCTCCGGTCGGGTCGGCGCGCCGCGCCGCGTGGGCGGCGCCCCTCAACCCGGTCTGCCGCCGCAAGCCGGCCGACTTCATCGAGACCGGCATTTCCGCCATCGACGGGATGAACACCCTCGTCCGCGGGCAGAAGCTGCCGATCTTCTCGGGCGCGGGGCTCCCCGGGCTCGAGCTCGCGGCGCGCGTCGTGGCCGACGCGCGCACCACGCACGGCGAGCCGTTCGCGGTCATCTTCGTGGCCGTCGGGCTGACGCAGCGGGAGACCCAGCACTTCCTGCAGCGGTTCGAGTCGAGCGAGGCGCTGGCGCGGAGCGTGTTCTATCTCAACCGCACCGGGGACCCCACGATCGAGCGGCTGCTGGCGCCGCGCCTGGCGCTGGCGCAGGCCGAGTACCTCGCCTTCGAGCGCGGCATGCAGGTGCTGGTGGTGCTGGCCGACGCCACCAACTACTGCGAGGCGCTCCGCGAACTCGGCGCCGCGCGCGAGGAGATTCCCGGCCGCCGCGGCTACCCCGGCTACATGTACACCGACCTCGCCACCATCTTCGAGCGGGCCGGCGTGGTGCGCGGGTCGGAGGGGTCCATCACGCAGCTCCCGATCCTCTCGATGCCCGATGACGACATCACGCATCCGATTCCCGACCTGACCGGCTACATCACCGAGGGCCAGATCGTGCTGAGCCGCGAACTCGACCGGCGCGGCGTCTTCCCGCCGATCGACGTGCTGCCGTCGCTCTCGCGGCTGATGGGCGCCGGCATCGGGGCGGGCACCGCGCCCGACCACCGCCGGTGGTCCGACCAGCTCTACGCCATCTATGCCCAGGGACGGGAGGCGCGGCTCACGGCGGCCATCGTCGGCGAGTCGGGGCTGCCGCCCGCAGACCGGCGGGCGCTCGCGTTCACCGACCGGTTCGAGAAGGAGTTCATCGACCAGGGGGGCGCACGGCGCACCATCGCGGAAACGCTCGAGATCGGGTGGACCCTGCTGGAGACGCTGCCGCACGAGGACCTGCATCGCATTCCGGAAGAGGCGTGGGCGCGCCGGGCGGGACGCGAGGCGGCGCCATGAAGGTTCTCGGTCCCCCGACCCGGTCGAACCTGATCCGGCACCGGCGCCGGCTCGAACGGGTGCGCAAGGGCATCGACCTCCTGACGCGCAAACGGCAGGCGCTGGTGGCCGACCTCTTCCGGGTGGCGACGCCGGCCATCGAGGCGCGGAGCCGGGTGGAGGCGAGTGCGGCACGCGCGTATCCGGCGCTGCTTGGCGCCGCGGCGATGCATGGCGCCGCCGGGCTCGACGCGATGGGATGGCCGACCCGACAGGTCGAGGTGGAGCTCACCGTCTCGGAGTCCTGGGGCGTGGCCAGCGGGGCGGTGCAGCGGCTGACGCCGGTGCGGCGCACGCTGGAGGCGCGAGGGCAGGCGCCGCCGCTCACCGGGCCGGCGGCGAACGCCGCCGCCGGCGAGTTCGAACAGATGGTGGAGCTGCTCCTCGATGCGGCTTCCACCGAGCTGCTGCTGCGGCGCCTGGCCGAGGCGCTTCGCCGCACCTCGCGGCAGGTCAACACCCTGGAGAACCAGGTGGCGCCGGGACTCAGCGCGGAGATCCACCGGGTGCGCGCGCTCCTCGAGGAGCGGGAACGGGAGGATCACACCCGGCTCAAGCATCTGCTGCGGCTCAGGCGCCAGGGTGGGGAATAGTCCTCACTCCGGCCGGATCTCGCCCAACGCGCCCGCACGGTACTTCTCGATTACCGCCCGAATCTCCGCCATGGTGTTCATGACGAACGGCCCCGAGCGCGCCACCGGTTCCCCGGTCGGCGGGCCGGCGAGCAGGAGCAGCTCGGTGCGCGCGCCGTCCGGGGGCACGCTGAAGGTGACGGGTCCGTCTTCCCCGGCGAATCGGATCAGCTGATCCCGTGTGGCGGTGGCGGCGTCGCTGCCGAAGCGTGCCGCGCCGTGGAGCACGTACGCCATCGCCTCGGTGCCGCTGGGCAGCGGTTGGGTGACGGCGGCGCCCGGCTCCAGGGTCCAGTGCAGGTAGGTGATCGCGGTGCGGAGCGGGAGAGTGGCGCTGGCGCCGAGTGCCTCGCCGGCGATGACACGCACGGTGGCGAGGCCATCGGCCGAGGTCGCCACAGGGATGTTCGCCGTCGGGACGTCGCCGTAGCGCGGCGGCATCTGTTTGTCGCGGCCGGGGAGATTGATCCAGAGCTGGATGGCTTCGAGCGTTCCACCGTGGGCGCGGAGGTCCTCGGCAGGCATCTCGGAGTGGACGATGCCGGACCCGGCGGTCATCCACTGCACGTCGCCGGGGCCGAGTCGGCCGTGGTTGCCCGCCGAGTCACGGTGTTCCAGGCCGCCCTCGAGGACGTAGCTGACCACCTCGAACCCGGCGTGTGGGTGCGGCGGGACGCCGGCCCCGGCACCCGGGGCAATCGTCACCGGGCCGAGGCGGTCGAGGAGGAGGAAGGGGTCGAGCTCGCGCGCGGCGTGGGAGGGGAAGGGGCGATAGACGGTGATTCCCTCCCCCTCGGGGGTCTCGATACCCGGGAGGACGCCTGCCGTGGACCGGCCGGCGGGGGTGGCTGCGGGGTGCGACATATGGGATATTCTCCTCTTCCGTCAGGGTGCTTGACAATTCGTGTTACAACACATAATATTCTGACATGAGCCAGATCGCAAGAGAACTCAAGCAGAACAAGCCGTTCGCCTCGCCGGTGCAGGAGGCGGTACTGGGCATCAAGCGGACGGCGGCGCTGCTCGACCTGCGCCTGGCCGATCTGCTGCGGCCGTACGGGCTCACGCCGACGCAGTACAATGTCCTGCGGATTCTGCGCGGGGCGGGGGCGGAGGGGCTGCCGCGGTGTGAGGTCCAGGGTCGCCTGGTGGCGCCGGTGGCCGACACGACCCGGCTGCTCGACCGGCTGGAGAAGATGGGGCTGGTCGTGCGGGCGCGGAACACGGACGACCGCCGCGTCGTCACCTCGAAGATCACCCCCCGCGGCCTGGCGGTGCTGGAGAAAGTTGCGGCACCGCTGAAGGAGCTCGAGGAGAATGAAGTCGGTCGTGTCACGGACGCCAGGCTGCGTACGCTGATCGGCATACTGGACGAGATTCGTCGCTTGACCCCCACCCGAAACGGGTAGCTCGACGCCCCGGACCACCGGGGATCATTCTTGATCATATATGTGTTATAACATTTAATGGGAGTACACGAAAATGATCACCACGCTGCTTGGGAACGCCGTCCTCGACGCCGCCGAGTCCCGGCACTCGATTCGACGCTACACCGATCGCCCGGTCTCCGACGAGGCAATGACCCAGCTCCTCGAGGCGGCTGGGCATGCGCCCTCGGCCTACAACGTTCAGCCCTGGCGCTGGGTGGCGGTGCGGGACCCGGAACTCAAGGCCATGCTCCAGGCGGCGGCGTACGGACAGCCGCAGGTGGGCGCCGCACCGGTCCTGCTTGTCCTCTATACCGACACCAGGGACGCGCTCGAGCACATCGAGGAGACCTTTTCGCCCACACTGCCGGCCGAGAAGGCCGCTGGAACCAAGGCGCACCTGCTCAAGACCCTGGGGGCGCAAAGCGCTGCGGAACGGGAGGGATGGGGAGCGGGCCAGAGCTATATCGCTCTCGGATATCTGCTGCTGATCGCAGAGAGCCTGGGGCTGGGAACCTCGCCGATGCTCGGTTTCGATCCGGAAAAGGTGAAGTCGATCCTGGGGTTACCGGCGTACGCGCGGGTGCCGGCGCTGGTGGCGGTCGGGTATCCCGCCGAGGAGGGGTTCGACTCGCCTCGGCACGCGGTGGAGCGGGTGTTGACCTGGCGCTGACTACTTCCGGAAGCTGGAGCGCACGCCCGCGGCTTCGATCGCCTCGACCAGGGCGGCGCTCAGGTCGCGGCGGACTTCATCGGAGGGAAGGAGCTGCATGCGCCCGCACCCGTTGCAGGTGCG
>DAOLIZ010000121.1:0-7533 GCA_035328285.1 Gemmatimonadales bacterium
GCCGGGTCGGGGCGGGGGTGGCCAGCCGGGCGGCCCGGCGGGTGTTCGGCGCCACGCTGGCCATTCGCGGCCGGTCCGCCGAAGCGGTCATCCCACAACCGTTGTCCCTGCGCGCCCTCCCTGACGGGCAGGCGTGCGCCTTTTACGGCGCGGCGCTCGCAGAGCTGCTCCGCGTCCTCACCGGGTTCGAAGGTGCCATGGTCCACATGGGCTGCCGAGGCCGGGGAGATGACACTTGTCGGTGGCAAGCCGCCGCCGTGGAGGGGTATTCATGAGCGCCCATGCACTGCCCGATCGCAAGCAGCTGGCCGACGGCCTCGATGCCCTCGGGGCAGACGGCTGGCTCCTGTTCGACTTCCACGGCCTCAATCCCGTGGCGGGCCGGGTGCTCGGGCTGGGCGGGATGGGGAGCCGCCGTCTCTTCGTGCTGCTGCCGAGGGACGGGGAGCCGGTGGCGGTGGTCCACAAGATCGAGATGCAGCCCCTCGAGGGGTTCCCCGGCAAGCTGCTGCCCTACGCGCGCTGGGAGGAACTGCACGCCGCCCTGGGGTCGATCGTGAAGGGGCGCACGCTGGCGATGGAAATCTCGCCGGACGACGCGGTGCCCTACCTCGACCGGGTTCCCTACGGGGTCATCCAGCTCATCACCAGGCTCGGGGGGACGGTGGTGCCCTCGTCGGGCCTGGTGACCCGGTTCGCGTCGCGCTGGAGCGCCGCGGAGCTGGCGGACCACCGGTACGCGGCCGAGGCACTGGCGGACATCGCCCGGAGCGAGCTTGCCTGGGCCGTCACGCAGGGGGGGACGGGGCTGACGGAAACCGCGCTGCAGGCGAGGGTGGTGGCGGCCATGGAAGCCCGGGGGTTGAAGCTGACCACCCTCCCCATCGTGGGCTTTGGCGCCAACGCCGCCAACCCGCACTATGAGCCCGAGGCGGGCAAGGACGCCACGCTGGCAAAGAACCAGGTGATCCTGCTCGATCTCTGGGCCGGGAAGGGAAGCACCACGACCGTCTTTGCCGACCAGACCTGGATGGGCTTCTCGGGGACGGAGGTGCCGGCGGAGGTCGAGAAGGTCTGGCGGACGGTGCGGGACGCGCGGGATGCGGCGATCGCCGCGGTGCAGCAGGGGGCCAGGGAGGGGCGGCCGGTGGCCGGATTCGAGGGGGACCGGGCCGCGCGCGGGGTGATCGAGCGGGCGGGGTACGGGGAGTACTTCGTGCACCGGACGGGCCACTCCATCGACCGGGATCTGCACGGGTCCGGGCCCCACCTGGACGACTACGAGACCCATGACGACCGGGCCCTGATGCCGGGGGTCGGCTTCTCGGTCGAGCCCGGTATCTATATATCTGGGCGGATCGGAGTCCGGAGCGAGATCAACATGTACTGGGGTCCGGAGGGCCCGGAAGTGACCCCGGCCACCCCCCAGCGGGAGCTGATCAAGATTGGGGGCTAGCCCCCCCCTTCCCAAATCCGAAATCGAGGGATAAGCTTGTTGGGCAGGGTAGTGGCCGCACTGCCCGACCTCGTTCCATCCCGATTTGTTGCATTCAGTTACAGCAGGGCCTTGTCGCAAATTGATTCGTGACAGTTCCTTGACACGTGATTTGGGTCACGTCATATTGAGAATGCCGACCGGGCCGCGGTCGGCGACCTCGATCTCGCTGACGTACCCTCGTGCAGTTTTCTCCCGCCGGCTCGACCGGCGTATCCGCAGTCGCATTCCCCAACTCGGCGCTTCAGGCGCAAGGAGGGAAGCGCGTGCATTTCGTTGTTCGATTCGCAGGCAACACTGGGTTCACACCTTTGGAGGACGTGTCCATGAAGCAAAGTTGTGTGAGCGCCTTCACCCGTGCAGCGCGCTTCGTCGCGCTGACGGCAGTCGTGCTGGCCGTGGGAGCCTCGTCGCTCTTCGCCCAGGCCGCGACTGGTAAGATTGAAGGCAAGGTGCGCGACCAGCAGGGCGCGCCAATCGCGAATGCGCAGGTCATCATCGTCGGCACCAAGTTCGGCGCGCAGACCAACGCCGACGGTTACTACTTCATCAACCTGGTCCCCGCCGGCAGCGTGACGCTGCAGGCCTCCTTCATCGGGTACAAGAAGACACAGGTCACCGACCTTCGTGTCCTCTCCGGCCAGACCATCACGGCCGACATCACGATGGAGTCCACGCCCGTCGAAGTGACCGAAATCACCGTCGTCGCGGCGCAGAACGAGCTGGTGCCGCGAGACGCGGTCACCACCAAGCAGAATGTCCAGGGTGAGTACACCGACAAGCTGCCGGTCGACCGGATCAATAACGCCCTGGCGTTGCAGCCGGGCGTCGTGGCCAGCACCAGCGGCAACACCCTGTCCATCCGCGGCGGACGCGTGGATGAAGGCGCCACGTACATCGACGGCGTCCCGACCGGCGCCGGCAACCGCGGTGCGGCGCAGGACGCCGCCCCGAGCACGAACGGCGTCTCCGTCGGGACGAACGGATTTGAAGACGCGTCGATCACGACCGGCGGCGCCTCGGCGGCCTTCGGCGGCGCCCAGTCCGGCATCATCTCCATCGCCACCCGCACCGGCGGCTCCAAGTTCACGGGCGCGGTGGGCTACGAGACCGACGGGCTGTTCGGCAACAGCGTCAGCCTCGGCTTCAACCGGGTGACCGCGAGCCTCGGCGGCCCGATCGTGTCGAACCTCACGTTCTTCCTCAGCGGTGCCGCGGAAGGCAGCCAGTCCAACGGCGCGCTGGGCACCGCGGGCGTGGATCGCGCGGACTCCCCGTACTTCGTGGCGGCAGGTACCGACACGGTGGTCGCGGTGCCGAGCGCCCGGGGCGACCCGCTGGCCGACACCGCCTTCGTCACCATTCAGAACCTGGCCGTCTACACCGGCAAGTGCGACCAGACCATGTCCTATGCCGGCATCAACATCAAGGACATCACGCCGGCCGCCGGCGGGATGAACAGCAATTACGGGCTGGACTGCCAGGGCATCCGGATTCCCTACACGGCCGTCTCGACCTACCAGGTGCAGGGCAAGCTCAACTACTCGTACGGGACGGGCTCCCGCATCTTCCTGAGCGGCATTGCCAGCCAGGGGCAGAACCGCGGCTGGGGCGGCGGGCTGGCCGGGACCTACACGGCCATCTACAACCCGCAGGTCCTCACGGCTGCCACCGCCAACAACCAGGTGTACACGCTGGGCATCACCCAGAACCTGTCCAAGTCGGCGGCCCGGGCCCTGGCGCTCGACCTGAACCTGTCCTACCAGCGGGACCAGTACATCAGCGGCCCGATGACGCGCGAGTCCGAGGCGAACAGCCGGGCCCCGTGGGGCGGGTTCATGCTGGCACCGCTCAAGTACCAGTTCAATTTCGACAATTTCCCGCTGAACGACGAGCTCCTGAAGAACTGGCAGCAGAACCTGCCGACCCGCCAGACTCCGTATGACGTCCAGAACGTCAGCCAGTACGCGCAGGTGGACAACTGGCGGAACAACGCCTACGGCGTGACCGGCTTCTCGGAGAGCGGCGGGCCCACGGGCGCCGTCAACCTTTCCCAGGAAAATCGCTGGATCGGCTCGGCCGCGCTCGACTGGCAGCTCGACCGGTACAACCGGCTCAAGCTCGGCGGCGCCTACACCAAGTTCGACATCACGTCCTATTCCTCGGGCCTCACCAGCCAGTACTTCTCCGACTTCTTCATGGAGAAGCCCACCAGCTGGACGGGGTACGCCGAGGACCGGCTCGACCTCGGCGACGTGGTGCTGGTGGCGGGCCTCCGGTACGACTACTACAACAGCAACGGGTCGCATCCCCAGTTCTGCCGGGACGCCAGCACGGGCGGCACCCCGGCCAGCGACAGCGCGATCTCGTGCCAGCTGACGGCCCGCATCAGCACCAACCCGATGTTCGATCCGAACAACGCGGAGGCCTCGCTGGATTCGATCTACAAGCCGGACCAGTCGCACAACTACCTCTCGCCGCACCTCCAGGTCTCGTTCCCGGTGAGCGATCGTACGAACATGCGCTTCTCGTACGCCCACCAGGTCCAGGCGCCGGACTTCTCGCTGATCTACAGCGGCGTCAACACCGATATCGACCTGACCAACTCCAACCAGGTCTACGGTGCGGACCTCGACTTCGGCAAGACGATCACCTTCGAGTTCGGCATCCGGCATGCCTTCTCGGATGACATGGTGCTCGACTTCTCGGCCTACAACCGGGACGTGCAGGCCAATGCGGCCGGCCGCCTGCTGTCGGTCTACGATCCGGTCAAGCTGCAGTACAACGACCTGCGGTACTACACCAACCAGGACTTCGGCAACTACCGCGGCTTCGACATCCGGCTGGACAAGCGGATCGGGTCCCTCTTCAACGGGACGCTGGCCTACAGCTTCGCCGACGCCAAGAACACCGGGTCCGACCCGAACACCTACATCAACTTCGGTTCGCGGGTCGTGAACCAGCTGCAGCCCAACGGGGCCGAGCCGCCGCCGTCGTCCTACCTGCCGACGACCTACACCCGGCCGCACAACCTCGCGGGCTCGTTCTCGGTCACCTTCCCGAACGGGTGGAACTCCGGCAGCACGATGGGCGCCATTCTCCAGAACGTGGGCGTCTTCGCGACCTTCCGGGTGGCCAGCGGCACGGCGTACACCGTCTGCCCGTCCGCCAGCGGCAACGAAGGCAACCTCTCGCCGGGCGTCTGCTCCAAGGGCAACTTTGACGGCGACCAGAACGGCGCGCGGCTCCCCACGTTCCGGAACACCGACCTGCGGGTCACCAAGGGCTTCCGGTTCGGCGCGATGGACCTGACGGCCTATCTCGACGTCCGGAACCTCTTCAACTTCAGCAACACCGTGCAGGTGTTCTCCACCACGAACGGCATCGAGAACGCGGCGGAACTCCAGGAAGTGTGGGCCGGTGACTCCGGATCCTACGCGAAGGAAGCTGCGGCCTCGGGGGCCTACGACAACGCCACCGGCGCCATGACCCTCCCCTCGACGGGCGGGTGTGACTCCTGGTCCCTCCAGAACGGGAATCCGGGCGCGCCGAACTGCATCTACCTGATCCGGGCGGAACAGCGCTTCGGCAACGGCGATGGCGTGTTCAGTCTCGCCGAACAGCGCCGTGCCTCCGCCGCCTATTACTACACGGGCCGGAGCAACGCCAGCTTCACCGCGGCTCCCCGGCGCATGCGCCTGGGGCTGGAGCTCAACTTCTAGCGTGATCGACCACCAGCGGGAGGGGGGCGGCGGGCAGTACGACGCTCGCCCCCATCCGGCCGAACAGTGCCTATTGAGAGAGGATGCAATGCACTCATCATTCCGTACGAGGGGTATTATCCCGACGGTCACGCTGGCGCTGGCGCTCGCGGTGGCCCTGCCGGCGCTCGCCACGGCCAAGCCGGAACCGGGGGCCAAGGCTCGCGGGTTCCGGATGCTGTCGGGCGCCATCGACGCCATGCAGATCAACCGCATCTTCTGCGGCCTCTCCAGCGGCGGCGAAATCTGCGTCAACGCCTCCGGGTCCTCCACCGTCGGTGGCGCCAACTGGCCCCGCGGGACGGCGGACCAGTACATCTTCAACACCGGTCTCCAACTTGCCGGCGTGATCTCCAATCCTGGCGGGGCGTGGGACGGCGACACCACCGGCGCCTTCTTCTTCAACCCGCGGGGCACTCCCAACGGCGAGCAGGTCCGGCCGCTGTACAACGCCTCCAACGCGGAAGACTTCGCCAACTGGCCCGCGGCGGCCTATGTGCCCACGTCGGCCTCGGGCGATCAAGGCGCCGACCTGTACAGCGCCCTGCTCCAGGGCTCCAAGCAAGCCTCGCAGGGCGACGTCTGGTGGATGTCCTGGGAAGGCAACCCCGCCGCGACGGCGGGCAACCGGCCGCACCCCCTGGGCGTGGTCGTCGAAACGCGCGGGATGGGGTGGAACTTCCCGAGCGGCAACGAAGACATCATCTACTTCATCTACACGTTCTACAACATCACCTCCACCAACCGCAGCGACTACGTCGGCATCCGCGATGACATGGTCGACATCCTGCTGGAGCAGGCGCAGACCTTCCAGGCGAGCAACAACGCCAAGTACGGCATCACGCTTCCGCCCGGCGGGTACACCATCTCGAAGGCGTACGCCGCCTTCGGCACCGACATGGACATCGCCAACGCGGTGGTCAACTACTCCAGCGTGAACCTCCCGTTCGCGCTGGGTTACACCTACGTGAGCGACTTTGCGGGCGAGAGCAACTGGAACTTCGACGCCAACATCTTCGGCCCGCCGTTCTTCCCCGGGGCCGGCTTCGCGGGCGTCAAGTACCTCAAGGGCCCGACGGGCCCCGGTGAGATCCAGCTCTTCTCCAATACCGTCAACACCAGCGCGTCCTTCCGGCCGATCTTCCAGGACGCGGCGAACATGACCCAGCTCTGGCGCTACCTCTCCGGCAACATCTCCACCGCCGCCGGTGACGAGGCCTGCAACCAGGGCAACCAGACGCTGACCCACATCTGCTGGCTGAACAACGTGGCGCCGGCCGACATGCGGTTCTTCCAGTCGTCCACCGAGCTGGAGCTGGCGCCGGGCGCCCAGGGCTCCATCGTGGTGGCGTACGTGTTCGCCGCCCCGGTGGCCGTGCCAGGCTGCGCGTCGCCGGGCTGTGCAGACGTCAAGCCGAACAACCCCCGGATCCTGGGCAGCGCCACCGCCATGGCCGCGGGCGTCAACTTGGTGGACAGCATCACCGGCTACGCCGGCTTCAACAACATCAACGGCGACACGACGATCACGCAGGACGAGTTCCTCGTCGTCAACGGCTCGCTGCTTGGCAAGTCCCTCACCGCGCAGGCGGTGTTCGACAGCAAGTTCCTGCTCCCCTTCGCGCCGGCCGCGCCCAAGTTCTTCGTGATCCCGGGCGACAACCAGGTCACGGTCTTCTGGCAGCCCACGGAGTCCGAGAATACCGGTGACCCGTACTACGACCTGGCCAGCGATCCGGAGTCGGCGCTCTACAACCCGAACTATCGCAAGTTCGACATCGAGGGCTACCGGATCTACCGGGGCCGGGTCAACAACCCCGCCCAGCTCTTCCTGGTGGCGCAGTTCGACTACGCCGGGACGATCTTCCAGGACTACGACGGTCTCGTGAACCCGGTCAATACCTGCGCACCGGAGCTCGATGTCTACACCGACTGCCCGGTGAACTACTCACCGGTCATCCCGGGGCAGCCACGCACCGTGGCCAACGACAACAACATCATCAGCCCCTTCCTCCAGACGAAGTACGGCGACCGGCTCGAGCTGGCCACCGGGACGGTGCTGGCCACCAAGGTGGACACCGCCGTGACGGGTGCAGCCTCCGGCGGATTCCCGCCGCTCACCAACAGCGACGTGCCCTTCGTGTGGGTGGACAACAACGTCCGCAACAACTTCAACTACTACTACGTGGTCACCGCGTTCGACATCAACTCCCTGACCTCGGGGCCCTCCAGCCTCGAGTCGCCCAAGTCGAACCCGCTGCCGGTGACACCGCAGAA
>DAOLIZ010000122.1:0-7448 GCA_035328285.1 Gemmatimonadales bacterium
TCAACCAGATCAAGCTGTTTCTGGTGGTCAATCCGGGTGCGGTGAGCGAGTTCCGCGACAATCCCAACTGGTGGTTCCGCGGCATTTCCGAGGATCCGCGCTACAAGGCGCTGGTCGGCACGCCCAGGTAGCATCCGGCCGCGGTCCAGGTCAGGGCGCCACCCCTACGCCCCAAGCGATTCTGCTGCAACAAGTTGCGCTCCCGCGCACCGCACAACTCGCCCAACCGGGTAGCTTGCGTCACGTTTGCTTTCAAGTAGCTTCATCTCTTCTTCACCGCCGCGACCCATCGGCTGCGATGCGCTGAGTTCACGACTCCACCCCCTGAGGCGTCCCCCCCCTATGCGTCACTCTCGAATTGCCTTTCTGCTGATGGTTGCATTTGCGGCCGCGTGCTCTGATCAGCCAACCGACCAGGTCACGGCCCCACAGTCCACGGCCCAGGTCGCTGCTCCTGCCGCGCACCTCGCCGGCCTCCCAGGCGACAGCTTGGCCATCGAGGGTCTGATCGTCCAGCTCTACGCGGGATTGAACAACGGGGACGGACCTCTGAACGCCACCCAAGTCCATTTTCGGCAGATTGCGCAGCTCTATACAAACTGCACGCTTACACCGCCCCAGTCGCCCTGCAATCAGCCAGCGGCACAATCGCAAGACTATCAGTTGGTCGACAGGATCCTTCGTCAGTACAAGGACGGCGGCCTGAATTCCCTCCCGTCCTACTCGTCACCTTCGGGTACCGGAACGGGGGCGGCGGTAACCGACCTGATCAACCTCCTGCTTCGGTACGTCGGTCTCGACGGAAACGTCTGCTCCTTTGGCACGGGCATCGACTGCGACGCGACCTTCTACCAGCCCGGCTCGCCGGCCACCATCCTGACCAGCCCCTCCGGCCTCGCCGGCGTCAGCCTGCCCGAAGGCACGGGCACCGTCGACCGCCCGACGATCATTTCTGTGAGCCGCATCGAGGACCCGAATTTCCGCCTGGTGACCGGACTGGACCAGTACGCCTACCGCTATCTCTACACCTCGTCGTCCGGCCAGGGTGTCGAGGTCGATGACCCCTTCCTGCGCGAGGTCAACGTCGAGATCTGCCTCGACGCCAACCAGGACTTCCCGTCGGGAGCCCTCAACCGGCTCGTGATGGCGCACAGCATCGCCGAGCCGGAGCCGTACGAGAACATCCAAATCCTCCCGTCCGGAACGGCCTTCCTGAGCGCCTGTGACCAGCAGGCGTCCGCCGCCGCGCCCCCCCGCTCCCTGTTCGCCCGCGCCTGGAGGTCGGTGAGCGGGACCGTCGGGTCGATGCTGTCACCCGCCCCGCTCAGCGCGGTGGCGCTGGCCACCACCACCGGCACGGTGGGGCGCACCAAGACACTGAGCCCCTTCGGCGCGGTCGATCCGTTTGGCTATATCACCGCGAACTCGCCGACCTCGAACACCGCCCCGCAGGGCGGCACCGTACCGGCGCCGAGCGTGCGCGTGGTGACACCGAGCCAGCTGGTGTCCGCCGAGCCCGCGGGACCGGGCTTGAGCGGCGTGGCCGTGACCTTCACGGTGACCGCCGGCGGCGGCTGCTTCGCGAATCCCTGCACCCCGGGCAGCCCGACGACGCTGACCGTGAACACCGACGCCAGTGGCTACGCCTCGGTGCCCGCGTGGACCGTCGGACTGGGGACTAACACCGTCACGGCGACCGGTGAGATCGCCTGCAGCGCGCCTGTCGTCAGTGGTACCGTGGCGGACTGCGGCTCGATCATCACCCTCGAGGGCGATTCTGTCCTGACCTTCTCCGCCACTGGCATGCCGCCGACCCAGGTCGGCTTCACGCCGTCGACGCTCACCATCCTGACCGGCCTGCAGACGAACGGGTATGCCCCGGGCCAGCCGTTCAACGTGACGGTGCTGGTGCAGGACGGCGAGGATCCGCCGCAGACCGTGCCCGGGTCGAACGCGGTGGTGACCCTCTCGTTGGTCGGCGGCACGCTCGTCTGTCCGTCCGGCTGCACCCAGACCGCAGTGAATGGTGTGGTCACCTTTCCCGGGGTGTACGTGACCTCGGTCGGCAGCTTCACCCTGACCGCCACCTCGACCGGCCTCACCGCGGCGGCCCCGGCCCCCGGCGGTGGCATCACCTCCCTCGCCCCGCCGAGTTCTGCCGCGAACATCGTCATCAGCGCTGGGAACAACCAGACCGCCCCCGAGGGCACGACGCTGCCGGTCAACCCGGCGGTCGCCGTGACGGACGCCTACGGCAACCTTGTCGGTGGCGCCGGGGTGAGCTTCATGGTGGCGAGCGGCGCCGGCAGCGTCGGCTCGCCGACGGCCCTGACCACCGCGCTGGGCATCGCGTCCACCAGCTGGAGCATCGTGGCGGGCACCAATACGCTGAACGCCTACATCACGGCCCTTGGGTCCGCGGGCGCGGTCTCCTTCACTGCAACCGGCACCTACGTCACCAAGGAACTGCTGAGCTGCGGCCCCGCGTCCGGGAGCGGCGACGAACTCAGCAAGGCCTTCTACTGGAGCCCGAAGGGCAGTGACAAGACGTTCAAGCAGGTCACGCTCTACCTGGCCTCGAACGACCCGGCAAACGCCCCGACCCCGTTCACCATCAGGCTGAAGGCGACCTCGGGCGGCTTCGGCGGCACGGTGCTCGGGACCAGCACCCAGACGGTCTACCTCCGGGGCAGCGCCAGCCAGAACCTGGCGACGCAGTTCACCTTCCCGACCACCTCACTCCCGAGCGGGAAGGACAAGAACGTCTACTTCCAGTTCGAGATCCTCAGCAATCCGCCCGCGGCGCGGCTGACCTTCGCCAAGAGCGCCGCCACCTGCGACGCCGTCACGAAGACGTCCGGCCCGTCGAGCACGACGAGCATCGGCAAGGGTGTCGGGATCAAGATCCTCGGCAGCTGATCGCGGCGCGGGATTCCAGACGAAACAGCCCCGCCAGTTCGGCGGGGCTGTTTCATGTTTGCCCTAGTGGGCCGCGAGCGAAGCCACCTCTCGCCGGATGGAATCCACACCGGGCCTGAGTTGCGGCTCGGGGTCGGGCCGGAGGGCAAGGTAGTGCCGGTAGGCGCGCACGGCGGCGGCGGTGTCGCCGATCAGCAGGGAGAGTCGGCCTTCCTCGCGCAGGAAGGTCGACAGGTAGTAGGGAGCGATCGGAAAACCGCCCGTCCGGCGTTTCACCGCGGCGAGCGCCCGCGGAAGATCGCCCTCCCGTTCCCACAACCGGGCGAGCTGGAGGTTGGCGTCGGTCACCCCGTCTCCGCAGCACAACTCGAAGATGTTCTCCCGCGCCACGGAGTCGGCCGCCGCGATCCGCGCCCGGGCGTCCGGCATCCGCAGGTCGGATGCCCGGATCGCATCCAGCAGCGATCCGCACAGCGCGGTGTACCGATCGAGCTTCGCCGAATCCGCCGGGGCCAGGCCGGACGGACGCGCGGCGCGGAGGCGTGCACTCGCGACGGCTGCGTACCGGTGGTCACCCCGCACGGCCCGCCACTCCCCCAGCGCGCAGAGGTCATACAGTGGCTGGACCGCTCCCGTCCCCCGGCCGGAAGCGGATTCGGCGGACGCCTGCAGCGAGGCCGCCGCCGCCAGCGCCATCGTCGTGTCGGCCTCCCACCAGAGCGCACGGCGCAGATGGTTGCCAAGCTCGCGGTGGCCGGCGGATCCGGGGGGCAGCCCCGCCCGGGGAGCGTCTCCGGGCCGCCCCGCATTCAGGGCTCCCGCCGTCATCGTCCAGGCGGCCCAGCCGGGGTCATGCGCCTTCAGGCGTCGAATATCCTCCGAACTGAGCCAGCCCAGGTCCTCGGTGCCCACCCCGGTCCAGAGGATGAAGAGGTGGATGTCCTTCAACACCTCCTCGCTGACGGAGGCGATCCCATCCCGGTAGGCGCGCCGCGCTGCGTCGCCCGAGACCGAGGCGCGGTGCCACTGCATCAGGTGTGCAAGGTCGCTCGAGGAATCATGCTCGAGCACCTCGCCCGTCAGCCGGAGGACCGCCGCGGTGTCGTGGGAGAGGTGTGCGAGCGCCACGAGATGCGTGGCAGGCTCCGGGACCGGCAACCCATCCGCCGCCGCGCTTCCCGTGAGGGAGTCCAGCACCCACCCCCGGCGAAACGCCACCTCGGCCCGCTGCAGGGCATCCTCCTCACCCGCGAGGCGCCCCCAGTGATAATGCGCATCGCCAAGCAGATACCACGCCTCGGGGTTGTCGGGTGCCGCCGAAATCGCGGCATCCCACGCGGCAAAGAAGGTGGAGGCGCTGACATCAGGAAGGGAAATCGCGTCGAGGAGCACGCGATCCCGCCGGCCCAAGCGCTCCCGGCCCGCCAGCGCCAGGCGAAGTCCGCGTTCCGCGTCTGCGTCGGACCCCGTCCAACTGGCCGCCCGGCTGAGGCGGAGGCCGGCCAAGGCGAAGCTCGAATCCAGGGTCGTGGCCTCCCGATACGACTCCGCCGCCTTGGCCATTCGTCCGGATCGAAACGCCGCTTCCCCGCGGAGGAAGGCGCGGATGGCTGGTAGCGATGTGCTGGTGAGCGACGAGAGGCGGGCCCGGTCCATTCCCGCGCTCAGGCCGAGGAGTTGCGCCGCAAGTCGATCGATAAGCTGAGGCAGGCTGTCGGCGGCGCCTTCGACTGTCGCACTGGCGGTGACACCGCTGCGCGACGACGTCGACAGGTGGGCGGAGAGGGTGACCCGGCCGGCGGCCCCCGTGACCGCGCCCTCGATGATTCGCCCTGCTCCGACCCGGGTGGCCACCTTCCGGGCCGCATCGGGAAGCGGCTCGGATCGCCCATCGCCCGTCAGCCGGCTCCATTCAGCCAGAACCCACGACGGGCTCGCCAGCTCCGGGCCTCCCTCCCCGGAAATTCGAATGCTCAACAATTCCACGATGCCCTCGCGGAGCCATGCGAGGGACGAATCCGCCTCGGTGACCCGGAAGGGCAGCACGGCGACCCGGTTCGGTGAGGGGATCGGTCCGGCCGAACCACTCGACCTGAAATAGGCGGCCAGGGCAAGGATGAGCGTCGCCCCGCCCGCCGCGGCGAGGAAGAGTTTCCTGGTGAGCGGTCGCGTCCTGCTGGGCTCGGGAGGACCAGACGAAGTTGGTGCTTCGACGCTCACGAGCCCCGCGGGCGACGAGTCGAGCGGCGCGGCGGCGGCACGCCGGGCGCGCACGGCCCGCATGGCCTCCTGCGTTTCCGGCGACAGGTCGACATCCAGGTCCCGGGCCACCCGGCGTGAGAACTCCTCGTAGAGCGCGGCCGCTCCAACCCGGTCGCCGCGCGCCTCCAGCCGGGCGATCCCTCGCCGGAGGGCGCTCTCGTCATCCCCGCTCAGCAGCACCGCGCGGCGCACATGTTCACCGGTGTCCTGGTCGCGGGCAGGCCGCTCCGATGCCAGCCAGGCCGCCTTCGCCGCCAGTGCCCGAAGCCGGGCGCGCTCGGCGGCGATCCAGTCCTCGAGCTCCGGGGCGGCATCGGCGACGAACACGCCCTCGAGAAAATCCCCGCGATACAGCGTCAGGGCGAGTTCGGACTCACCGGCCTGCACCGCTGCCTCAAGCCGGCTCGCGTCCGAGCCGACCAGCGCCCAGTTCAGGCCGATTTCGTCCTCACCCCGGCTCACAATCGCCCCGTCCCCAAGGCTTTTTCGAATGAAATGCAGGGCCTGCCGGAGCGCTCCACGAGCGTGCCCCTGATCCAGGTCTGGCCAGAAAAGCGCCAGCACCTTGTCGCGGCGGCGGAAGCCATTCGGGGAGGAGGTGGCGAGGTAGGCGAGCAGAGCTAAACGCTTGGCCTGCAGTGGGATGGCGCGCGGCTGGCCGGCGCCACCCTGCAACAACTCCAGACCGCCCAGTGTACGCAGTTCGATCACTTCACCAACCCTCTAGGCTGGGAAACGCGTGAGTTGCCGGAAGTGACGGTGCGGTGACGGTCGGACAATGCCGAGGCCCTAACTCCCCAAATGTACGCCGAGTTTGGGGCGTCGCCAGAGGCCAGCGGGCCGTTCGGGATCCACCGAGCGATCCGGGGGCCACCATCTTCACAAGGGGGACTTCGTGAAACTCCAGATCAGTGCGCTGGCCATCCTGGCCAGTGCGACGCTCGCCACGGCCTGCAGTGAGCAGGCGACGACCCCGACCGAGCTCCAGCCCCCAGGTGCCGACGCCTCATGGGGACGGCACCAGGACGTCGGCGCCACCGCCAGTTGGAACGAGCTCGCCACATCGCTGGCCGACCGGACAGTCATCGACCCGGCCCGCCTCTACGCCTACCTGTCGCTCGCCCAGTTCCGCGCCTCGGAAGCGGCGGATGGGGGGCACCGCGGGCGCGCCCACAGCCGCTGGTTCCGGCGTCACTACCGCGATCACCTCGCCATCTCCGCGGCCATCGGCGGCGCATCGGCGGCGATTCTCCACGCCTTCTTCCCGAACGATGGCGCCGAAATCGACGCAGCGCTGGCCGCGCAGGCCGCCACGGCGCGGGACGCGGATGATTTCGTCGAATCCGCCGATCTGGGCGCGGACATCGCCGCGGAAGTGATGGCGTACGCTGCCGGCGACCGCGTCGGACTGGCGGACCCCGGCACGCCCCCGATTGGCGACGGCTACTGGAAGTGGAGTGGCGGGCCGATCGTCCGCGCCAACTACCGGGCGCGCCCCTTCTTCCTCGCGTCGGACAGCCAGTTCCGCCCGGCCCCACCTCCGATGTTCGGCTCGCCGGCGTATCTGGCCGCGCTCGCCGAGGTCCGGCAGATCTCGGACAATCGCACGTCGGAGCAACTGGCCATTGCGACCTACTGGAACATCCAGCAGTCGGGCCGACGGAACGCGCCGTTCGAGAACAAGGCCGTCGAGTTGATCCGCAAGTACCGGGTCGGCGACGCCCTCGCTGCGCGGATCATGTTCACGATGAACGCCGCGATGTACGACGCCGTGGTGGGATGCTTCGACGCCAAATACGCCTACTGGTTCATCCGCCCCCCGCAGGCGGACCCGGGGATCACGACCCCGATCGGGCTTCCTCCCCATCCATCCTACCCCTCGGCGCACTCCTGCGTGTCCGGCTCGATGAGCGGGGTGCTGATGGCGTTTTTCCCGAGGGACGCCGCCAGCCTCGACCAGATGTCCCAGGAGGCGAGCCTTTCGCGCCTGTATGCCGGCATTCACTACCGGTTTGACATGGACGCCGGCATCGCGCTGGGGCGGCGGGTCGCCCGCCTGGCCCTGCGGACCAATCTCGACCAGGTCGCGGTGCTGCCGTAGGACGGACGGCAGACCCCCCACAATGGACAGAGCCCCGGGACGTCCCGGGGCTCTGTCGTGTCGAAGAGGGCAGGCCTTCCATCCCGGCTCACCCCACCCGGTCCGGCAGCGCCCGCCCCTCGCTCCAGGCCACCAGGTTCTCGAACGCCCGCATCCCCATCGCGGT
>DAOLIZ010000123.1:0-7334 GCA_035328285.1 Gemmatimonadales bacterium
GTCACGGTGACTCGAACGCGAAGACCCGCTTCCAGTCGTCCTTCATGCTGATGACGGTCCACCCCTTGGCCTTCGCCTCCGCCACCAGCGAGTCGCTGAAGGTCCCGATGTGCGACTTCGGCCCATAGGCGTACTCCCGCGCCGCGTCGTCGTGGTGCACCAGGAGGCGGAGCCGGGGCTGGTCGGTCGGGACCCATTCCAGCATCTGCCGGTCGCCGTCGGAGTTGCCGGCGGCCGCCATCGGCCGCCGGCCGATGATCGCGTTGATCCCCACCGGCTTCCCGGCCTTGTCGTCGATGAAGTCGATCCCGGCCTGGCGCATGAGCACCGGGCCGTCCGCCGTCATCTCGTAGCTGGTCTTGATCCGGCTGCCGATGACCTGCTCCGGCGGGATCCCGTATACCTGCTCGGTCCAGGGACGCATGAACTCCACCCCACCGCCCGAGACGATGTAGGTCTTGAAGCCGTTGGCGCGGAGGTAGGCGAGCAGCTCCAGCATCGGGACGTAGACCAGCTCGGTGTAGGGCCGCCGGAACTTCGGGTGGCGCGCGGTGGCGAGCCAGTCCTTGACGATCTGCTCGAACTGCGCGGTGCTCATCCCGGCGTGGGTGGCCATGATGATCTCGAGGATGGCGTGCTCGCCCCCCGCCAGGGCCGCCGAGAGGTCACCCTTGAGGAGCGACGCGAAGGGTGCCTGGGTCTGCCACTCCGGGTGCTGGGGCGCCAGGGTCTTGACCCGGTCGAGCGCGAAGGCGAGCTGGGTATAGATCGGCTGTTCCACCCAGAGCGTGCCGTCGTTGTCGAAGGTGGCGATGCGCTCGGGGGCGGGGATGAACCCCGGGCGCCCCGGCGTGGTCGCTTCCTGTACGGCCGCCACGATGGCGTTCTTGGCGGCGCCCTCGTTCCACGAGGAAAGCGGATCTTGTGCAGCGGCGGCGACGGCACCCGCCGCGGACACGGTGAGGATGCTGAGGAGTACCATCCAGTGGCGAGGGCTGCGCATCACGGGCTCCATCGGTTTGCGGTGGTGGAAGACGCTCGTCATGAAGGCCTCCGTGTGCCGAAGATGGCGCCGAGCCAGCCCCGGCGCGGTGAGGCGGCCATTGGCGTTTCCGAAGTGGGGGTGGGCCGTCGCGCAGTCACCCCAGCGCCTCGACCTGTTCCCGCAGGACCGTGAGCGCCAGGTCGATCGTCCTCCGGTGCGTCCGGTGGGTGACGGCCGCCATCCTGAGGGTGTATCGACCATCGATCATGGTGGACGACAGGAAGATCCGGCCGTCCCGCTGGGCCCCCTCGATGATGGTCTTGTTGAGCGCGTTGGTCGCCTGGAGTCCGACTCCGGCCGGTGCCCAGCGGTAGGTCACGACCGAGAGCTCGGGCTCGAGGCCGACCTCGAACCCCAACCGCGCCACTTCCATCCTGAAATAGCGCGCGAGCAGGAGCTTCTCGTCAAGCGCGGCCCGGAACGGCCTGGTACCGAGCAGGACGAGCGGCAGCCACATCCGGAGTGCCCGGAAATGCTTGGAGAGTTCCGGGGAGAGGTCGGCGGGGGACACCTCGGCCGTGTCGCGCAGGGCGTCCTGCATGTAGTGACCGGTGTACGTGTTGGTGGCGGCGAGCGTGCGGGCGTCGCGGGTGATGACCATGCCGCATCCATATGGCAGGAAGAGGGTCTTGTGCGGGTCGAGCACGACTGAATCGGCCCGCTCGATCCCGCGCATCGCCCCCTTCCCATAGTCGGTCAGCAGGAAGTATCCGCCATAGGCCGCGTCCACGTGATACCAGCACCGTTCCCGCGTCGCGATGTCGGCCAGCGCGTCCAGCGGGTCGATGGCCCCCGTGTCGGTGGTGCCGGCCGCGGCGACCACCAGCCACGGGTTGAGTCCTGCCGCACGGTCGGCCGCGATGGCCTGGTCGAGGGCGTCGGGCCGCATGCGCCACCGGTCGTCCATCGGCACGCTCCGCACCTGTGCCTCCGCCATGCCGGCAATGCGGAGCGCCTTCGCGATGCAGTGGTGCGCCTGATCGGTGAGGTACACCACGGCCTTCGCGTAGTCGGCGCCCCGCAGTCCGTGCGCGTCCCGCGCCGCGGTGATGGCGCTCAGGTTCGCGATGCTGCCGCCCGAGACAATCGCGCCGCCGGCGGTGGCCGGGAACCCGACGAGGTCGGCGGTCCACCGCACCAGCATGTGCTCCATCCGCGCCGGGCCGGGCCCGGTGAAGAAGATGCCGGCGTACTTGTTGGTGACCGCGGCGAGGAAGTCCCCCAAGGCCGAGTGATAGAGCCCACCCCCGGGGATGTACGCCAGGTGTCCGCCGGTGGCCGTCCCCGCACCGGGGCGCACCACGTCGTGCTCGAAGTGGGAGATGACCTCGGCGAGCGGGACGCCCTGATCCCCGATCGGCAGGTCGAGCAACCCGATCCCCTGGTCGTCCGCCTCGATGAACGCCTTCCGGGTCGCGACGCTGCGCAGGAACCGCTCGGCCGAGGCATTGGTGGCATCGTGCAAGGCCCGGCGGCGCCGGGTGCCCGGCTCAAGCGGGCGGGCGGCGCGTTCGAGGCGGCGGAGCGCGACGAGGAGCTCGTCGCGACTCCTCGATTGGGGCTCATTCATGATGACGAAGCCCGGCATGGGGAGGATTCTGCCACGTTCTGGAAGCTGGCCGGTGCAGTATGCCTAGGGAAGGGTCGGGTGACAAGCCGATACTCCGCGCTACATGCGCCGGCTGCCCGCGATCAGCCCGGTCACGAACGGGATCAACCAGATCACCCAGACCATCACACTCGTCCGGTGAAAGGTGCGGAGCCGGGCCTCGTCGCGACGTGCCAGCACCGTCGTCGCCCAGACCGCATGCGTCAACATCAGCAGCAGCGCCAGCCCGCCCGTGGCGGTGTGGAAGCCCCAGCGAAATCCCCCCGCCATCTGCCGCATCAGTTCGGTGCCCGCCGTGTCGGCGGAGAAGCCGAGCCAGAACAGCAGCGCGTGCCACGCGTCCAGGTGGCGGGACAAGAATGCCGACCAGACGCCGACGGAGTAGAAGGCGAAGGCGAGGAACATCAGCAAGACGGCGGTGCGGACGAGCGGTGGCATGCTGCCCTTAAAGTACGGCGCCCGCCAGTGAACTGCATGAGGATTCCCTCAAGATCGCCTCTAACTCTCTTGTGAACACTTGGCGCCGACTTCACTCCGCCTGCAAGGCCACCGCCGGATCGGCCCGCGCCACCCTGCTCGCAGGGATCCAGGAAGCGACGAGCGCCGTCATGGTCAGCAGGACTGGCACCACGAGGAAAGTGATCGGATCAACCGCGTCCACGCCGAAGAGCATGCTGCGGAGCGCCTTGGTCGCCACGACGGCCATCACCGTCCCCACAAGGACGCCGATCGCCGCGAGCCAGAGTCCGTGCCGGACCACCAGCCACCGGACTCCCTCGCGCGTAGCCCCGAGCGCGAGGCGGAGGCTCATCTCCCTGGACCGCCTCCGCGCGAGTTGCGAGATCACACCGTAGACACCCACCATTGCCAGCAGGACCCCGACCCCGGCAAAGGCGAGCAGGAGCACCATCATGAAGCGCGGGCGGGCGATCGAGCTCTGCCGGACGTTCATCATGCTCCGTGACCGGAGGATCGCAAGTTCCGGGTCCAGACGCTTCACCACAGCGCGAACCGCCGGTGCCGTGCTCGCCGGGTCCCCGGTGGTCCGCACCACCAGCGTCATGCCTCGGCGCCAATCCTGGGCGAACGGTGCGAGGAATTCCGGCATCGGTTCCCTGTCGAGGCCGGCCTGCCGTTCACTCCCGACTATCCCGACGATGGTGAGCCAGTTCGATGTCGAGTCCGGGACCCGGTCGAAGGAGACGCGGAGTCCAACTGGATCCTCGTCCGGGAAGTATCGGTCTGCCAACGCTTCGTTGATCAGGACGACCTGTTCGGTTCCGGGCCGGTCCGCCGGTTCGATGCCGCGACCCCGCACGAGTGGGATGCGCATCACCTCGAGGTAGTCGGGTGAGATCTCACGATGCACCACCTGCGTGCCGCCTGCGCTCGGACTGCGCCCGCCGCGGACGGAGAAGTCGCTGCTCCACGAGGGGCCCGTGAGTGGAAGCTGCGACACGATGGCCGCGGCCTGAACCCCTGGAATTGCCCTTGCCTCCTCCTCGAGGCGGCGATAGAAGCCCAGTACGGCGTCGCGTGTCTCGTAGGCAGATTCGGGCAACTGAAACTCAGTCGCCAACACTCCGGTGGGATCAAACCCCGGTTCCACCTGCTGGAGCCGGAGGAGCGAACGGGTGAGGAGGCCAGCGCCGAGCGCCAAGAGGAGGGCAAGCGCCACCTCGCCGACGATGACCGCGTCGCTCAGGCGCCGGCTCCGCCGGCTCAAACCGCCGCTCCGGCCGCCGACCTGCAGCCCCTGCGCGGGCGGGCGTGCGGCTCCCCACAGGGCCGAGGGTATGCCGAACAGGATGCCGCTCACCAGGGCGATCAACCCCGTGGCGCCCAGCACCCGTCCATCCATTCCGACGTCGGAGACCGGTAGCATCCCCTGGGGCTGGAGTGCGAGGAGGAGCCGCGTCCCGATCCACCCGACCGCCAGTCCGCCGAGCCCACCGAGGAGCGACAGGACGAGCGAGCCCGTCAGGCCTTGTCGGACCAGACGCATGCGCCCTGCGCCCAGGGCGATCCGGACCGCCGTCTCGCGGTCGCGAGAGGCGGCCTGCACGAGGAGCAGGTTGCCGACGTTGGCGCAGGCAATGAGAAGCAGTGCGGCAACAGCCCCGAGCAGGATGAGGAGCGGGGTCCGCGTGGAGCCGGAGCGGAATTCGTGCAGCGGCGTCAGGCCGGCGCCCATGTGGATATTCGTGGCCGGGTAGTCCTGCTCGAGGCGGGCCGCCACCGTCTGCAACTCTGCGTTGGCCGCTTCGGGCGAGATACCGGGGCGAAGCCTGGCGATGACGCGCATCCAGTGCGCTCGGCGAAAGAAGACCTGCGCCCGGTTGGCGGGATCCATCGCCCACGGCATCCAGATGTCCGTGCCGTCGAACGGGAAGTCGAAGCCGGCCGGCGCGACGCCGACGATCACAACCGGACGTCGATTGATGCTGACACTCGAGCCGACGATCCCCGGGTCGGAGCGGAAGCGGTCCGTCCAGACCCGGTGACTGATGATCGCGACGGCCTCACCGGTCGCCCAGGATTCGCGGTCGGTGAACGTGCGGCCCAGCTCTGCGGGCACGCCCAGCACGCGAAAGAAGTTGCCGGTGACCGTCGCCGCGGTCAGCAGAAGCGGATCACCGTCGCCGCCCAGGGTGACCTGGTCGAAGAAGGAGGGATATCCTGCCACGTCGGCGAACCCGGTGACCTGCTCCTGCCAGTCGAGCATGTTTGCCGGCGCGGCGTCCGCCTGGTACCAGCCGCGGTCGGCGTTCTGTTCCCACACCGCGACGAGCTCATCGGGCTGCGCGAAGGGCAGGGGCCGAAGGAGGACCGCGTTGACCGCGGTGAAGATGGCCGTGGTCGCGCCGATGCCGAGGGCGAGGGTGACGATGGCCGTCATGGCCAGGGCGGGGTTTCTCCCCAGGGCACGCAGCGCATACCGGACATCCGCAATGAAGTCGCGCACCCACCGCAGGCCCCGGCCGTCGCGATGCGCTTCCCGCACGGCGTCCATTCCTCCGAAGGCGGCGCGAGCCCGCCGACGTGCCTCGTCAGGCGTCATCCCGTCGGCGATGTGCTTGGCGGTCTCCATCTCGAGGTGCAGGGCCATCTCCGCCTCGAGTTCGGCGTCGATCTCCCGCGTCCGGAAGGCGCCCCGCAGCCAGCGGGTGAACCCGCCAAACGCGCTCATGTCGCGGCGCCCGCGAGGATCAGGTCCACCACGGACACGTACCGGCGCCACTGCGCGGTCTCCTCACCTAGGGCGCGATGGCCGCTTCGGGTAAGGCGATAGTACTTGGCACGGCGGTTGTTCTCGGTGGTCCGCCACTCGCTCTCGATCCAGCCGCGCTGCTCCAGTCGTTGCAGCGCGGGGTAGAGCGAGCCCTGGTTGACGTCGAGGACGCCTCGCGAGACGTGCTGGAGGCGTTGCGAGATGCCCCACCCGTGGTGCGGCTCGAGGGCCAGGGTCTGAAGGATCAGGAGATCGAGCGTCCCGCGGAGAACATCGGCGGGAATCGGGGCGGTTCCGGCTGGCAAGCGGCCTCTTCTGTCGGGTTCCAACAGAAGATCCTGTCACTTCTGTCGAAAGTCAAGAGGAGAGGCCGGGGCCAGGGCAGAACTCGCGACGGTTGCCCGCTATTTCTTGACCAGCTCGACCCGCCGGTTTTGCTGGCGGCCCTCCGGCGTGGTGTTTGGCGCGGCCGGGACGGTGTCACCGAAGCCGACCGTCGTGAGCCGGTTGCCGTCGATCTTGTAGGTATCGACGAGAATCTGCCGCACCGCCGCCGCGCGCCGGTCTGACAGCGCGAGGTTCGACGCGGCGCTCCCGACGTTGTCGGTGTGTCCCTCGATGAGGAGGTCGAGATCGGGGTGCGCCTTGAGCATGTCAGCGATCTCGACCAGGGTCGGGGTGGATTCCGGCTGGATCTTGTCGGACCCCGAGGCGAAGTAGATCCCCTGCGTCGCGACCCGTCCGTTCTCCTCAAGGGCGTCGTACAGCTCGCGCCCGCCCGCCAGCACGCTCAGGTTGCCAATAAACACCGGCCATTCCTCCGACCCGGCGAACTCGATGTTGATCTTGTTCGAGCGCCCCAGGTCGGCGTTCGGGATATTGGCGACCCGGGTCTCGTTCACATACACCTTTACATACTTCCCGTCGGCCATGATGCGAAACCGGATCGGCGTCTCACGCGCGCTCGGGCTTGCCATCATGGCGAGCGCCTTCGGTCCCGTGCCGTCAATGCCGCCCTGGATTCGGTCGTTGAAGTACCGGAAAGCCGCATAACTGGGGGCGTCGGGCGCAAAGGTGACGGTGGTGAAGATGTTCGAGACCGAGCCCGTCGCGTCGAATTCCATGGTGAAACGGTCGGTGAGCGTGTCGGGCAGCGGGATCGCGAAGCTGGACCGCGTGGTCGCGCGGAGCCAGCGGACCCCGTTCCATTCGGCCACTTCCATGTTGCCCTCGATGAATTCCAGCCGCTTCGGGAAATTGCCGACCCGGTCCCGGGAGAAGTCATCCACGTAGAGCGGGATCTCGCCGGGCTGAAAGTCGTAGTTCACCCACACACCGGTCCCGGGCGCCTCAGCCTTGCCGGGCGCCGGGGCCGACGCATCGGCCGGCGGAGCCTGGGCCGGCGCGGCGGGTTCGGTGGCTGCGGGCGATGCGGCCGGCGTCGACAC
>DAOLIZ010000124.1:0-7295 GCA_035328285.1 Gemmatimonadales bacterium
GCGGAGGAGGAGGAGGAGGAGGAGGAGGAGGAGGAGGAGGAGGCGGCGGCGGCGGCGGCGGCGGCGGCGCGACCGTCACGGTAATGACGGTGATGCCCTCCTGTCCTTCGACCGATGCAGCGATCCGTGCCGTGCCTTCCCCGACCGCCGAGACCGCGCCGGCCTCGCTGACCGTCGCCACGGTGGCCCGGTTGGTGGACCAGGTGACGGGGCGCTCGAGCGGCCTCCCCTCCGCGTCGTGCGGCGTGGCGGTGAGTGTCACGTCTGTCCCCACCGCCAATTCGTAGGCGGTGTGGCTCATGATTACCGCCGCCACCGGCTCCGGTCCCGGAGCGGTGATCTGATCTGGCGCGCAGCCGGGAGTCGTCAAGGCGGTCGCGGCCAGGATGCCGAAATACCTGTGCATATGCTTTCCCTCAAGAAGAAGTGGACGGGAAACGATATGCCGGACCGATTAATTAGCGCTTAACTCCCTCTGGCATCTGGACTTACCTGGAACGGGCGAGGTAGCTTCTTGGCCATGCTCGGCACTGTGCTCCAGCTCCCCCTGCCCGGGGTCGGGCTGGTGGGACGGTCGGAGGAACTCTCCACCGTCCGCGCCTTCCTGAAGGGCACCCGGCTGCTGACCCTGACCGGCGCAGGGGGAAGCGGGAAGACCCGCCTCGCCCTCGAAGCCGCCGCGCAGGCTCAGGCCGACTACCCCGACGGGGTAGGATGGGTGGAACTCGCCCCGCTGACCCACCCCGAGCTTCTGACACAACAGGTTGCGCAGGTTCTCGACATTCGCGAGGATGGCTCGCGGCCACTGGACGAGATCTTGGTCCGCGCGCTGGCCGCCCGCTCCATGCTGCTGGTGCTGGACAACTGTGAGCATCTGGTCGAGGCCGTCGCGGGGCTGACGACCCGGCTGCTGCGCCAGTGCCCACAACTGGCCATCCTCGCCACCAGCAGACAGCGGCTGCACATCGCGGGCGAAAAGAGCTGGCAGGTGCCGCCGCTATCACTTCCTGCCGACGAGGCGGGCACCGACCTGACGCGGATCGCCCAGTCCGACGCGATCCGCCTGTTCGTCGAGCGCGCGCGCGATGTGGTGCCGACCTTCGGGTTGACCGTTGCCAACGCGCCCGTCGTGGCGGAAATCTGCCGCCGCCTTGGCGGCCTGCCCCTCGCCCTGGAGTTGGCCGCCGCCCGCCTCACGGTCCTCACCCCGGAGCAGATCCGCGACCGGCTGAGCGACGCCTTCCGCCTGCTCGTCGGGGGATCGCGTACGGCAATCCCACGGCATCGCACGCTACGCGCGACGGTGGACTGGAGCTACGAGCTTCTGACCGTGCCGGAGCGTACGCTGCTGCAGCGGCTTTCGAGCTTTGCCGGCGGCTGCACGCTCGCCACCGTGGAAGCAGTCTGCGCTGGCGAGGGACTCGCCGAACCGGACGTCCTCGATGTGCTGGCGGCCCTGGTCGACAGATCGCTCGTCGTGGTCCAGGAGCGGGAGGGCGCCGTCCGTTATACCCTCCTTGAGATTGTGCGGCAGCACGCCCAGCAACGCCTCGGCGAGAGCGGCTGCGACGCCCTTCGGACGATGCGTGACCGGCACCTGGCGCACTTCGTCGCGCTGGCACGCGAGGGGTTCACGCATGTCGAACAGACCAGTTCGCCGGAGTGGGTGGCCAGACTGGGCGCCGAAGGCGACAACATGCGGGGAGCACTCGACTGGGCGTTGGGTGATGGCGGGCAGCCGGAGACGGCGCTCGAGCTGGCGAGTCTGCTCTGGCTCGTGTGGTTCCACCGCGCCCAGTGGAGCGAGGGCCACCGCTGGCTGGAAGCGACCCTGGGCCATCCGGGCGCGCAGCCGCCCGGGGTGGCACGTGCGCGCGCCCTGGTGGGGGCCGGTGTGCTGGCATACTTTCTCCGCGATCCCGACGGCTGTCGCACACGCTTCGAGCACGCGGACAGAATCCTGCGCACCATCGGGGCGGTTCGCGATCACCCCCTGCTGCTGTATCGCTACGCCCACCTTCTTGCCGACCTCGGCGAGCTCGACCGGGCCCTGTTCTTGGCCACCGAGGGACTGGCCCTCGCCCGCACACTGGAGGAGCGCTGGATTCTGGCCGAGTTGCTGGTGTTCGGCCCCGCGTTCGTCCACCGCATGCGGGGCGAGTCCGACCGCGCGGAGGCGTGCTACGCCGAAGCCGAGCAGTTGGGGCGCGAACTGGGGCAGCACATGGTGATCGTCGAAGCGGGCATTGGTCGTGCGATGCTGGCGATGCAGCGCGGCGATGTCGGGAGCGCGAGGGCGAGCGTGCGCAGCGCAAGCGCGACGGCGAAGGAGTTGCGCGCGCCGTGGTATACAATGCGCGTGCTGCTCACCGCGGCGGGACTTGCCGCGCGAGAGGGCGACCACGTTCGCGCCGTGCGGCTGTTGAGCGCATCCGCCGCGCTGAGCGCCGCCTCGCGGGCGCCGCTGTTCCCGCATGAAGAGCCATTTCGGGCGCGCCTGGCGACGGAGCTCGAGGCCACGCTGGGCTCTGCCTCGTTTTCGGCGGAGACCGCGCTCGGCGCCGCGCTTGATCCGGCGGCGGAACTGGATCTGCTCACCGCTCCACCGGATGCCGCCGTCGAGGACTTGCCCCCGGCCCGGCCCCCGCGGACGCCACGACGGATCACGGTCCGGTCCCTGGGGCCGTTACAGGTGTCGGTGGACGGCGTGCCGCTGTCGCCGGAGGCCTGGCGCTACCGGAAGGCGCGCGAGCTGTTGCTCTATCTCCTCTCGCATCCCGAGGGGCGTTCGCGGGACCAGGTCGGTCTGGCGCTGTGGCCCGAGGCATCGTCAGCCCAGGTGAAGAATCGGTTCAACGTCACCGCCCACCATCTGCGGCGGGTCCTCGGCGGGGGTGATTGCCTGCGGCTCGAGCGGGGGCGGTATCGTATCGATCCGGCCATCGACCTGGATTTCGATGCGGCGCACTTTGAACGCGAGGTCTCGGCCGCATTGCGGGCGGGAAAGATCCGCGATCTTTCCGTGGACGACCTGCAAGCGGCCCTGGAACGCTATACCGAGGACCTTCTGGATGGCGAGCCAGTGGGTGACTGGCATCTCGCTGCGCGGGATCGGTTGGGTCGACTGTACCTGGAGGGCCTGACGGCGCACGCCGAGGCGCTCCTCAAGGCACGACAGTGGACGGAGGCCGCCGAGGTGTTTGGGCGGATTCTGCAGAAGGATGAGCTGAGGGAACGCACGTGGCGGCAGTTGATGGTGTGCCTGGCACGCCAGGGGGAACGCGAACAGGCACTGCGGGCGTATGACCGGCTGGCGACGCTGCTCCAGCGCGAGCTGGGCGAAGACCCCGAGCCAGAGACGGTCGCGCTGGCAGGGCGAGTCCGACGGGGGGAATACGTGTAGAAGGACCGCCGGAGCAACTCGCGTCGGCTCACGTGTGGTAGCTCCCCAGACAGATGTGCCCGCCTAGCATCTATTCGACTGCCCAACTGATCGCCCCCCTGATGATACGTCTCGCAGCCCAATCCGGTAAGACTGTGAAGGCCCTCCAGCTGGTGCCGACCCAGTCGGGTGCACTCTCGATGGCTGTCTATCTCTTATCCCGTCAAACACTTGAGGGGTATAGAGATATCCCGCCTAATCTGTCAGTTTCCCTCCCTCAAATACGAAAACCGGAGCAACGCATCGCGCTGCCCCGGCCTCCGCTTTCGACGTTCAGAAGCTTCTACTTTGC
The DNA here is from genome assembly GCA_035328285.1 of Gemmatimonadales bacterium. GTDB lineage: Bacteria > Gemmatimonadota > Gemmatimonadetes > Gemmatimonadales > GWC2-71-9 > SPDF01. The sequence continues at coordinate 3,735 of DAOLIZ010000124.1, forward strand.
CAATCCCTGAAACCGTGCTAACGACGGATTGTGGAAACGCGCATCATTCCTGATAAGGGCATCGGCCTCTTCAAGATCGCGGTCAAGTCGAGCCCGGAGTCCCCTATTCGTATAGACCAAGCCTAGAACCACCGCTATGACCCCACCTGCACCGGCGAGGAGCGAGAGAAGAACTGCCGCCTCATTTCTAGCAGTGCCCAATGCCACCGTTAGCGCAAACAATCCGTACACAAGAAGCGACAACATAACACAAAGGCTACCTAGTGACACTCGTCCGATCGCCTCCGCGCGACCGGTGGCACTTGTCCAATCAGTCTCGCCGGAAAGCCGTGGGAACTCTGTACTATTGCTTTGCACAAAGAAGCACCGTCCATCTGTGAGCTTGCGGAGGTGGATTGCTTCGCCGCTCAGAATCCGCCCGTCTCGGTGAGGTGGCGTTATCCGCTGGATGTCTCGCACCGTTCGAATTGTCCATGGGCTCCAGGCAAAAACCCAAGGAACAACCTTGGCCCGCCCCCAAGATTCAAATGCAAGCAGGATACCCGCCAGCGGAATCAGGCCGAAGGCCACGAACATCAGGATTGCGAAGAATCCCACTTCCGCTCCTCCACAACATCGGATACGAGGGCTAAGCTCTCCAGCCTAGCTAGCACCAAAGGCCCCGACAACAGTTCCAGGTTACGAGCTAGGGAGGGAGCATGGCCGCATCAGGAGTGCGCCCTCGCAGCTGATGCGCCATTCGTTAGGCGCAGGTACGGACCGGGGGGACTTTGAACCGCTTCCGTGAGCAGCAACTATCAGTGCCACTCCTTCGCGCACCCACTCTCGCGTTGAACGACTTGGAGGCCGCCACTGACCACCTTGGGCATCTTGAGGCGGGTGGGCGAGCGGTGGACTTGAAACAATCAGGAATACCATACCCCTTCGAACCATTCAGAGGTGCAGAGGGAGGCGCATTCTCACTCGGAAAGTGCCGAGAAGGGCTGAGTGGGCCCTGAGGGGCTAACAGGAGGCAGGCGAGCGCACCGACGGGGAGAGCGGATCAACTGGCATGCGCGATAGAGTCAGCAACAACCACAGCAAGTTCGGTGGCAGTCTAGGGAGGCGCTCGCCTGCCGGAACGCCCCCCCTCGGGCTCTGAGGCTCAACTATCGATGGTCACGACGAGGACCCACGTGGGGTTAAAAAGGAAGACCGGGCGTCGGTTAGATATCGTCATCGAATTCGGACGAACGTACGCATAGCCCGTGCCGCCAAGACTAAAGACGTAACCTGCCGTGTCCGCTTCGGCCGTGCCGGTTGTTCCCATCTCATCGTTGAACGCCGCCACGGCGGCCGCGCAAGTTGTCGAATCCGTAACGAACTGGATGTTGGCCACGGGCGTCCAAGGGAATCCGCGCTGCACCGCGTAGGCGGAATCACTGTACTTGAACACCCCCTCTACATGCTCTCGAAGTACCGGAATACTATCTGGATCAGACAGGCAGGGGCTGGATTGTGAATAGAGACCGCCCGCTTGCATGATCAAGAGCAACGCGCCCCAAATCAGAGGTCTTGTCGACTTCATACTTCCTCCGTGGTCATCACATCTGGCGGTTCGGCGGCCCGTAGGTGGCGAATGTCGAGTGCGGCCAGCCTACACCCGTTGGTCTCGCGTCGAGTCTGGATCTCTTGCGACTTCGCTTCAGACTTAGGCACTCCAAGTGGATAACAGTAGATCTTCACCAGGTCCATAATGCAATGTGTCACACCCGGAGTAGGTTGAGCCGCTGAGTTATCCCTGTCCTTCGGACTCGGACCAGCCGCAGGGTAGCGGGGCTTGTTCGAGGGGAATTGGGGGGTCTCCTGGCCACGACAACCGGCGGGTTGGCCTTCCGGTGGGTACCCAGGGTATCCGTCGGGCGTTACCGGGTGGGTATGACCGCTGGCGATCCTAGTCCTACCTGGTAGCGGCGGATCGGGAAACACGGTGTTGCAAGGCGTTGCAACCGGGTCAACATACCAATTCAAGTAACAAATCCCATCAGCGTCGCAATCCACGGTCCATGAAGCTTCACGACGATCGATCGGCAGATCCGCCCACCCAGCTTCCCACGCGTGTTGCATGGCGTCAAGCAGCGGATAGTTGTTGAGCAATGGGTTATTGGTGGTGTCGCAGAGCACCCGGATGTGAACACTTTCGTTCGCGACTTCCCCATTCACCACCGCCACGACATGCATCGTTCCGGATGCCGTAATTGCTTTGGCGCATTGAGTGGTTCCCGCGGAACAAGGAGTGGAGGCGGTCCCAGTGTCCGGTGTCCACTGCCAGCTTTGGACAGCGAATGGCAGCTTATAGGGGTACACGCTGTCGGGCGTGCCGAACGCCGTAGATGTCACGCTCGTACCACTCGTCACAACGAAGGCGGATGGCCTCAGCTTTAGTTGCATATCAATTGGTGTGATGGTAATCGACTGTGCACCACCCGTGTAATAGTAGCAAGGAACCGGGGGAAACCCCGGGCAGCTCGCTGGATCCGTACCTGGGTAGTCCCCGATGCGGGTCGCCTGACCGATGCCATGCATCTTGATTGGAGTCGTGCGTACGCCGCCCTCACAGTCAGTTCCTACGTCGAACAGCCCACCATATTGGTACCACACCTGCACCTTCCCATAGCAGTTCATTGTCTGAAGCCCTTGGCGACCACCTCCTGGGGGTATGACGCCAACAAGCGGGCCGGGGCTAGGGTAGTTCTGGTAGACGTTGATCTCACCACTCGCCTGAAGGTAGGCAATTGTCGGACTCGACACCGTCGGCAACGCTACACTGGCGTCTAGGTTGTAGGCCGAGGGGCCGGGGATTGAGGCTTGAACCGGGGCCGAAGCGAATAGGGGCAAAGTGGCCACGTGAACAGCAGGTGAATCGTCGACAGCTGCTGGATCGGTGCACGCAGCCACCGATAGAAGTGAAATGGCACCGAGAATTGACCTACGCCACTTGGCCATCGGCATCTGGGCCCTCCCTCGGCTTAATGGTGAACGGCTTCCCGACCTACGCGGCTGGCGTTGATGCCTAGAACAATTCCCGAATCGATCCACTACGACCGGATCGGCCAGGGGACATGGAAGAGCTTGTAGGGGCGCTTGTGAAAATATGGGATAGTGCGTCGGCAAGTGACCGCCAACACTTAGTCCTGAATGTCACAAGTGCTCTTCTTGAAGGGACCGTAGCTTGGGCGGGGAGTGATGATCCCTAGCTCATTCAAAGCCACTAAACCGTGCCCACTTCACGAAGCGGTAGGGAGGCGCCGACATGGACCCCTCGACTTTGCTTGCATACTCGCCGAACGTTGCCGGCCTCAAGACTGACAGGTTCGGTACGATATCTCTATACCCGCCGAAGACTCGAGGGTTGGTTGAAGGCCCTGCCAGGAATTGGAGCCGCGGGACTCCATCGGCCGTGAATCGGACGACCTGTGGTCCAGATGGCGGCAGGCGTTACGGCAACACGACAAAGGCCCTCCAAGTGGAGGGCCTAAGTCGTTGCGGGGCAAGAGGCGCCGGCGAGAATCGAACTCGCGA
>DAOLIZ010000125.1:0-7188 GCA_035328285.1 Gemmatimonadales bacterium
CCCCGCTTCCCCGCTTCCCCGCTTCCCCGCTTCCCCGCTTCCCCGCTTCCCCGCTTCCCCGCCCTTGACACGACGGACTATTCAAGCGATTGTTTGAATACTTCTTCGTGGGGGTTCAGTGTCCAAGCGCAGGCCCAAAGACCTTCTGTACGCGCAACTCGCCCGGGTCGGGAAGGCGGTTGCCAGTCCCAGGCGACTCGAACTGCTCGAGGTGCTCGCCCAGGGTGAGCACGCCGTGGAGACGCTTGCCCGGGAGACCGGTCTCTCCATTGCGAACACTTCTCACCATCTGCAGGTCCTCCGCGAATCCGGCCTGGTCGAGGCCCGGAAGGCCGGGCTCTACGTCTACTATCGCCTGACGGAACCGGACGTCTACGACCTCGCCCGGGTGATCCGCACCCTTGCCGAGCGTCACCTGGCCGAGGTGGGAGCCTTGGTCGAGACCTACCTCACCGACCGGGACCACCTCGAGCCCGTGTCGCGGGAGGCGCTGCTGGCGCGAGTCCGCGCCGGGACGGTGACCGTCCTCGACGTACGGCCGGCCGAGGAGTACCGCGCGGGCCACATTCCGGGGGCGGTGTCCATCCCGATGGATCAACTCGGGACGCGCATCCGCCAGCTCCCCGCCGACCGGGAGTTCGTCGCGTACTGCCGAGGCCCCTATTGCGTGCTGGCATTCGAGGCGGTGGCAATGCTCAGGAAGCGCGGCCGCTCGGCCAGGCGCCTGGCCGACGGATTCCCGGAATGGCGCGCCGCCGGGCTTCCCGTCCGAAGCGCGGCGCAGGAGGAGGCGGCATGACGTTCCTGATCACGCTGAATGATGGGCCCTATGGGAGCGAGCGTTCCTACAACGGGCTTCGCCTGGCCGGCTCGCTGATGAAACGGCCGGGACTCGGGGTGCGCGTCTTTCTGGCCGGCGATGCCGCCAGTTGCGCCAAGAACGGCCAGAAGGTCCCCAACGGCTACTACAACATCCAGACGATGCTCATGGCGGTGATCCGGCAAGGCGGAGAGGTCGGCGTCTGCGGCACCTGCATGGACGCGCGGGGCATCGCCGAGGGGGAGCTGGTCGAGGGTGCGCGCCGCAGTTCGCTGGAGGAGTGGACGACCTGGACCGCGGAATCCGATCAGACACTCGTGTTCTGAGGAGAGATGATGACTCCACGTACGGTCCTGGTGCTCGGCGGTGGTATCGGCGGGATCGTCGCGGCCACCAGGCTCCGTGCACTGCTGCCCAGATCGCACCGCGTGATCCTCGTAGAACGGGCCCCGTCGTTCGTGTTTGCCCCGTCCCTCATCTGGCTGCTGACTGGCCACCGCACCGCCGCTCAGATCACCCGGCCGCTCGATGGCCTGGCGCGACGGGGCATCGAGGTCGTCCAGGGCGAGGTCGAGCGCATCGATCCGGCGGTGCGGGAGATCGTCGTTTCCGGTCGTCGGATGGTCGGCGACTACCTGGTCATCGCCCTCGGGGCCGAACTCGCGCCGGAGTCGATTCCCGGCCTGGCCGGCGCGGGACACAATCTCTACACTCTTGAGGGCGCGGAAGGGTTCAGGGACGCATTCGCCGGCTTCCGGGGCGGAAGGCTGGCGCTCCTGACGGCGGCACCGGCCTACAAGTGTCCGGCGGCACCGTACGAGACCGCCATGCTGCTCGAGGCTGCTTGCCGCAAGCGACGCATCCGCGAACAGACGGAGATCGTGTTGTACGCGGCGGAGCCTGGTCCCATGGGTGTCGCCGGTCCGGCGGTGTCGGCGGCTGTCCGCCAGATGGTGGAGGCCAAGGGCATCAGCTACCGCCCCGAGCATCAGGTTCAGCGGGTGGATCCGACGGAGCGGACGCTCCACTTCGCGAACGGGATGGCGGCGGGTTTCGATCTCATGGCGTTCGTGCCTCCGCATCGGGCACCCGCCGCGGTGCGTGACTCGGGGCTGACAGGTGCCAGTGGCTGGATCGCTGTGGACCGGAACACGATGGAGACCGAACATGCGGGCGTCTTCGCCCTGGGCGACGTCACCGCCATTCCCCTGGCCCTGGGGAAACCCCTGCCGAAGGCCGGTGTGTTTGCCGGCGCCCAGGCGGAGGTGGTGGCCGGCAACATCGCGCACCGCATCACAGGCAAGGGGAAACCGGCAATCTTCGCGGGTGAAGGAGGCTGCTTCATCGAAGTGGGGGACGGCAAGGCGGGGTTCGGTCAGGGGAATTTCTACGCCGAACCGGTCCCTCAGATCACTTTGCGGCCGTCCGGGCGCCTCTGGCACGGTGCCAAGGTCATGCTGGAGAAGGACTGGCTGTGGCGGCGGTTGTAGCGGCACCCGCCGGACAAGACCAAGGAAGAGTGTCATGCGCCGATTGACTGCAACTACGCGCCGCAGGCTCGACATCCAGGGGTTCGAGGGGGTGGACGCCCTGGTGCTCGCGGACGTCGCTCCGTGGCTCCGGCTCGCGTTCGGGCTGTGCGCTCTCATAGCCGGGATAGGCACCGCCCTGGCGTCACCGACAATTCTGCTGCTCATGGTGCCAGTGGCAGGGTTGGCGGCCCTGTTTCCGGTGCATCCCTTCGATCTGATCTACAACCATGGAATCAGGCACTTCACTCGGACCGGACCCTTGCCGCGGCGTGGTGCACCGTCCCGGTTTGCCTGTGGCCTGGGGGCGGTCTGGCTGCTTCCCACCGCCTGGGCCTTCCAGGCGGGACGGCCCGCGCTTGGTTACGTACTCGGCGGCACGCTCACGATGATTGCGGTGCTGGTCAGCACCACCGACATCTGCATTCCCTCGCTTGCGTTCAGGGCGGTATTCGGGTTTCCGCCACGGCGTCAGGCCCCGCAACAGCGGAACCCCTAGTTGAGCCCCGAGCCGGCGTGGCCTGCGGACCGGAGTTGGCGGGTGACGGGGTCGGCTTACGTCGGGGTGGGCTTATGCCCACCCCTATTTTGTGGGATTCAACCCAATGTGCCGGATGAGCGGATCATTCCGGTTGATTGGCGTCGTCAGAGTGCTTGACGGTCCGGGTGGTTCACTGCAACTTCGGCCCCGCTTCCCCGCCAAGGTGAGATCTCCGCCCTCCGCAGCGCCAGACCGGGTAGGCTCGTCGACTCCCCCCCCTCCGGCATTTCAGCCGCCCTGCTGGCGCTACCGTGGAGCCTGTGGATGGCGGGGCGGAGACCAGCAGGACCGCCTCCCTTTCCTCGCCGAAGCCGGAACATTAGGTTGACGGTCATGTACCGCCTCCCGCGCCAGCTGATCACCCGACTGCTCGCAACCGTGGCCCTCGTGGGCCACCTCGGCGCCAGCGTGGAGCAGTACGTGCCGGACGATCACGACTGGCATGCGGAGGACGCCCCGGCCGTCGTGGCCGCAGGCGAGCTGCCACCGAGCCCGGCCGAGCCGGCGCCGGGGCATCCTGTGCACGTGTGCCACGGCGCGCACCAGCATGCGGTCGGGCCGGTGGCGAAGGTCAACCCCCTGCCGGCTTTCGTCAACGAAGCTTGTTCTCTCCCTGCCCTCGAGGCGGACGTGTCCGCATCTCCGGCACCCAGCACACCCCTCCGCCCTCCGATCATCTGACCGCCTGGCCGATGGACGCTTCGGCGGTCCATCGGCCCCCAATCACATCTGATGCTGGCTCGACACCCTCGCCGCTCGTCCGCGGGGGCGTGAGCGAGTCCCATGGCGTGCCGACGCGAGCGTGATGCGATCGCTGCGCCGGCACCGTTTCCTGGAGTCACCATGCTCGCGCTGCTGTTGCTGGCCACTGTCCAGGTTGTGGTTCAGCCGGACACTCTGACCCTCACGATGACGGATGCCGTGACCCGGGCGCTGACCGTCAGTCCTGCGGTCACGTCAGCCGTCGGGGATGTCGCCCGGGTGCGGGGCCTCCGGGCGGAGGCCCTGCTGCCGTTTCCGACCAATCCGACCGTGTTCTATGGGCAAACGGAACGCACGACCGCGGCGTCCACGACGCACGACGACGACTGGTTGATCTCGCAGGAAATCGAGATCGCGGGTCAATCGTTCACGCGCCGGAGCGCGATGTCCTCTTTCCTCCGCGCCTCGGAAGCCCGTGTTGAGGACGCCCGGCGCCGGGTCGCGCTCGACACCCGGATGGCGTACCTGACGCTCGCGCTTACCGAGCGCCAGCAATTGCTGATCGACTCGACGGCGCAGTTTGCGGAACGCATGGCCGCGTTTGCACAACGGCAATTCGATGCGGGGGAAATCAACCGGCTGGAACTGAATGGGTCGCTGCTCGATGCGGCCCGGACCCGAAGTGCCGCCGAACGGGCGCGCGCCGCCGTGGAAGTGGCGGCCGCGGAGTTTGCCCGCATCCTGGCCGTGCCGCCGGACAGCCTCGTCCGCACCGTCCCGCTTCCCGACCTGCCACTCGTCGGACGGGAGGCCGTCCCGGACCTGCTCCCGCTGGCCCGCAGCCGGCGTCCCGATCTGCTGGCGGCCGGTGCCGAAGTGGATGGGGCAGGGGGGAACCTGAGCGTCGCACAGCGTGGATTCATCCCGAACCTGACCCTCGCGGCGCTCGGCGGACAGGAAGGGGGAACCGACGACCTGCTTGGCTTCCAGGTCGGCCTGCAGGTGCCGCTCTTCCACAACGGGCAGGCCGCCCGCGGCGCCGCCGAAGCGGAGTTGGCCGCTGCACGGGCGACGCTCGTGGCGACAGAGCGCCTGATCCAGGCGGAACTTCAGGGCGGGCTCGCCCGGCTGGTTCGCTCGACGGCGGCCGAGCGCCGCTTCGCGGAGCAGGTGCTCGGTGCGGCCACGCAAAACGTGAACCTGATGGAACAGGCATTGATGGAAGGTGAAGTCGATCTGACCGACGTGATCATCCTCCGACGCACGGCGGTCGATGCGCAACTGGAGTATCTCGCGGTGCTGGCCGACGCCTATGCGGCGTGGTTTGAGGTGTCCACCGCGCTGGATGTCGACCCACTCGAGCTGACGACGCTCCTTACCGGGAATCACTGAACATGCTGCCAACACGAAGACTCCTTACACTCACCGTTACTCTCCTTGCCGCCTGCGGTGAAGCAGACGCGCCGCCCGCAGACCGGAGCGCTGCCGTCACCCTCACCGATTCGGCGGTGGTCGTCCTCGATTCCGCGCAACAGGCAACTTCGGGCGTTGTGGTGGGGAGCATCGGCGGGCTGCCGGCGGACACCATCAAGCTGACCGGCACGCTGAGCTTTGACCCGTCGCGGATCAGTCACGTCGGCCCCCGGATCCAGGGTCGCATACGGGCGGTGCGCGTCGCCATCGGCGCGCCGGTCGCGGCCGGCGACACCCTGGGCTTGCTGGACAGCCCGGAGCTCGGCGCCGCGCAGGCCACCTGGGCCAAGGCGACCGCCTCGCGCGACGTGGCGGTCCGCAATCTCGAGCGCGCCGAGCGCCTGGCCAAGGATGGCATCGTCTCGGAGCGGCGTCGCCTGGAGACGGAGGCGGAACTGCGGGAGCGCGAGGCCGATCTCGCCGCCGCGGTCCAGGCGCTCGCGGCGTTCGGGGCGGAGCCCGACAGCTCGGCGCCCGGGGTGTTCCCCCTGCGTACCCCCATCGGGGGCGAGGTGGTGGATCAGCACGCCGTGATCGGCGAGGTGGTGGGGCCGGAATCCGAGTTGTTCACTGTCGGCGATCTCTCTCGCCTCTGGCTGATCCTCGACCTGTATGAGACCGACATCGGGCGTGTGCACCGTGACGCCATCGTCCACGTCCGTGTCGAGGCGTTGCCCGCGCTGGACATCGTCGGCCATATCAGCTATGTCGGCGCCGTGGTCGACAGCGTGTCACGCAGCGTGAAGGTGCGAGTCGAAATCGAGAATCGGGGCCGCCAGCTGAAGCCCGGCATGTTCGTCCAGGCGTCCCTGGTCCTCCCGAGCCTTCCCCACGAGGTCGGCCTGCCGAACACCGCGGTGCAGCGCCTCGGCGATACGACGGTGGTCTTTGTGCCGGATGGTGCGCACCGGTATCGCGCTGCCGCGGTACGACTCGGTCGCGAGCAGGCCGGCGGGTGGCGGGAAGTCCTCGAGGGGCTGGCACCGGGTGACAGCGTGGTGCTCGCGGGAAGCTTCGCGCTCAAGGCGCACCTGCAGCGCGAGCAGTTCGGAGGGGACGAATGATCGGCCGCCTCGTCGAATGGGCGCTCACCCAGCGGCTGCTGGTCGTCCTTGGCGCGCTCGGGATCGTGGGCGGCGGTTACCTCGCCGTCCAGGGACTGGCGGTCGACGCGTTCCCGGACGTCTCGCCCGTCCTCGTTCAGGTGACCACGGAATCGCCCGGACTCGCACCGCCGGAGGTCGAAGCGCTGGTCACCTACCCGGTCGAAGTGGCCATGAACGGCCTTCCCGGCGTGACACGTATCCAGTCGATCTCCGCCTTCGGCCTGTCCCAGGTGAACGTCTACTTCCGGGACGAGGTGGACATCTATTTTGCCAGGCAACTCGTCTTCGAACGGCTGGAGAGCGCCCGGGATGCCATTCCAGCCGGCCTGGGAGACCCCGCGCTGGGCCCCGTCACCACCGGCTTGGGGCAGGTGTACCAATACCTCATCGTGGGCGAGGGGCTTTCGCTCGATTCACTGCGCACCATTCAGGACTGGGTGGTGAAGCCGCAGTTGCGGGCGGTCCCCGGCGTCACGGAAGTGCTCTCCTTTGGCGGTCATGTCAAGCAGTTCCAGGTGCAGCTCGACCCCAACCGCCTGGTGCAGTACGGCGTGACGGTGGAGGAGGTCATCGGCGCACTGGAGCGCAACAACGCCAATGCCGGCGGCGGGTTCATCGTGCGCTCGCCGGAGGAGTACCTGGTCCGCGGGCTCGGCTTCGTGACCACGCTGGAAGACATTGGGACCGTGATTGTCGCGGAGCGGGAGCACACGCCGGTCTACGTCCGCAACGTCGGTCGGGTGGCCATCGGTGCCGAGGTTCGCCGTGGCGCGGTGAGCGTCAACGGCGAGGGTGAGGCGGTCGCCGGCATCGTCCTGAAGCGCATCTACGAGAACACGTCGTCCGTGATCGAGGGTGTGCGGGCTCAGGTGAAGGTGATCAACGCCGCGATGCCGCCCGGTGTCCGGCTCGTCCCCTTCTATGATCAGGCCGACCTGGTCGACCGCGCGGTGGCAACCGTCCGCGATGCCCTGCTCGAGGGGGGCGCCCTCATCCTGCTGGTGCTGCTCCTCTTCC
>DAOLIZ010000126.1:0-7106 GCA_035328285.1 Gemmatimonadales bacterium
GAATAGCGGTAGATGGCCCGGTTGGCCGTGTCGAACGCCGCCTTGGCCACCGGATCCCTGGCCTGGCCGGCCCGTGCGTCGGGGAAGAAGTCCACGTGCGCCGCGAAGTAGTCCACCGCCTCGTCGAAGGTCATCCGGCCGGTGTGAATCCCGACGTCCACCCGGACCCGGACGGCGCGCATCAGCTGTGCCTGCAGCATGTAGAGGTACTCCCCCGGCTCGTAGAAGCCATAGGGGCGACCGGCGGACGCCTCCGCCATCAACTCCTCGGCATAGAGCGCCCACCCTTCCGATGACATCGAGTCTTCCCACATGGAAAACGAATCTTCGACGGCGCCCGGGGTCAGCCAGCGGATGTCGGTGATTTCCGCCGCGTGCTGGGTCATGTACTTGTAGTCCCAGTCGTGCCCGGGAAACCCCTCGTGAATGGCCGTGGTGGCCACCGAGCTCCGGTTGTTGAGCTTGAGCGCCCCCGGATCGTTGTCGGTCGGCGTCAGGTAGAAGCGGCCGACCCCGGTGGTCTTGAACGGCGGAGCCGGATAGTACGACGCATCGGTGGTGCTCCGGAGGACCGGCGGCGTCTCGGTGACGACCAGCTGATAGTCCGCGGGAATATCGAACATCTGCTGCTGCCGGCCGTACTCGACCGCGCGGGCGCCCGCCTCCCGGTACCACTCGAAGAGCTCCGTGTCGTCCTTTGGCGAGTCCTTGGCGAGGTAGTCCATGACGGCCCGGACGCTGGCTCGCTGCTCCGCGTCGGTGCCGAACGCGAGGCCGAGGTTGGCCTGCGTGGAAACCTCCTCGGCCACACGGAACACCTTCGCCTCGTATTCCGCCACCTGGCTGGCCCCGTACGCATACAAGTCCGCAGGGGTGCGATCGTCGCGCAGGCAGTTGTTGACCCGCCAGGCGTACTCCTCCTCACCCACGGCGTACCGGTCGGTCGTTTCGTTGAGGTCGAAGGTCTCGGCCAGGAAGGTGGCGAGGCCGCCGTAGGCCGCCCCCGCGGCCGCGCCGGCAGTCTTGAGCTGGTCGACGGTCGCGGCGGCGAACGGACGGTCCCCGATGTACTCGGCGGCCAGGCCCGGCAGCGTCGTGGTGAAGTAGTCCACGTTGGCCTTCGCACCGTCGATCCCGTCCCGTGCCACCAGCCGCCGGTCGGGGATGTTGCCCGCCGCCTTGCCGGCCAGGAGGTTGTCCCTGGCAACCGCCACGTACGCCGGGACCGCAGCGGTCCTCGCGACGACCAGTGCCCACTCCGCCTCGGTGCCGAGCAGGCCGTTGCCGACGTCGGTCATCCCCTGGATCTGCCAGTCGATGCCGCGGAACGGCTCGGCAACGTACGTGTCGACGCACCGCTCCTGGTACCGGCGCTCCGCCAGCTGATGCACCATGTACCCGGCCTGCGCCTGCACCACCGCGTGGTCGATGCGGGACCGGGCGGTGAGGGTGCCGGCCGGAATCGTCCCCAGGGCAGTCAGGATGGACTGCAGGAAGGCGACCTCGGCCTCGAGCGCGGCCGGGCTGAAGTCCCGGAGCCTTCCATTGACCGGCGTCAGCGTCGCGGAGTACCCGTCGCCCCCGAGATAGGTGCACGTCACCGGGTTCAATTCGAGGGTCTTGAGGAAGTACTTCTCCCGGACCGCGACGAACTCGGCGTCTTCGGCGGCGGAGGGGGCGTCGGGGCGACAGGCGGAGAGAGTGCGCAGGGCTCCGAGGGCGGCAACGCCGCCGACGGTGCGATGGACGAAGGAACGGCGATCCATGTCGGCTCCGGGGTGATGGCTGGGGATCAAGCAACATAATCCGGCATCAGCCCCTTCCCCAAGCCGGGCTGAAGGGCTACTTTTGGGCCTCGATTCACGGGACGTAGCGCAGTCTGGTAGCGCACTGCAATGGGGTTGCAGGGGTCGCGGGTTCAAATCCCGCCGTCCCGATCTTCAGCGGCCGGCCTTCGGGCCGGCCGCTGTGTATTCATCACCCTCGACCGAACTCCCGCCGATGCCCAGAGTCGCTCTCGCCACCTGCCTGGCGCTTCCCGACCTCGACGAGGAGGACGCCCCCCTCGTCCCGGCCCTGGCCCGCATCGGGATCGAGGGGGTCCCCCTGGTCTGGAACGACCCGTCGATCGACTGGGCCTCGTACGACCTGGTGGCCGTCCGGACCACGTGGGACTATCCCAACAAGATTGCCGCCTTCCTCGAGTGGGCCGATCGCGTCGCCGCGATGCGGGCCCTCTGGAATCCGGCGTCGATGCTCCGCTGGAACACCGACAAGCGGTACCTTCGCGAGCTCTCGGAGCGCGGCGTCCCCATTGTACCCACCCGCTGGCTGGAGCGCGGCTCGACGGACGACCTCGCGGCCCTGTCGCGGGACGAGGGGTGGGAGACGATCGTGCTCAAGCCGGTGGTGTCGGCAGGGGCGCGGCGGACCCGGTTGGCGGGCCCGGATTCGATGAAGGAAGGGCAGGCGTTCCTGACCGAGCAGCTGACCCAGCGGGCGATGATGGCCCAGCCGTATGTGGCGGAGGTCTCCACCACGGGGGAGTTGTCGCTCCTCTATTTCAACGGGACATTCAGCCACGCCGTCCGCAAGATTCCCGGGGTCGGCGATTTCCGGGTCCAGACCGAGCACGGCGGGAGGGTGCTGTCGGTGGAGCCCACGCCGGCGGAACTGGCCGCCGGTCAGCGGGTACTCGATGCGCTGGGCGAGGAGACCCTCTACGCCAGGGTCGACCTGCTGCCGACCGCCGACGGCGAACAGCGGCTGCTCGAGCTCGAGGTCACCGAGCCCTCGATGTTCCTCCGGTGGGATCCGGCGGCGCCGGGGCGCTTCGCCGCCGCCATCGCGGAACGGCTGGGCTGAGCCCGGCCGGCATCAGTGCATTGAGAACCAGTACGTGGCCTTGATCACGAACACGTTGTCGCCGGGCACGGTGCGGGTCTCGATGAGGTCGCCCGGCCGGATGCCGCTCCCCGCCTCCACGCCGTCCTGATAGCAGATTCCCGAGTCATAGCCACCGGAGCAGAAGGAATTGCGATTCTGCTGCCAGATCAGGAAGAGCGTGCTGCCGGGCCGGTATTCCCAGCGGAGCACGGCGTTGCTGCGATAGCTGAGGACGTTGAAGTTGTTGTTGGGCAGGGCGAACACATCGCCGTTGTTCCCGTCCGTCACGGTGTAGTTGCCGTCGGGATCCTGGGCGATCGACGTGTTCCCCGTCCCGTAGGTGAGGAGGGTGGGCGCCCCCGCCGCGGTCAGCTGACCGTACTCCGAGTAGTCGCCGCTTGCCGCGAACGGCTCGGCGTACACTTCGAGGGTGAGGGTCGGCGAGAATGAGTAGTTCAGCCGCAGCTGCATCGAGAGCGTGGTCTGGTCGACCGACGCGAACACGTACCGGGCCCCGTAGGTGGCAACCGGACCGCCCTCCACCACCGTGACATACTGGCGCGGGTTCACCGAGTGCTGCCAGCGCGGGGCGGCCGAGAACTGCCACCGGCTGCCCGGGCGCGCGAGCAGGAAGAGGCTCACGCGCTGGTTGGCGTAGCCGTACTGGCCCGTGGCGAAGGACGCGTTCAGGCTGCCCCGGATCGAGCTTGCTTCGCTGCTGCCGACGTTGGCCTCCAGCCCCCACTGGCTGCCGACGCCCATCAGCGGCCCGCCGCGGGTCAGGTCGTCGCTCGTGGCGGTCGGGCGATAGAACCCGCCGAAATAGGTCCGCCAGAAGTTCTTCCAGGTCTGGTTGGTGTTCAGGCGCGCGATGGAGTAGGTCCGCGTCCCGCCGAAGTTCCACCCGGACGCGCCGAAGAGCCCGAATCGGTAGTTCTGGAACGTCCTGCCCGGGGTGTCCTCCCGGTAGTTGATGTAGGCATCGGCGTCGATGTCGTTGGCGCTGCTGAGCCGGCCCGCATCGTTCAGCTCGAAGCCGGGCGATTCCGCGCCGGCATCCAACCCGCCGGTCCAGTGTCGGCCGCCGGTCTTTTCGAAGCCCAGGCCGACGGTGTAGCCCGCCAGGGAGGTCTGTCCGAACACCGGGGGGAGGTAGTCCTGGTCCGGCTGCTGGAAATAGTGCGCCGAGGAGGTGGCCACCGCCGTGATGGCCTCCTCCGTGCCGTTGATATAGCTGAACCCGGCGTGCCCGCTGATCTGGTACAACCCCCCGCTGAGCCGGGCGAGCCAGTCGGCGCCGCCCGTGATCGCCTGGTCCACCATCTGGAGCGAGAGCGGGGCGGCGTCGCTGAAGCTCCGGGAGAGCCCGGTCAGGGTCACCCCGACCGTCGAGGCGTTGCTGCCGACCTCCTGCTGGGCCCTGGCCACCGCGTAGAAGGTGGTCGGTTCGACCGCGATTTCCTTGTAGGCGTTGGAATCGGCGATGTAGGCGGTTGCGTATTCGCGCTGGGTCAGCGCGGCAAGCGCGCCGATGGACATCCCGGACGAGGTCCGGCCGGTCAGCTTGGCGGCGCCGAGGATGGTGGCGTATCCGGGTTCATCGACGAAGTCGGCCTCATCCACGAAGGCGCCCGTCGGGTAGCCTCGCGGCTGTCCGCCGATGCGGCGCGAGTAGTAGTACCCCGGGCCGTTCCCCTCGAGGAGCTGGTTCCCCTCGATGAAGAAGGGGCGCTGCTCCGGGAAAAAGGTCTCGAAGGCGCTGAGATTGACCTCGGCGGGGTCGGCCTCCACCTGCCCGAAGTCCGGGTTGATCGTGGCGTCGAGCGTCAGGTTGGAGCCCAGCCCCACCTTGAAGTCCGCCCCGGCCCTGAGGTCGCTCTGGCTGCCGTCGTTGAAGGGGTTCCCCTCGCCCGGCGCCCCGACAAAGTTCGCGGTCCCCGCGATGTAGGGGATGAACTCCGCGCTCCGCCGAGGCGTGATGTCGTTCATCCCCGTGAGCGTCCCGAAATGGGAGAAGAACCCCGACTGGGTGCGGGGAATCACCACCCAGTAGATGTCCTCGTTGAAGCCGGGGCGCCACCGGTTGATGTTGAGGCCCCATTCCTGGACCGGCTGCTGGTTGAACCGGATCTGGGAAAAGGGGATGCGCATCTCCACGTACCAGCCGAGACTGTCGAACGAGATCTTCGCGTCCCAGACGGGATTGTAGGCCGGGTCCCGGTTGTCCTCCTCGTCCTCGGGGTGATAGGAGTCGGACAGCGCCCCGCCGGAGCTCACGCCGAAGCCGTACCCGGTCCGCTTGTCGCGATACGGGTCGAGCGACACGATGAAGTACTCGGCGTTGCTGAACTGGTCGCGGCGGGTCACGGGGCGGGGGATCTCCGTGACGCGGCTGCTCCAGAGCCTGGCCCCCACGTAGAGGGCGTCGTTGTCATAGACGAACGCCACGGCTGTGCTGTCGGTCGGGGTGCCGTTGACGATCGGGTCCTTCTGGTGGAAGTCGGTGAACCACTCGGCCATGCCCCAGGCCGGGTCGTCAAGGTGCCCGTCGACGTGCGGCGGAGGGCCCATCACGTGGGTCGCGTGCGCCACCTTGCCGTCGCCCGGGTCGGCGACCTGGGCAGCCAGCGGGACCCCCGGGAGGAGCGCGATGAGCAGGAGCGGGCGGCATAGGTGTCGGCGACACAAGGAAAGCATCTGGGCTCGGGCTGGGCGTGAGACGGGCTGTCGTGTGGAAGCACGACAGCCCGCTGCTGCAGCATCATTCATCCTGCCGGACGAGCGCGCCCGGCGTCAGGTTTCAGCCGTCAGGAGCCCTTGACGAGCGTAATGCTGCCGTTCACCGTGGCCAGGTCGAGCGTCCGGCCGCCCGCGCCGATGGTCCCGTGAATGTTCCGGGGGCCGAACTTGCCCTGGACCGTGAGCGGGAACTCCGACTCGATGCTGCCGTTGACCGTCTTCCCGTTCACTTCGGCGCTGAAGTTGGCCGGCAGGGTGGCCCGAATGCTCCCGTTGACGGTGCTCAGGTCCACGGTGCCGCTCCAGTCGGCCTTGCCCATCGACACGTCGATCTGGCCGTTGACCGTGTTGGCCCGGACGATGCCGGACGCCACCACGCGGACGTCGCCGTTGACCGTCGAGACATTGGCGTCGCTCCCGAGCCGTTCCGTGCTGACGGAGCCGTTGACCGTCCGGCCGACGAACTTGACCCCGGCCGGCACCTGGACGGTGAAGTCCACGGAGACGTCGTTGTCGTTCGTGGACATGTGGCCGTCGTCCCCCGCGCCGCAGCTGTTGGCCCGCTTGCCGCTGCTCGGGTACACCGCGCAGATGGTCACGCCGGCGGCGCTGTTCACGACCTCGATCGACACAGTCGACGGGTCCGACTTCCGGCCCTGCTTGACCGCGGTGACCACCACGTCCGAGCCGGAGCCGGCGGTGGCCCTGATGCTGCCGTTGACGCCCTTGATCTCGATGCTCTTGCCGGCGGCGACGGCGCCCTTCCAGTTCCAGTCGACGCCTTGCGCTGTCGCGGCGGTGGCGGCGACGCCCGTCAGGGCGAGTGCCGCGAGGCCTGCCAGATAGTGCCGGTGCATATCGGTTCTCCTGTGCGGTGAAGAGTCGTCGGTCTACTTCTCGAGTCGGATGAGGCCGTCGAAGGCCTCGAGGTCGAGGCGCGCGCTGCCGGTCCCGACGGTGAAGCTGAAGCGCTTCCCTTCCTGGCTGCCGCTGATGGTGACCGGCGTGGCGGATTCGAACTCGCCGCTCCAGGTCGACACCGAGACGGTGGCGTTGAGCGCGCCGACGGGCCGGATGGTGATGTCGCCATCGTGGGTCTTGAAGCCGTAGGTGCCGTTCGCCGCGATGGCGCCGTTGAACCGGACGTCCCCGTCGACGGTGTTGACCCGGATCGAGGAGGAGGTGACGCCCTCGAGCCGGACGTCGCCGTCCACCCCCTGCACGTTCAGCGCGCCGACGAAGTCCTCCACGGTGACATGGCCGTCCACCGCCTGGATGTCGAGGTTGCCGCGCACGCCGCTGGCGCGAATGTCGCCGTCGACGGAGCTGAGATTGACGTTGTCCGCCCCGCCGCTCACGGTCACATCGCCCTCCACCGACCGTGCCTGGATCGGCGCGGCGATGCCGGAGACGGTGATCGGCGTCTCGACGCCCTGGAGGTTGACCGCCATCCACGCGGGGGCGTTGATCGTCAGGTCGAT
>DAOLIZ010000127.1:0-7028 GCA_035328285.1 Gemmatimonadales bacterium
CGAACGCTCCGGCCGACCGCCACCACGCGCTGCAGATGCAGATTGCGGCGTGCATGGGGGGGCTGGCCCTCTCGCACAGCCGCACCGGAATCGTCCACCAGATGGCGCGGCCGCTCGGCGCGCGGTTTCACGTCCCGCACGGCCTCGCGAACGCGGTGCTTCTGCCGTGGTGCGTCGCGTTCACGCATACGTCGAACGCGAAGCGCTTCGCGCGGCTCGCCAGCGCGCTCGGCGCATGGCAGGAAGGCGACGACGACTTCCCGACGCCGCGCCGGGCGGCCACGCCGCCGCCCCTCAGCCACCCCACCCCGGTCCCGGCCCATCGGCCGGAGCCGCGCCGGCCGGCCGCCCCGTCGGACGTGCCGGACATGGAGATCCCGACCTTCATCCGGCGCCAGATGGACTGATGAAGTCCGCGCGGTTTCTCGTCGCCTTCGCGATCGTCCTCTTCGGGGCCTGGGCCTCGCTCACCCGCTCCTGGCCGTGGAAGCGGGTGCTCGTCGCCCAGCCGATCGTGGTGGACAACGCCTGGACCGAGAACACCGACACCCTCCGCCGGGGCGAGACGATTTCCGAACTGCTCGCCCGGCAGGGCGTGGTCGGACTGAACCTGCAGGATGTCGTCGAGCGCTCGAGCTTCGATCCGCGCCGCGCCCGCACCGGCATGGTGTTCAGCTTCCGGCGCCCCCGCCTCGACTCCTTCCCGGTCGCGTTCTCCGTGCGCACCGGCGCCGAACAGCGGCTCCAGTTCCTGCGCGCGGACAGCGGCGGCTGGACGACCGAGATCCAGCCGATCGCCTGGCGCCCTGAGGTGGTGCGGATCGAGGGCCCGATCGACAATTCGCTGTACGTGGCGCTGGACGACGGGGTCGACGCCGAGCTCCTCGGTCCCGGCGAGCGGGAGCGGCTGGCGTGGGACCTCGCCGACGTCTATGCCTGGTCCGTGGACTTCACGCGGGACATCCGGTCGGGCGACCGGTTCCAGGTCGTCTTCGAACGCGAGGTGTCGGAGGAAGGGGAGGTGCGGTTCGGGCGGATCCTGGCCAGCGACCTCTCCATCAACGGGCGCAGCCTCACCGCCTATCGGTTCGAGACCGCGAGCGGCGCGGCGTCCTACTACGACGCGGACGGGCAGTCCCTCAAGCGCGCATTCCTCCGCGCCCCGCTCCAGTTCCGGCGCATCTCCTCCAGCTTCAACCGCTCGCGACGCCACCCCATCCTCGGATATGCCCGGCGCCACGAGGGGACGGACTACTCCGCCGCCTACGGCACGCCGGTCCTCGCGGCCGGTGAGGGCACCGTGGTGAAGGCGGGCCGGGCCGGCGGTTACGGAAACCTGATCGAGCTGCGCCACGCCAACGGGATCACCACCCGCTACGGGCACTTGAGCGCCATCCTTGTGCGAGTGGGCTCCCGCGTCAGCCAGGGTCAGGTCATCGGGCGGGTCGGCGCCACCGGCCTGGCCACGGCCTCGCACCTGCACTACGAATTCCGGGTCAACGGCGTCGCGCGCGACTCCCGTCGCATGGACCTCGGCAATGGCAAGCCGGTGGCCGCCGCCGATCGTCCGGCGTTCGACCTGGAGCGGGACCGGCTCGCTGCCGAGTTGTACCCGGTGCCGGCACCGACGATGGCCCACCTCGGCGACTGATATCCCGCCGCCCTTCCGCGTCGCCCGAATCCTGACGCCGCCTCCCGCGTAGGATTCTCCAGACCGCCATGCTGACACTCCTCCTCATCCCCCTCGCGGCATCCCTCGCGCTGGTCACCTATCGCCGGCTGGAGGCCCGGGGTGAGCGGACCTGGCTCCCGATGCTCCTCCGGGCGGTCGCATGGGGTGGGCTCGGCGCGTTGCTCGCCAACCCCAGCTGCCCCGGACCGATCGATTCCCGCCCGCCGCTCGTGCTCCTCGACGCGTCGCTCAGCATGCTCGCCGACTCGGCACACTGGAGTGCGGCCCTCGACACGGCGCGCCGCCTGGGCAGGGTCCGCTGGTTCGGCGACGCCCGGCCCTGGACCGATTCAATCCCCGGTCGGGGGCGGAGCGACCTCGCCCCCTCGCTCACCGCCGCCTCGGCACTCGGGCGGCGGACGGTCGTCGTCACTGACGGCGAGCTCGACGACCTGGGCGACGCGCCCGCGGACCTCCTGGCATCCACCGGCTTCGTGGTCCTTCCGCGGACACTCGGCCGTGACCTCGCGGTGCGGCAGGTCCGGGCGCCCGCGCGCGCCACCGTCGGCGACTCGATCATCGTGAACGTGGACCTCGCTGCCAGCGGGACGACGACACCCGAGAGTGTCTCGGTCATCGTGCGGGCGGGATCCCGGGTGCTGGGGCGGGCCGCCGCGATCCTGCCGCCCGATGGTTCGGCTCCGGTGCGCGTCGCAGCCGCGACGCGGGGCGTCGCGGTCGGGACGCAGATCCTGACGATCGGGATCGAGGCCGCCGCCGACGCGGAGCCACGTGACGACGCGCGCCTCGTCGCGGTCGACTTCAGCGGGACGCCGGGCATCGTGCTCCTCGCCAGCCGCGGCGACTGGGACGCGCGGTTCCTCTATCGCGCGTTGCGCAACGTGGCCGACTTGCCCGTCAAGGGGTACGTGCGTCTCGACGGGGATCGGTGGCGCGACATGGAGGGCCTGGCGGTGGTCCCGGCGCCGTCCGTGCGCGCCTCGGCCGCCGGTGCGGACCTGCTCATCGTGCGTGGAGAGGCTCCCGCCCTCGTGAGCGACTCGAGGGCGCGAGGGCTGCTGCGGTGGCCACAGGCGGAATCCGGCGACGGCGAGTGGTATGCATCGGCCGCGCCACTCTCTCCCGTCGCGCTGGCCTTCCTCGGCGTTCCCGTGGATTCGCTTCCGCCGCTCACGGCTGTGCGGGCGCTCGCCCCCGCCACGGGGGAGTGGGTTGGCCTGACCGTGCAGCTCGGGCGGCGGGGCGCCGAGCGACCGGTGATGGTCGGGAAGCAGCTCGCGAGACGGCGGGAAATCGTGATCGGGGCGGACGGGCTCTGGCGATGGGGATTCCGGGGCGGCCCCAGCGCGGATGTCTATCGGGCGTTGGTTGCCGCCGCCGTCTCCTGGCTGCTCGCGGAGCCAGACATGGGGAATTCGGAGGCGCGCCTGCTGCAGCGGGTCACCGAGCAGGGGATGCCGCTCATCTTTGAGCGGACAAGCGATTCGCTGGCGGTACTGCCCGTCACCTTCGAGCAGCAGGGGCAGGTACGGCGCGACACGCTTCGTTTCGGGGGTGATGGGCGTGCGTCGATCTGGCTGCCGCCGGGAACCTACCGCTACCAGCTGGCCGGGCCCGGGGGCGGCACCGGGCTCGCCGCCGTGGACGGCTGGTCGCGCGAATGGCTCCCCCGGGCGGCGGTCATTTCCTCCCGGGCCATCCCGGCGGCTGGAGCGGGCGCCCGGCATTCCGCGCGGCAGTCGGCCTGGCTCTACCTCCTGGTGCTGCTGGCGTTGGCGGGCGAGTGGCTGGCTCGCCGCCGGCTCGGTCTGCGCTGAGTTCCGGCGTTAGATTCCCTCCATGAAACGCGACCGTGTCACCGAGCAGAAGAAGCTGGGCCTCTGGGGCCGTCTCAAGCGGCTGGCGCTCACCGATGTGGGAGCCATGGTCCGGGGCTTCAACGCCGCCGATCTCGAGGCCGTCGAGCGGCTGCTCCTGGAGGCGGACTTTGGAGTCCCCGCCACGATGGACCTCATGGCGGTGCTCGAGGATGGAGTCCGCCGAGGGACGTGGAAGAGTGAGGCTGACCTGAGGGAGGCGCTGATCGAGCGGATCGCGGCGCTGCTCGCCCCGGTGGAAGGCTCGGGCGAAATCGCCAGGGCTGCGTCCGGCCCGACGGTGGTCCTGGTCATGGGGGTCAACGGCGTCGGCAAGACCACGACGGTGGCGAAGCTGGCGCATCGACTCAAGGGGCAGGGGCGGAAGGTCCTGCTCGGCGCCGCCGACACCTGGCGGGCCGGGGCCATCGCCCAGCTGGAGGTGTGGGCCGAACGGCTCGACGTGCCGTGCGTGTCCGGCGCGCCCGGAGGAGATCCGGCCGCGGTGGCCTTCGATGCCGTCGAGGCGGCGGTAGCCCGCGGCGCCGACACGGTGCTGGTGGATACCGCCGGCCGGCTCCACACCCAGGAAGGGCTGATGGACGAACTGCGGAAGGTGGCCCGCGTGGTCGGCCGGCGCGCCCCGGGCGCGCCGCACGAATCGCTGCTGGTGCTCGACGGCACCGTCGGACAGAATGCGGTGCAGCAGGGCCGGCTCTTCGCCGAAGCCGTCCCGCTGACCGGGCTGATCATCACGAAGCTCGACGGCACCGCCAGGGGCGGGGCGACGGTCGCGTTGCGACGCGAACTGGGCGTGCCGATCCGGTTCCTGGGCCGCGGGGAGGGCGTGGCGGACCTCGCCCCCTTCGACGCGCGCGACTTCGCCAGGCACCTCCTTGCCGACGAAGGGTAGCGCTCCCGCCAGCCTCCGGCTCGACACCCCCGTCAAGTTCCTCAAGGGGGTCGGCGAGCGGCGCGCCGACGCCTTTGCCCGGCTCGGCGTCGTGACCGCCCAGGACCTGCTCTGGCACCTTCCCCATCGCTACCTGGACGCCTCGTCCGTCATCCCGGTCGCCCGCGCACGGGTGGGGGACGAGGTGGCCTGCATCGGTCGGGTGGTGGACAAGGGGGTGGTGCCGACCCGCCGCGGGCTCCGGATCTTCCGCGCCGTGCTGCGCGACGCCTCGGGCGTCATCGAGTGCGCCTGGCCGGGGCAGGCCTTTCTCGACCGCACCATTGAAGTCGGCCAGACCCTGCTGGTGGCCGGGACGGTGCGGTTCTATCACGGCCGGCAGCTGGCGCCCAGCGAATTTCTCATCCTGGGGGACGACGACGAGACACTGGCGCCCGAGAGCGGCCGGGTGTTGCCGGTCTATCCGGCCACCGAGGGGCTGAGTCACAAGATGATCCGGTCCCTGGTGGACCGGCATCTCGATCACCTCCTGCCCCTGGTCAAGGATGTGCTGCCCGCCGCCATTTGGGCGGAACTGGCCCTGCCCGGGCTGGCGGATGCGCTGCGCGACGTGCATCGCCCCGCGTCGGTGGCCGACGCCGAGCGGGGCCGGCGTCGGCTGGCCTTCGACGAGCTGTTCGACCTGCAGCTGATGCTGGTGCGGGCCCGGACGCTTGCCAAGCGCCAGCGGAGCGGCATCGCCTTCGAGGTGAAGCGCGACCTGACGTCGGCGCTGAAGGCGGCGCTGCCGTACGAACTGACCGACGACCAGAAACAGGCCATCCGGGAAATCACGACGGACATGACCGCGCCGGAGCGGATGCACCGGCTCCTTATGGGCGACGTCGGCACCGGCAAGACGGTGGTGGCGCTCTTCGCCATGCTGCTGGCGGTCGAGAACGACTTCCAGGCCGCGCTGATGGCGCCGACCGAACTGCTCGCCGAGCAGCACGCCCGGACCCTGACCGAGCTGCTCGCGCCGCTCGGAATCGTGCCCGAACTCCTCCTTGGCAAGATGCCCGCCGCCGCCAAGAAGGCGGCGAAGCTGCGGCTGGGGCAGGGCGGGGCCCGCATCGCGGTCGGCACCCATGCGCTGATGCAGGAGAGCGTCGCCTTCCGGCGGCTGGGCCTCGTGGTGATCGACGAGCAGCACCGGTTCGGGGTGGAGCAGCGCGCCGCCCTCATCGGCAAGGGTTCGGCCCCGGACGTCCTCCTCCTGTCGGCGACGCCGATCCCGCGGTCGCTCGCGTTGACGCTCTACGGCGACCTGGACCAGTCGCGCCTGCGGGAACGCCCTCCTGGCCGCGGGACGGTGCGGACGACGATTCGGGGCGAACAGCACCGGGAGCGGGTGCTGTCGTTCGTCGAGGCGGAGTGCCGTGCGGGCCGGCAGGCGTATGTCGTCCTGCCCATCATCGAGGAGTCGGAAAAGGCCGATCTCCGGGCGGCCACCACGATGGCGGAGATGCTCGGCGCCCGTTGGCCGGAACTCTCGGTGGGCCTCGTGCACGGGCGGCTCAAGGCCGACGAGCGCGACCGGGTGATGCGCCGGTTCCGGGACGGCGCGGTCCAGGTGCTCGTGGCCACCACGGTCATCGAGGTGGGCATCGACGTCCCGAACGCCACGGTCATGGTGATCGAGCACCCGGAACGGTTCGGGCTCGCGCAGTTGCACCAGCTGCGGGGACGGATCGGGCGCGGGGCCGGCGACAGCCACTGCATCCTCCTGCCCGGGGGACGGACGCCCGACCGACTCAAGGCGTTCGCCGCCACGAACGACGGGTTTGCCATTGCCGAGCTGGATCTCAAGGAGCGGGGGATGGGCGACCTGATCGGCGCGCGCCAGTCGGGCGGGATCGAGGTACGGCATGCGCGGTTGCCGGAAGACACCCCCCTCCTGCAGCGGGCGCGCGAACTGGCGGGGCAGGTCCTGGCGGCCGACCCGATGCTCCAGCGAACCGCCAACCAGCCGATCCGGGCTCGGGCGCTGGCCCGGTTTCCGAGGGCGACGGAGTTGTTCCGCATCGGGTAGCAGGTGTACAATCCTACCCTCGACGACCCTTACTGCAGCAGAGCCCCATGCCGAACGTTCGAATCAACGAGCTGGACCGCCACGTCGGTCAGTCTGTAACGGTCCGCGGATGGGTCGCCACGACCCGGTCCAGTGGCAAGATCGCCTTCGTGGTGCTCCGCGACGGTTCCGGGTACCTCCAGGCGGTCTTCTCCAAGCGCGAGGTGTCGGAGGCGACCTGGCTCCGGCTCGCCGAGCTGACCCAGGAAACGTCGGTGGCAGTCACCGGCGAGGTGCGGGCCGATGCGCGCGCGCCCGGCGGTCACGAACTGACGGCCACCGAGCTGGAGATCCTCGGCGCCAGCCCGGACTTTCCCATATCGCCCAAGGAGCACGGGAGCGGCTTTCTCTTCGAGCACCGGCACCTCTGGCTGCGCAGCCGACGCCAGGTGGCCATCGCCAAGGTGCGCAACGAGGTGGTCCAGGGCATCCGGGACTTCTTCTACGACCGCGACT
>DAOLIZ010000128.1:0-5314 GCA_035328285.1 Gemmatimonadales bacterium
ACGGTCAACAGCTACCA
The DNA here is from genome assembly GCA_035328285.1 of Gemmatimonadales bacterium. GTDB lineage: Bacteria > Gemmatimonadota > Gemmatimonadetes > Gemmatimonadales > GWC2-71-9 > SPDF01. The sequence goes on from DAOLIZ010000128.1 coordinate 18, forward strand.
CGACGGCACGCATCCGCTCGCCGCCGACGCCCGGCGCGTTGACCGCGCGGCTGAGGTCGCCGTCGAGGAGCGCGGCGCGCACCGCCGCCGAAATCTCGAGCGCCACATTCTGCTGCGCTTCTTCCGTCGAGGCGCCGAGATGCGGGGTCAGCACCGCGTTCTCGAGCTTCCGGAGGGGATGATCGGCGGGCAGCGGCTCCACGCTATAGACGTCGAGTCCCGCCCCGGCGATGGCGGCGGTCCGGAGCGCATCGACCAGCGCACCTTCGTCGATGATCTCGCCGCGAGCCACGTTCAGGACGATGGCCGTCGACTTGAGCTTCCGGAGCTGCGGGGCACCGATCAGGCCGGTGGTGGTTTCGGTCAGCGGCACGTGCACGGAGAGCACGTCGGCCTGGGCGAGCACCTCCTCGAGAGTAGCGAGGTCGGCGCCAAGGGACTTGGCGCGATCGGGCTGGAGGAAGGGATCATAGATCAGCACCTGCATCCCGAATGCCCGGGCGCGGATGGCGACCTCGCCGCCGATCCGGCCGGCGCCGACCAGTCCGAGCGTCTTGCCGTACAGCTCACCGCCGCCGAGCTTGGCGCGATCCCACGCGCCCGCCTTCATCGAGCGGTCGGCCGCCGCCACGCGCCGGACGACGGCGAGCATGAGCGCCATCGTCAGTTCGGCGGCCGAGATGGTGTTGCCCGCCGGCGCGTTCAGGACCGCGATCCCCTTCTCGGTGGCCGCCTCGACGTCGATCGTGTCGACCCCGACGCCGGCGCGACCGATGACCTTGAGACGCGTCGTCTTCTCCATCGCCTCGCGCGGCACCTTCGCCGCGCTGCGCACGATCACGGCATCCACCTCGGTGAGCGACTCCGTCAGGTCGGCCAGGCTCTGCCCCGGCTTGGTGATCAGCTCGAACCGCGGGTCCTCCCGCAGGGGGGCGAGTCCCTCGGCGGAGATCTTGTCGGCCACAAGCACGCGGAAGGTGGCGGTCATGAGGCGAGCACCTCCGCGAGCGCCGCCAGCACCCGCTCGAGTTCAGCGACGGTGTGCTCTCCCATGTGGCCGATCCGGATCGTGGTGTCCTTCAGCTTGCCGTACCCGGCCGAGATCGTGATCCCCTTCGCCTTCATGGCGGCGTTGACCTCGCCCCCCTTCTTGCCCGGCGGCACGGTCAGGCAGGTGACCGTCCAGGACCGGTAGCCCTCCGGCGCGAGCACCCGCACCGGGACGCCCCGCGCCGTCATCTCGTCGGCCCAGGCCCAGGTGCGCTGCGCCATCGCCTCGTGCCGCGCCCAGCGCGCCGTGATCGTCTCGGCGTCCATGCGCTCGAGCTGCGTGTCGAGCGCGTACAGCAACGAGACGGCGGGGGTGTTCGGCGTCTGATTCTTGAGGATGAACTTCTCGAACTCCAGGAAGTCGAAGTAGACCCCGCGGCCCCCCTTGGCCTTGGCGCGCTCGAGGATGTTCGGCTGCGCCACGCCGAAGGCCAGGCCAGGCGGCAGTGCCAGCGCCTTCTGCGAGCCGGTGAGCACGAAGTCCAGTGCCCAGGCGTCGGACTCCACGACATTGCCCGCGATGCCCGTCACGCTGTCCACGAGGAGCACCGCGTCCCCGGAGGCGTGGACCACCTTGGCCAGGCCGGGAATCGGGTTGAGCGCCCCGGTCGACGTCTCGGAATGCGCGACGGTGACCGCATCGTACCCCTTCCCCTTGAGCGCTTCCTCCACCATCCCCAAGTCGTGGATGCCGCCCCACTCCACCTCGAGGGCGTCGGCTTCCAGCCCGCAGGCCAGCGCAATCTTGTGGAAGCGATCGCTGAAGGCGCCGTTGACGAGTGACAGGACCCGTGTCCGGGCGCCGTTCCTGAGTGCGCCTTCCATCAGCCCGGTGGCGGACGACGAGGAGATATAGACCGGCCGCTCCGTGCGGAAGACCCGCTGGAGCCGGGGCTGGACCCGGGCGAGGAGGTCCTCCATGCCCTTCCCGCGGTGGCCGATCATCGGGCGGGTCTGGGCGGCGAGGACGTCCGCAGTGACTTCGGTCGGGCCAGGAAGGAAGAAGCTGCCGAAGGGTGCCATGTTGGGGCTCTCGGGTGGGGGCGTGAGACACTGGACGTGTAAGTATAGATGGGCCGCGGCTAAAGATTCAGCCCGCGGGCGTATGAAGAACTTCCTCCAGGACCGGCAGGAGCGAGGGGGTCCGGATGACCGCATCTGCGGCCGCGGTCACCGCGGCGCGCTCGACCACCCCGGCAAAGGCGATGAACCGGTCGACTGCAGGCCTGGCTTCGAGATCGGTGATTCCGTCTCCCACCATGAGGATCGGCCGGGGCAACATGGAGCGCCACCGTCTCATGACCGCGAGCTTTCCACCCGACCGCGCGAGGGGGGACTGTTCGTCGAATTCGAAGAAGGCGCCGGCGGCGTCGAAATGGATGTCGACCGCCCTCACGACCGTTGGGCTCAGTCCCAGCCACTCGGCGAAGGGAAGGATGGCCTGGCGAAGCCCGCCGGAGAGGATCCGAACCTCCACTCCGTGCGCTCGAAGCTGCCGCACCGTTTCACGAGCGCCTGGAACCGCCTCCGCGATGTAACGTCGTGCGATCGCCTCCACGGCGGCGCGGTCGGGCCGGATCAGGCGCAGGCGCGCTCCGTACACGTTCTCAAGCGGTACCTCACCACGCATGGCGGCGTCCGTCAACGCCGCAATGACCTCCCGGCGGCCGGCGGCAAGCTCGTCGATCCCCTCGATGGCCGAGAGGGTGGAGTCGCAGTCGAAGACGACGGTCCGGAAGCGCGGGGTGGGCATGCGGCGCTAGTTCCGGCGCAACGCGACGTCGTCGCTGCGCACGTTGCGGCCGATGACGAGGACCAGCAGGCGCGGCTCGTAGCCGGGGGCGCTGACCCGCACGTACTGGGTGCGGCACTGGTCGAGGAGCGAGGCGTCGAAGGTGAGGACGTATTCCCCGTTCTGGTCGGTGAAGGTGGAGAACGAGGTGCCAATGATCTGGAGGTGTGCGCCCGGCATCGGTGCTCCGCCGTTGATTGTGAGGACTCGACCGCTGGCCGAGCCCATCCGGGGCTCGCCGGGCTTGGTCGAGTCGGGCATGACGGTCGGGCACTCGTCGGCGCCGTTCTCCGGCATGGACTGGCGCCAAGGGCGCGGGTCGCGCGGGGCGAGGCCGAGGCGTGGGCCCAGCTGGATGCCCCCCGGCGTGCCGGACGAGGCGGGGGCGGACGAGGGCGCTGGCTCCGACGGTGAAGGAGCCGAGGGGCCCGGGTTCAGGGCGAGCGGCATCGGACGCGGGGGCGTGATCTTGGGCTGGTTCGCCTCCGCGCCGTCGCCGAGCTTCGCGGCGTCGCCGCCGGGGTCGGCCACCGGGGACTGGATCGCCCGGATCGGGTCGGCCTGCGGATCGGGGGTCTTTTCCGTCCCCCCGGACTTGGGAGGCGGGAGCGGCGGGGGTGGCGCCACCCGGCGCTGCTGGGCGGCGGGCGGCAGATACACCATGCGCACCTGACGCTTCTTCAGGTTCTCCCGTGCGGCCTGGATCTCCTCGGGTGTGGCGGCGGGTTCATTGGCAGCGGGAGCGGGTTGGCGATGCTGCAGCCAGACGACGGCCAGAAAGACCGCCGCGTAAAGAGCGAGTGAGATTGCCATGCCCTGCCAGCGTGGCTCGGGTCGAAGCGGTGGCGTGAGCGAAAACGCCTTGTTGGCAGGCATCAAGGAAATATAACCCCATATGCGACAGCATGTTGCTTACGATTGGTGCCCGTGGTCGTCGATCACGACCCGACCGATCCGGGCGTTCAGGCGGTGCCGAACCCTGCCGAGGAGAATGACGGCGACGGAGGCCAGGCCAAGCACAAGCCCCAGCCACAGCCCCCGGGCGCCGAGACCGGTCCGGAACGCAAGGTAGAGACTGGTGGGAATCCCTACGAGCCAGAACCCGATAACGTTGATGATCATCGGTGACCGAGTGTCGCCGAGTCCCCGCAGCACGCCGCTGGCCACGACCTGGATCCCGTCGAACACCTGGAAGATGCCGGCCAGGGGCAGGAGCACGGCTGCCATGAGCAGTACCGCCTCCGAATCGGTGTAGAGGCCGGCGAGCGACCGCGGGATCGTGAGGAAGAGGGTGCTGGTCAGCATCATGAAGGTGGCACCGACCATGAGGGCCGTCCTGGCGGAGCGCCGGGCGCCCGGCGGGTCGCCGCGGCCGACGGCCTGGCCGACGAGGACCGCCACGGCGGCGGACACACCCAGTGGCACCATGTAGGTGAGCGACGCCAGGTTGAGCGCCACCTGGTGCCCGGCCATCTGGTTCGTTCCGAGACGGCCCATCAGGATGCCCGTGAGCCCGAACGCCCCATATTCGAGCTCGAACTGGGCTCCGATTGGCGCGCCGAGTCGCAGCATGCGCGCGAGGGGCGCCAGCGAGAAGACCTCGGGCCGGATTGGCAGCAGATGGCGGCGGAGGACCGGCCAGCTCAGGCCGAGCAGGAGGAGGGCCATGATCCAGCGGCTGCAGGTGGTGGCAATGGAGGAGCCGGCGACGCCGAGGGGTGGCATGCCGAAGTGCCCGTACACCAGCGCGTAGTTGAGGAGGATGTTGAGCAGGTTCGCCGCGACGATGGTGATGACGATGGCGCGGAGCCGGCCCATCGCCTGGAGGGTCTGTCGCAGCACCGCATAGAAGAGGAACGGCAGGACGCCGGGAATCACGAACCGCGCGTAGGTGGCGGCGAGTGGCACGACGTCGGCCGGCTGCTCCAGCCACTGGAAGACATTCCCGGCGGGCCACAGGAGGATCATGGCCGGGATGGCCAGGAGTGCGGCCAGGAGCATCCCGCGCTGGACTCCCCTGGCAATGGCCGGTTCGTCCCGCGCGCCGACCGCCTGTGCGATGATGGGGTCGAGCCCCATCAGCACCCCCATGCCGAAGATGGCCACGGCAAAGAAATAGAGGTTGCCGAGGGCCACGGCGGCCAGCGCGGCGGGGGAGACGTGCCCGACCATGAGCGTGTCCACCACCCCCATCAGCATCATGCCGACCTGGACGGTCACCACCGGCACCGCCAGCGTCAGCAGCGCCCGCAGTTCTTCGCGGGTGGGGAGGAGCGTTGCAGCGGGCATGGAAACCGGCGGAAGAGGGGGAGTGCGCCCGGTAGGATTCGAACCTACGACCCTCAGCTTAGAAGGCTGATGCTCTATCCAACTGAGCTACGGGCGCGGGAGGTGTGGCCACGTGCAGCGGTGTATGATAGCGTGGCCGGCGGCGAACCGACAGCAGCCCCCGCCC
>DAOLIZ010000128.1:5414-6958 GCA_035328285.1 Gemmatimonadales bacterium
CACTTAGCTACCTTTGTTCAGCGGTCGAAGCACGTATACGCGGAACAATTCCGAGTGAACGTTGGGGGCCAGGCTGAAGCCAAGGCCCCCGTTTGTTTGCCCAGACCGCTGGTAGTGATTGGGGAGGTCCCCGACGCTATCGCACCACCCTTCCCGTGAGGGCTTGTCACGGGGCAGTACAGGTCGGTATACACGGCAACGCCGCGGTCCGATTCAAGAATATGGAGTACAGCAATGCGTACCACCGGAACGGTGAAGTGGTTCAACGATGCGAAGGGCTTTGGATTCATCACTCCTGAGGGGGGCGCGAAGGATTGTTTCGTGCACCACTCCGCCATCAGCGGCAGCGGCTTCAAGTCGTTGGCCGAAGGCGAAAAGGTGGAGTTCGATGTGGTCCAGGGCGCCAAGGGCCCGGCGGCCGAGAACGTTACCCGCGCGGAAGCGTAAGCACGCGGGCACCGCAGTCGCAGCATGAAAGCAGCCGGTCCGACGTCAGTCGGGCCGGCTGTTTTCGTTGGGAGGCGGGCCTCCGCACAGCTGGGCGGCCCTCCGCAGCACCTCCGCGATCGCCGCACCGGCGTTCCGATCTTTCACGGGGATCGTTGCCAGATACGAGCGGAACTCCCCGCGGCTCGTGATGGTGAGGAAGGGATAGGTGTCCGGTGCCCGCGCGGGGATGGTGACGAAGTACTGGCCGGGAATGTAGATGAAATCGTGGTACCCGTCCGGGCGCGACACCCCGCGCACGCCACCGACGTCCACCTCCGTCAGTGGCACCTGCATGGTGGTCCTGGTGCCGGAGACGCCCGAATTGTCGGTCACCACGATGGTCAGGCGGCACTCGTGCAACGACAGCGTGGCCTTGGCGGTCAAGTCGATGCGCCGGACGTTCGCGGTGGCCGTCTCATCGCTGGAGCTGACCGCCAGGTCGGTTCCGTCCCGCTCGAGCCAGCGGGCCGCCTCCGCCAGGGTCATGTCGGACTGGGCGGGGAGGGTGCTGGCCGTCATCGCCAGCAGGCACCCGGCAGCCAGCGGACGCCACCTCACCGGATGACGGTCTCCTCGATGGCGTCGAGCAGCCACCCCATCTGCCGGGCGCTGTTGGTCACCATCGTGAACGACCGTTCGCCCCGGCGCTGCAGGTTGAACTCCGTGAGGTGCGCCACCGAGTCCACGATGCTGTCCGGAAAGCTCTTCCGCAGCATGAACTCCACCGTGTAGGGTCGCTTCATGGTGAAGGGCGCGAATTCGCCGTTCTTCTCCCGGCGCACCGCCTCGGCCGCCCCCGCCTCCAGCATCGCCTGGACGCGGGCCGGGCTGTAGGTGATGGCGGCGTTCCGCCCCAACGCCTGCTTGGTGACGACCGCCACGAACCCTTCGGGCAGCATCTTCCGGGTCTCGGCGATCAGCACGTCGTCGCCACTCACCAGCGACACCGACACCCCGACCTCGCCGGCGATCAGCGCGTTGATGCCGACCTCGTTGAGGACCTTGCCGTTCACCGTGAACGAATCGAAGGCGAAGTTGTGCCCCATCACGCCGCG
>DAOLIZ010000129.1:0-6717 GCA_035328285.1 Gemmatimonadales bacterium
CGCTGGACAAGGCCCTGGTCACGACGGACCTGCGAATCCGACGGGGAAACGTGCTCTCCGAACTGCTCGCCGAGGCCGCCGAGGTCGGTGCCAGGCTGCTGGCTTTCGGGTACCACCGTGGTGGCCCCCCGGGGATCGTCGAGGGTGGCAGCGTGGCTCGGGGCCTGTTGCACTCGGCGTTATGCGCCGTATTGACTGTTCCGCTCTGAATCTTTCTCTTTGAGGTACCTATGCGTCGCCTTTCCCTGATCGCCCTGGCCGCCCCGCTGCTGTTCGCCGCTCCACTCTGGGCCCAGGAGCCGGCCGCGCCGGCCCCGATGGCGGGCCATGCGCACGCCATGGGGCCCGGCATGGGCGCGGGCGGTGGCTGCGGCGGGAGCGGCGAGTGCCCCTGCATGGCCATGATGGCCAAGATGGACTCCGCCAACGCCCAGATCGCGGACCTGACTGCCGCCATGAACAAGGCGAGCGGCAGCAAGAAGACGGAGGCGATGGCCGCCGTGGTGAACGCGATGGTGCAGGACCGGCTGATGATGGAGGGGCTGCTGAAGATGATGCACGCGCACATGCAGAAGATGATGATGGGGGACATGGAAGGGATGGGTGGCATGGGTGGGATGAATGGAATGGGTGGGGCGATGGGCGGGAATGGCGCCTGTTCCCCTGGGATGGAATGCTGCAAGGGCGCTGGCGGCGCCGGTTGTGGAGCGGCGGCGTCTCCCGCCCCCGCCCCGAAGGAGTAGGGTGCTCAGCGCGGCCACGTCCTTCCCGTTCGCCGCATCGGAGGCGGCGATGGGCATGGGTGTGGCTGCGCTCATCGGCCTGGCGGTCGGGATCGAGCGCCAGTGGTCGGGACATGCTGAAGGTCCGGACGCCCGTTTTGCGGGGGCCCGGACCTTCTTCTTGCTCGGTGGGGCAGGAGGCATCGCCGGCGTCCTCCTGATCGCGGGAGCCGTGGAGCTGAGCGCGGTGCTCCTCGCGGGTGCGGCCGCCCTGGTGGCGGCCGCCTATGTCATCGCCAGTCGGCGGGGCTCCCTGGATCCTGACGCCACCACGGAGGTCGCCGCGCTCGTCGTGCTTGGGCTCGGGGTCATCGCGGGATTGGGGCACTTGCGCCTCGCGAGCGCGGCCGGCGTGGTCGTGGTCCTGGCCCTCAACGAAAAGAGCCGCATCCACGAGTTCGTCCGGCGCATCGACGACTGGGAATTGCGGGGGGCGCTCCAGTTCGCGGTCCTGGCCCTGGTGGTCCTGCCCCTGATGCCGAAAGGGCCGTACGGACCCCTCGGCGGCATCTATCCCCAGTCGCTGTGGCTCCTGGTGCTGCTCTTCTCGGGCCTGAACTTCCTGGGGTTCGTCGCCCGGCGCGCCGTGGGGGTCACCCGGGGATACGCCTACGCGGGCCTGGCGGGTGGGCTCATTTCGTCGACGGCGGTGACGCTGAATTTCGCCCGGCGGAGCCGAGCCGAGCCCGAGGCGGGCAGGGGGCTTGCCGCCGGGGTGGTGGGAGCGTGCACCATCCTCGTCATCCGCGTCACCGGCATCACCTTCGTCCTGAATCAGGATGTGGGATGGGCGCTGCTGCCGATGGCCGCGATCCCGCTCGCCGCCGGCATGGCCCTCACGGCCTGGGCGTTCAGGCCCGGCACGGAAGCGTCGGATCCCGCGGCCGAACCGATGGCCCCGCCGAGCAACCCCCTCCGGCTCGGAAGCGCAATCCGTCTCGCCCTTCTCTTCCAGGGCGCGATGATGGCCCTCACCTGGGTGCAGGGCAGGTTCGGCGACCCGGGCGTCCTTCCCCTCGCCGCCCTGCTCGGGCTGACCGACATGGACGCGCTGACCGTCTCCATGGCGAGGCTCGCGACCGACGGAGGGACGATTCGCCTCGCGGCCGAGGCGATCATGCTCGGCATGCTGAGCAATACTGTGCTCAAGTTCACGGTGGCCGTGACGCTCGGGACCACCCAGTTCCGCCGCCTGGCGGGCGCGGGCCTGGTCTACCTCGGCGTCGCCACCTTGCTGGCCCTGTTGCTGATCTGAGCGCGCGACCGCGCGTGAAAGGATGGACCCGATGATCAAGAGCATCCTCGTCCCACTCGATGGCTCCCCCTTTTCGGAGCAGGCGCTGCCCTGGGCCGCCTGTCTGGCCAAGGTCACCGGGGCGCACCTCGAGCTGGTGCGGGTGCACGACCCCGTGCCCGCCTGGACGATTGCGGCCGAGGGCGCCGTGGCCGCCACGACGGTCGACCCCTCGATCCGCGATGCCGAGGAGCAGTACCTGGCGAACAGCGCCGCCCGGCTGGAGGAAGGGGGGTTCACCGCGATTACCTGGCAACTCCTCGATGGGGATGTGGTGGACCAGGTCGCGGCGCACGCCGAGGACAACGCCTTCGGGCTCGTGGTCCTCGCCACCCATGGACGTGGGGCGCTCAGTCGCCTCTGGCTCGGCAGCGTCTCCGATGCGCTGGTGCGGCGGCTCACCGTCCCCGTCCTGCTCATCCGCCCGGCCGAGGGGACCGCGATTCCGCCGGCGGAACAGTTCCGCAAGCTGTTCGTGGCGCTCGACGGGTCCACCGAGTCGGAGTCGGCCATCGGGCCGGCGCTCGCGCTGGCGGACCCGAAGCGGTGTGAGGTCGTCCTCCTGCGGGTGGTGCCTCCTATCCCGATCGCCGGTGAGGCGGGGATGGGTGCGTCGCTCGCGATGGATGAGTCGCTCACCGCCTCGCTCACCGAGCAGGCCGAGACCTACCTCCAGGGAGTGGCCGCCCGGGTCAGGAGTCCTGCCGTGAAGGTGTCCACCCGCGTCGTGGTGGAGCCCGGAGTGGCCCAGGCCATCCTGCACGAGGCAACGCTCGCGGACGCGGAGCTGGTGGCCCTCGCCACTCACGGGGCGCGGGGTCTCCGGCGGATGGTGCTCGGGAGCGTGGCCGACAAGGTGTTGCGCGGTGCGGATCGCCCGGTGCTCCTGACCCGGGTGCCCGACCGCCGTTAACGCGCGCCGATCCGCGCGGCCGGGGTGACGCGTCCCGGCGTCCGGCAGCTACCCTGCCCGGATGGATCCCCGGATTTCGGGCAGCTGTCCCTCGCCGCTGTCCCTCCTCCTCGCGCTGCCGCCCGGTGCGGTGGTCGGCGCGCCGCCCGCAGCCTGGGGCGACGCGCAACCCGCCGATTCTCCGCTTGCCGCCTTCGGCCCGGTGCTTCGAACCGAGGCCGATCTCCGCCATGCGGTTCACAGCACCCCCTCGCGTCTCATCCTCGACGCCCGCGGACTGACCGCCGCCCGGGTGGAGGCGGCGGTGCCGGTGCTGCGGACGGGAATGGCCGTGGTGGTGATCTGCACTCACGACCTTGGCCTGCTCACGCGGTGGTGCGAGCGCCTGCTCCAGCGTGGCGCCGCCGGGTTCGGCTGGCTCACGACGGAGGCGCTTCGGGCCGGGCGCTGCCTCGAGCTCCGGCTGGCCGGGATGTCGCCGGACCGGGATCGCTGGGTCCGCATTGCGCTGCGGGACGGCGAGGGGGCGGAGGCGGTGCTCTCGGCGGTCCGGGCCGGCGGGATGCGGGTCCGCGAGAGCAGGATTGCCTATCCATTGCGTGCGCCGCGTTGACGCCGCGCGCGGCCCGAGTCTAGGTTACCCCCTCGAACTCATTGCCTCCGAAGGGGTTGTCCCGTGCCGTTTCTCGCATCACTCCGCGACATGTTTCACGCTGCCATCGAGTTCTTCCACGTGGACCCGGCGACCGCCGCGCGCAAGGCGATCGCGCTGGTCTTCATCTGGATCGCTGCCTGGGTCACCAACCGCCTGGTGGGCAAGCTGGCCGACCGCATCGTGGCGTCGGCCGACGACGGCGACGACGCGCACTTCAGCGCGACGGAGCGCCGGAGCGCCACGATTGCCGGCCTCCTGCGCAGCCTGGGCACGGTGCTGGTGATGCTGCTGGCCGGTCTCTTCACGCTGAACCTCTTCATCTCCATCGGGCCGATCCTGGCCGGCGCCGGCGTCCTCGGCCTCGCGGTGTCCTTCGGCGCGCAATCGCTGGTCAAGGACGTGATCGCCGGCTTCTTCATCCTGCTGGAGAACCAGTTTGCGGTGGGGGACAGCATCGAGGTGGACGGCAAGTCGGGCACGGTGGAGCTGATGACGCTGCGCATCGTGCAACTGCGCGACATCGAGGGGGTCCTCCACACCATCCCGAACGGGCTCATCGGCGCGGTGAGCAACAAGACCCGCGCGTGGAGCCGGGCGGTGGTCGATGTCGGCGTCGCCTACGAGGCGCCGGTCGACCGGGTCCTCGAGGTCTTTGCCGACGAGGCGCGGGCATTTGCCGCCGACGGCGGGTGGGCCAGCCAGCTCGACGGCCCGCCCGAGGTCCTGGGCGTCCAGAACCTGGGCGACAGCGCCGTGGTCATCCGCACCCTCCTGAAGACCCTGCCGGGTGCGCACTGGGCGGCGGGCCGCGAGTTCCGCCGGCGGATGAAGAATCGCCTCGATCGCGAAGGCATCGAGATCCCCTTCCCGCAGCGGACCATCCACGTTCGGGGGGTGCAACCCCTCGACCACGCCGTGGCGCCAGCCGCCGCCGAGGACGCATGACCCTCCGCCTGTACAACACGATGACCCGCCAGGTCGAGGACTTCGTCCCGATCGTGCCGGGGCGGGTGTCGCTCTACACCTGCGGGCCGACCATCTGGAACTACGCGCACATCGGCAACTTCCGCACGTTCCTCTTCGAGGACCTCCTGCGGCGGTGGCTGGAGGCGAGCGGGCTCACGGTGTTCCACGTGATGAACCTGACCGACGTGGACGACCGCACGATCCAGGCGGCGGCCAGGGCGGGCGTCACGCTCCGCGAGCATGTCGAGCCGTACGCGCAGGCCTTCTTTGCCGACCGGGACTATCTCCGGATCCTGCCGGCGCACGCCTACCCACGGGCCACCCAGTTCATCGCGCCGATGATCGCGCTGGTGGAGTCGCTGCTGGCCAAGGGGGTCGCGTACCGCGGCGAGGACGGGTCGGTGTACTTCGCGATCGCCCGGTTCCCGGCGTACGGGCGGCTGAGCCAGCTCGACCAGCGGGAACTCCGCTCCGGCGCGAGCGGCCGGGTGAGCAGCGACGAGTACGCCAAGGAGGACGCGCGGGACTTTGTCCTCTGGAAGGCGGCGCAGCCGGACGACGAACAGGTGCAGGCGGCATGGGACGCGCCGTTCGGGCGGGGGCGGCCGGGGTGGCACCTCGAGTGCTCGGCGATGGCGCTGGACCTGCTCCGGGAGAAGTGGGGTGGGGACGTGCTCGACATCCACTGCGGGGGGGTCGACCTCATCTTCCCGCACCACGAGGATGAGATTGCGCAGAGCTGCGCGCACACCGGCAAGCCAGACTTTGCGCGGGTCTGGATGCACGCCGAATTCCTGAACATCCGCGGCACCAAGATGTCGAAGCGGTTCGGGAACATCACCACGGCACGGGATCTCAAGGAAGACGGGGTCGACGCGGCGGCGCTGCGGCTCTTTTTCTTCCAGACCCACTACCGCCAGAAAATCGACCTGAACGACGAGTCGATTGCGCAGGCCACGGCCGGGTTGCGACGGCTGGGGGACTTCGCCGCCCGGCTCGAGGCGGCGCCGACCCGGGCTACCGGCGCGGTCGGCGAAGGGGCCACCGCCGAACTCGACGGCGCGGCCGCGCAGCTGCGGGACCAGTTCTCGGCGGCGCTGGACGACGACCTGAACGCCCCGCGGGCGGTGGCGGCCCTCTTCGACTTCGTGACGGCGGGGAACCGGGCGCTCGACCGGGGAGCGGGGGCCTCGTCGGCCGCCAGGGAGGCCTTCGCCTGGGCCACCGGGGTGCTGGACGTCCTGCCGACCCCGAAGGAGGCGGACGCCGAGCTGGCCACGTGGGTGGAGGAGCGGATCCAGGCGCGGAAGGCGGCCCGGCTGGCCCGGGACTTCGGCAAGGCGGACGCCATCCGGGACGAACTGGCGGCGCGGGGGGTGACGCTGGAGGACGGGCCGGGCGGGACGAAGTGGAGGGTGGGGTAGTCGGGGCTTGTAGCTTCTCGAGCGAGCGAGCAGATTGCTGCCCCTCCACCCACCTACAACTCCGCGGAGAGTGCCGATGGTCGCTCGAACGTCTGGACGTGCCGCCCGGCACGTGGCCGCTGCCTTTGCGTTTTTCCTGCTCGCAGTGGTTGCCCGCCCAGTGCACGCACAAGATGTCATGACCTCGGTGACCGACAAGCACATGGAAGCGCTGCTCGGCGGTCTCGACTTGACCTTCAGCAAGAAGGGCGAGCATTCCTGGCGCATCGAGCTCGGCGGCAAGAAGGCGCTGCTCATCATGGGGAATGACAACACCGACGCCCAGCTCTACATCGCGTTCGGTGACATCCAGGTGAGCACGGGCAAGATGAACGACTGGAACGACGATCACCGGTTCGGTCGCGCCTATGCGGATGGCGCCCGTAACCCTGTGCTGGAGAGTGATTTGGACTTTGCCGGCGGGGTCACTGACGGTGCCATCAACGCCTGGATTACCCTGTTTGGTGCCCAGGTCAATTCCTACGTGAAGTTCCTGAACGACTGATGGGGCTGATCAGGCGGGGGGGCCGGCACGCCAGCCCGGCCCCCAGACCTGGACCCCGGCTTTCGCCGGGGTGACGGCCAGACCAGCTTCCTGCCCCGCTGCCCCGCTGCCCCGCTGCCCCGCTGCCCCGCTGCCCCGC
>DAOLIZ010000130.1:0-6710 GCA_035328285.1 Gemmatimonadales bacterium
AATGGGGATATCGGGCGTTGGGATGTTCGGTCCTGATTCGGATCGCCGACCGACCTGGGTCCGCCAGCCGGGCGGATGTGGAAAACTGGAAAGGGTCAAGTGTTGCCGGTCGATGTCTCGGCACAAGCTGGGCTCCCTCGAGTCTCTTGGGACCATGGATCCCGGCTTGCGCCGGGATGACATCCGACACACCTGCCTCCCTGCCTCCCTGCCTCCCCGCTGTCCCCCCCCGCCCTGATCCGTTAGAATCCACCAGTCGCCCTCCCGACCCCAACCCCGAGCCGTTCCTTGCCGCTTTCCTCCATCCGCCGGACCAAGATCGTCGCCACGCTCGGCCCCGCCTGGTCCCATCCCGACCGGATGGCGCAGCTGCTGGAGGCCGGGGTCAACGTCGTCCGGGTCAATGCCTCGCACGGAACGGCGGAGCTGCGGGAAAAGTGGATCCGGGACCTGCAGCGGGTCCGGAAAGGCCGGAAGAGCCCGGTCGCCATCCTGGTGGACCTGCACGGCCCCCGGATCCGGGTGGGCCAGCTGCCGGAGCCGGTGCCCCTGGCCCAGGGCCAGACCGTCACCTTCGCGCCGGAGGCGCTCGCGATGGGGGTCGAGATTCCCACCACCTACGCCGCCCTCGCGCAGGACATGCATCCAGGGTCCAAGATCCTGCTCGACGACGGCCTCCTCTCGGTCGAGGTCACCGGCGTCCGGGGCCATCGCGTCGACGGCGTGGTCCGGTACGGCGGGCTGCTGCGCGCCAACAAGGGGATGAACCTCCCCGGCGTCGACGTCAGCGCCCCCGCCGTCACGGAAAAGGACCAGGAAGAGGTGGCCCATGCCATCGACCTCGGCGTCGACTACATCGGCGTCTCCTTCGTCCGGCGGGCCGAGGAGCTGAACCAGCTCCGGACCATGATCCCCAGGCGGATCCAGCTGGTGGCCAAGATCGAGAAGGACACCGCGCTGGCCCATCTCGAGTCGATCCTCGACGCCACCGACGCCGTGATGGTGGCCCGGGGCGACCTGGGCGTCGAGCTGCCCTTCGAGGAGGTGCCCCTGGTCCAGAAGCGGCTCATTCGCGAGGCCAACCTCCGCGGGAAGCCGGTCATCACCGCCACCCAGATGCTCGAGTCGATGGTGAAGGCCCCGCGGCCGACTCGCGCGGAGGCGTCCGACGTGGCTAACGCCATCCTCGACGGCACGGACGCGGTCATGCTGTCCGCCGAGACGGCGGTCGGCGACTACGCCCTGGAGGCGGTGCAGGCCATGGATCGCATCGCCCGCGAGGTCGAGAGCCATCGCACTGGGCGGAGTGCCGCCTTCGACCTGGCCGTCGGGCGGCGGAGCGGCGGCGGGGCCAACCGGTTCGAGATGCGCGAGGCCCGGACCGAGGACGCAATCGCGGTCGCGGTCTGCGCCGCCTCGGAACTCCTCGACACCCGAGTCATCGCCTGCTTCACCTCGAGCGGATTCACCGCGCGGACCGTGGCCTCCTTCCGCCCGTCGGTCCCGATCGTGGCGGTCACGCCGGAGCCCGACACCTATCGCGCCCTGGCGCTGGTCTGGGGGGTGGAGCCGGTGCTGGTCGACCATGTCCCCAATTACGACGCCATGATCCTCGTGGCCCGCGAGGCCCTTCTCGAGCAGGGGCTGGTGCAGGAGGGCGACCGGGTCGTGGTCACCGCCGGCGTGCCGTTCGACGTCCCGGGCACCACCAACTTGCTCAAGATCGAGACTGTGTAGCGAAATGCGCCTGACCTTCCTCGGCACCGGCACCTCCTTTGGCGTGCCGCAGGTCGGCTGCGGGTGCGCCGTCTGCCGGTCGGAGGACCCGCGCGACCGCCGGACTCGCAGTGGGGCGCTGCTGCGGTCCGGGGACACGACGCTGCTGCTGGACAGCCCGCCGGAACTCCGGCTCCAGCTGCTCGGGCAGGGAGTGTCAACGCTCTCGGCCGTGCTCTATACCCACGAGCATGCCGACCACACGGCCGGCATCGACGACCTTCGGATCTTCACCGTCCGGAGCAAGCGGCACCTCCCGATCTACGGCCCTCCCGAGACGCTGGCACAACTGGCGTCGTCCTACCGCTACATCTTCGACCCGGGCGTCACCGTGTTCGAGGGGACCTCCAAGCCGCATCTCGAGCCGCATCCGCTGGAGCCCGGCGTGGCCACGACGGTGGAGGGGATCCCGGTCCTCCCGCTCGCCTTCCCGCACGGCCATCTTCGGGTGTACGGATACCGGTTCGGCCCGCTTGCGTACCTGACCGACGTGAAGGAGGTCGGTACGGCGGAGCGGGCAGCGTTGCAGGGCATCGAGGTGCTGGTCCTGAACGCCCTCTGGTGGCGCCCGCACCCGACGCACCTGAGTATTGACGAGGCGGTCGCGCTCGCCCGCGCGCTCGGGGCACAGCGGACCTACCTCACCCACCTGACCCACGAGACGGGACACGCCGAGCTGGCGGCACGACTTCCAGCGGGGGTGTCCCCGGCGTACGATGGACTGACTGTGGAGGTCGCCCCATGAAGCTGCAGTACGGCCGGATCATCCAGGACCGGTTGGACGACGAGCACGGGTTGCCGCGGCGTCGCCTGGAGGAACTCGCCCGCAGGTTCGGCGCGATCCAGGCCGAGGTGCGGGAGCGCCAGGCCGAGGGGGAATACGGCTTCTACGCCCTGGCCAGCCAGGAAACGACCGTCCGGCAGATCGCCGCCTTCGCGGAGGGACTCGGGCAGGCCTACGACCATGTCCTCGTCCTCGGCATTGGCGGTTCCGCCCTCGGCACCCGGGCCCTCGTCTCGGCGCTGCGCCCTCCGGCGTGGAATGAGCTTGACGACGAGGGACGTGAGTTCTTCCCCCGGCTGACGCTGCTGGACAACGTGGATCCCGGGACCGTGGCCGCGGCGCTCCGGCGCATCGACCCGCGCCGCGTCCTCGTCAACGTGATCAGCAAGTCGGGCGGGACGGCCGAGACGCTGGCGCAGTATCTGGTGGTCCGGAAGTGGCTGGACGATGCGCTCGGCGGGGCCGCCAGCCGGCACCTGGTCTTCACCACCGACCCCGAGAAGGGCGCGCTCCGGGCGCTCGCCACCAGCGAGGGAATTGCCACGCTCGAGGTCCCGCCGGATGTCGGCGGCCGGTTCAGCGTGCTCTCGCCGGTCGGTCTGCTGCCGGCGGCGCTCGTGGGCATCGACATCGCCGCCCTGGTGCAGGGGGCCGCGCGGGCCGTCGCACGCGCCGAGGCGACCGGGCTTCTCGAGAACCCGGCCGCCCTCTACTCCGGGCTGCTCTGGGCGGCGGACACCCAGATCGGCGCCCGGATTCACGTCCTGATGCCCTACAGTGACCGGCTGCGTGACGTGGCGGAGTGGTTTCGCCAGCTCTGGGCGGAGAGCCTCGGCAAGCGGGTGGACCGGGAGGGGCGGGTGGTCCATACCGGGCCCACGCCGGTCGCCTCCGTGGGTGCCACCGACCAGCACTCCCAGGTGCAACTCTTCATGGAAGGCCCGTTCGACAAGGTCATCACTTTCGTCGCCGTGACCGACCCCGGCGAGGACGTGCCGATCCCTGAACGGAAGGGAATGCCGGAAGAGGTCGCCTGCCTGGGCGGGCAGACCCTGGGCGGGCTGTTGCGGGCCGAGTACGAGGCCACCTCGGCGGCGCTCGCGCAGATGGGCCGGATGAACTGCACGATCGCGCTGCCTGATCTCTCCCCGGAGTCGGTGGGGGAGCTGCTGATGTTCTTCCAGCTGGCCACCGGGTATGCCGGATGCTGGTACGGGGTCAATCCCTTCGACCAGCCCGGCGTGGAGCTGGGCAAGCGCCTCACCTTCGGGGCGCTCGGCCGGGTCGGCTTCGAGCCGCCCCCGCCGCCTGAGGACGCCGACGCGGACACGGCCTGAACCGGTTTGGCGCCGGAGCGGCGGGCGGCCTAGATTCTGCTATCAGCCCCTGTCCCTACTCTTCGAGGACGACATTCGTGACTGACCACGTGCAACAGGCCATTCAACTCTTCGGCGGCGCCGTAACCCGGGGGCCGGTCGGCGTCCGGCTGTCGAACCCCGCCGCGCTGCGCGGCCCGGCAACGGACACCCTGGTGCGCCAGGCGGTCTTCGGCGGTGAGCCGGAGCGCGAGGCGGCCCGCTGGCTGCTCTGGGAACTGGGGCAGGCGACCGGGGCCCGCCCCGCCTCCATCCACGACCTCTACCTCGCCCGCGGGCGCGGCGAGTGCGGCGGGTTCACCGTGCCGGCCATCAACGTGCGGATGCTGGCCTACGACACCGCCCGGGCCGTGTTCCGGGCCGCGCAGGCGGGCAAGGCGGGGGCCATCATCCTTGAGATTGCCCGGAGCGAGATCGCCTACACCGCCCAGCGGCCCGACGAATATGTGGCGGTCATCATCGGCGCGGCGCTGCGCGAGGGCTACACCCTCCCCCTGTTTATCCAGGGCGACCACTGCCAGGTCAACGCCAAGAAGTACGCGGCCGATCCCGACGGCGAGGTGGGGGAGGTCAAGAAGCTCATTGCGGAGGAGGTCGCGGCCGGGTTCTACAACATCGACGTGGACACCTCGACGCTGGTGGACCTGTCCCGCCCCACGCTCGAGGAGCAGCAGCGCGACAACTTCGAGCGGTGCGCCGAGATCACCGCCTTCATCCGGGCGCGGGAGCCGGAGGGGATCACCATCTCGGTCGGCGGCGAGATCGGCGAGGTGGGCCACAAGAACAGCACCGTCGAGGAGCTGCACGCGTTCATGCGCGGGTGCCGTGCCACCCTCGACCGGCTCGGCGTGGCCGAGGGGCTGAGCAAGATCTCGGTGCAGACCGGCACGTCGCACGGCGGGGTGGTGCTGCCCGACGGCAGCATCGCGGAGGTGAAGCTCGACCTGGAGGCGCTGGCGGCGCTGAGCAAGGCCGCCCGGCTGGAGTACGGCACCGCGGGGGCGGTGCAGCACGGGGCGAGCACGCTGCCGAGCAACGCGTTCGGGAACTTCCCGCGCGTGGAGGCGTGCGAGATTCACCTCGCCACCAATTTCCAGAACATCGTCTACGACCACCCGAAGTTCCCGGCCGAGTTGCGCCGGCGCATGTACGCCTGGGTGGACGCCAACGCGCAGGGCGACCGGGGCCCGAAGGACTCGGACGAGCAGTTCTACTACAAGGCGCGCAAGAAGGCGATCGGGCCGTTCAAGGAGGAGTGCTGGTCGCTGCCCCAGGCGGTGCGCGACGCGATCGCCGCCGACCTGGAGAGCACCTACCGGTTCCTCTTCGAGCAGCTCAACGTCAACGGCACCGACACCCTGGTGGACCGGTTCATTCATGCGCCGGTGCAGCATCATGCCTCGCTGGAGAAGGTGTCGGTCTCCGCCGAGGACGACCCCGACGCGGGAGAATGACATGGCACGACATGACGACGACGAAGTGGTCTACGTGAGGGAAGACGGCGGGTCCGGCGTGAAGTGGTTCCTGGCCGGGGCCGCGCTGGGCGGCGCGCTGGCGCTGCTCTTCGCCCCGCACAGTGGTGAGCACACGCGGCGCATCATCCGGCGCAAGGCGCGCGACCTGCGCGACTTTGCCGAGGAGGGCCTCGAGGACCTGGGGGAGCGGTTCGAGGAGGGGAAGGAGCGGGTGCGCGACGAGGCGGACCGGGTCCGGGAGGCGGTGCGCGAGCGGGTGGATGACGTGCGGGAGCGGGCCAGTGACGCGCGGGATGCCGTCCGCGGCGCCGGGCACACCGCGCGGGAGGAACTCGAGCGGCGGCTGGCCGACGCGCGGGTCCGCCGGCGTGCGGCGGCCGTGGCCGAGGACGAGGAACCGGCCATCTGAACCAGCAACAGATCCGCGGCTGGCATGGCTCCGTGCGCGGCTTTCTCCGCCGCACGCTGCAGGTGGCCGATGAAAATCACGTCCCGTTCCTGGCGAGTGCCCTCACCTTCGACGCGCTCCTCGCCGCCGTCCCGTTCGTCCTGCTCCTGCTGATCGGGTTGACGGAGCTGGCCCAGCCCTGGGCGGGGAACGGGGCCATCGACCTGCCGCATTTCTTCGAGACCTTCCTCCCGAAGCACGACACGACGGCGGGCAACGATCCGTTCTTCCTGCTCGAGGAGATCCTGGGGCGGATCGCGGTCTACGGCGGCAAGATATCCCTCTACGCCGTGCCGGCGTTCCTCTGGTTCAGCACCCGGCTGTTCGCCAGCATCCGCACGGCGCTCAACCAGATGTACGACGTGAGCGTGCGGCCGCCCAAGCGGCGGCACTTCCTGGTGAGCTACCTCCTGAGCAAGCTCCGCGACGTGGGGATGGTCATCCTCACGCTCGGCGTCTTCCTGGTCACCACGGCAATCACGGCGGGCATTCGCGTCGCACGGGCGTACGGCGAACTCGACTCCCCGCTGGTGGCGTTCTTCTTCTCCTCGTTCGGGCGGTGGATTCCCGAGGTGCTGGGGCTGGCGCTCACCTTCACGCTCTTCTTCCTGCTCTACAAGTACGCCTCGCTCCGGCGCATCGACACCCAGGCCGCGCTCGTGGCCTCGGCCTTCGGCGCCTTCGCGTTCGACGTGGCCAAGCGGCTCTTCGCGATGTACGTGGGGCGCGTGGCGATGGTCCAGACGGTCTCGCTGGATTTCCACCTGACCGCGCTCATCCTCACCGTGCTCTGGGTGTGGTACACGGCGCTGGTGTTCCTGCTGGGCGGGATCGTGGCGGAGACCTGGCAG
>DAOLIZ010000131.1:0-6403 GCA_035328285.1 Gemmatimonadales bacterium
CGATCACGAGCGCCTCGACGCCCGCCACGGCGCCCTTCGCCGCACCGGCGACGGCGGCTCCCTCGGTGGCCTGGGCCGTCTGCTGCTGTGCCGCCTTGGCCGCGGAGTCCACGTTTACCGTGCCGCCGCTCAGGACGAGGCCGGTCTGGGACTCCGCCCACGCGGTGCAGGACGCCTCGTCCGCCGCCTGCTGCTCGGCGGTCTGCCCCTTGGCGGGATAGATATACATCCCGATGGACTGAAGCGTGGGCTTCGACGCGGGCGGCGCCGGCGCCGGCGTGACCTGGGCCATCGCGACGTCCGCAAGCGCGACGCTGGCCAGTGCGATCACCATGGTGCTGAATGCCCTGCGCATGGAACAACTCCTTCCAATAATGATCCGGGTCCGGGTGGGCGCCTCAGTAGGCAATCGACTGGTGCACATGCTGGGCGCGCCACTCGCCGTCTTCCCGCACGAAGATGATCGTCGTCCCGATGCCGACCGGCGGCGAGGTCCAGCCGGCCTTGTCGGTGTAGGTGCCTTCGGCCACCGCCGTCACCAGGGCCACATCGGGGCTCAGAAGCCGAACGTGCTTCTCGATGATGGTCTGCTGCTGGCGCTGCAGGTTGCTGTAGGTCTTCCGGAACTGCTCGCGGATCGGCTCGAAACCGGTCAGCAGCACGTCGCCGGTCAGGAAGGTGAGCGTACTGTCCTGGACCGCCATCGCGAGCACCCTGTCCGCGTCCACGTTCGCGGCGCCCTCCATGGCGCCCGCGATCAGGGAGTCGATGGCCGCGATGGCGACAGGATCCTGGGGGTCGAAGTTCGCGGGGGCAGCCCGGCAGGCGGCCAGGGCAATCAGGCAGGCGGCCCCTGCCACGGCGCGGGAATGCTTCAGCATGCTGCCTCCTCGAACGGACTCTGACTGACAGATGAGACCAACTGGCGGGTGCTGCGGGCCGTCCGGATTCGACCACTGGTGAGGGCGGCTCGCACCCCGTCCGGTAATCTACCTGTCGCGGGAGGGAACGCCATGCAGAGGGAGTCGGCCAGCGGCGTCGGGCCCGCCAGCCCGCCATCCAACGGCCTTCAGCGCCAGAGCAGCTGCCGGAGCCCCCGGGTGAAGGCCGGCAGGTAGACCGACTCGTGCACCTCGTTTGGGATGATCTCGACCGTCAGCTCGAGGTTGGGATCGCGGCGAAGCCGGAGCGCACGTGAGAGGACGTAGACGTCGGCCAGCATGCCGAGCCGTTCCTCGCCGTCGCCCATGCCGATCCAGGCCTTCGTGGGCTGCGCCACGCGCGCGCCGTGCCCGGCCCGCTCGATCCGCATCACCGCCCGGTCGGAATACTCGAGGAAGTAGTCATCCCACCAGAGCGCAGGAGAGATGATGAGGAAGTCCGTGAAGAGCTGCGGCCGGGTGAGCAGGGCGTAGGTCGCGAGGAGACCGGCGTACGACTTCCCGACGATCATGCGCGCATCGCCCTGGGCACCGTAGCGGGCTTCGACCGCCGGGAAGATCTGTTGCTCAAGCACGTCGAGGAACGCGTCGGCGCCGCCGGAGCCCTGGTAGTCGACCGGCTGCAGGAAGTGCTGTCGGGGGTCGTCGGGCGCCCACGCGGTCGGGGTGTAGTCCCGCGTGCGGTTCGCCTCCAGCCGGACGCCGTCGTTCTCGTTCTGGTACCCGACGCCGACGTAGTAGATCGGGGGGAAGTGGCCGAGGAATTCCGCGTTGGACTCCGCGGCCGCGACGGCGGGAGTGTCCCAGAGGGCGTCGAGGAGGTAGACCACCACCGGGCGGTCCCCCGAGTCCGGCGGCACCAGCGGCTTCCGGATGAAGAGGCGGTAGCCGACGCCGTTGTCCGACACCGGGAGGTCGATGACCTCCATGTCGAACGGCGGTTGCCACGGACGGACCGTCTGGGCGGTGGCTTGAGCGGGAATGAGAGCAAGCAGGAGCAGGGCGAGACGTCGCGGCATGGCGGTGGCCTTGCGGAAGGAGGAGTCAGGGCGGGCAATCTCCTGTGAGACGGCGCCGCCGCCGCAATGGTTGCATGCGCGTGGCCCGGCCGGGCTGCTCAATCGGGATTGTGCGTGGGGTCTTCGGGCGGAGGGGGTCTAGGGGTTCGGCACCAGCAGGACCAGCGTGCCGCTCAGGATGTACCGCGCGCGCTCGCCGGTGTGCCCCTCGTAGGTGAGTTCCACGTTGATCACGGCGTTGGCGCCCTGCCGGGCGGCGCGCAGCATCAGGGCGCGGATGGCGGGGTGCTGCCTGGAGCGGAGCTGGCCGTGGGCGTCCCCCGCCCGCTGGCCAAGCAGGCCGTAGAACTCGGCGGTGAATTCCGAGATCAGCCCCCCTTCGGTGACGAAACTGATCCGTTCATGGCCGACCTGGCGTTCGATCCGGTAGCGGTTCACCCCGGGCGAGGTGGTGACGACGACGGAATCGGCGAACGCCTCGATGCGGTCGCGCTCCGCGTTCGCCTCGTGGGCCGTTCGGGCCGCGCAGACCGGGCAGAGGGGGGCGTCACCCGCGGCCGACGGCTCCCCATCCAGGGCGGCGCCGCACCGCGGACACACCGGGGCAGGGGCCGGCTCCCGCCTGGCATGGGATCCGGAGTCGATTCGCATCTGGACAGGCTATCACTGGACCGTCAACCCCCCGTCAATTCCAGCGGGGGTATCGAGATCCTGCCCCCACCGATGTTGTTCATGCAGTCCGGACGAACATGGACCTCGCCGCGGCCGGGGACCCGGAGCAGTTCGTGTAAGAGCAGTTGGCGCAGGCAGGAAACCGGCATGTCGAAGGAGCCTGAAGTCCACGTTGACACGCGCGGTTGGTCGATGCTTGGCAGCACAACTCCTAGTCTTGACTCACCTGGCCTGTCGTTGTATATAACTATCACCTTATAGAACTGATTGGTTATGCAAACTGCGGAACGCCTGAACCTGACATTCGCCGCTCTGGCCCACCCCGCCCGCCGCGCCATCCTCGCGCGGCTGGCGACCGGGGAGGCCACGGTGACGGCCATCGCCGAGCCGTTCGAGATGAGCCAGCCGGCCATTTCCAAACACCTGAAGGTGCTTGAGCGCGCCGGCCTCATCTCGACGGACGTCGATGCGCAACGGCGTCCACGCAAACTGGAGCCGAAGGCCTTGGAGGAGGCCGTGGACTGGATCGAGCGGTACCGCGAGATCTTCGAACAGAGCTACCGGCGCCTCGATGCGCTGCTCGAAGAACTCCAAGCCAAACCGTCGACGCGCAAACACACCACCAGATAGCGCGGACATGCCTGCGCGCTGCCCGCTCGCCCGTTCGCAGGGCGGCGCGCACTCACGATGAAGCACCACGGAGACGATCATGCCGAAGCCCGCAGAGGTCACATTGCCGAGTGATCGCGAAGTGCGCGTCACGCGCATGTTTCATGCGCCCTGCCAACTGGTGTGGGATGCGCATACCAGGCCCGAACTCGTGCGGCAATGGCAGTCCGGCTATGAGGGCTGGGATATGCCGGTCTGCGAGATGGATGTCCGCGTCGGCGGCAAGTACAGGTGGCGGTGGAGAAACCGCGAAGACGGCAAGCAATTCGGCTTTTTCGGCACCTACACTGAAGTCAACGGCCCATCGAAACTTGTGCACGAAGAATACTTCGATCCGGGCGATGTCGGCGGCCCGGGCGATATCGGCGGCGCGATGCCGGTTGGCGATCCCTGCATTGTGTCACTTGAACTCAGTGAGCAGGACGGCGTCACGACGCTTGCCTGCAATATGACGTTCGTGTCGAAGGCAGGGCGTGATGGTGCCGTCTCGACCGGCATGACCGACGGCATGGAGTACAGCTACGGCCGCCTCGACAACGTGCTTGACGGCCAGCAGTCCGGCGCAAGGTGAAGACGGCATGCGCAGACGCGATTTCCTGAAGGCCGCCACGGCGACCGCGGTGCTGACCGCGAGCGGGTGCGATGCCGGCAGCGAGGTGAAGAGGGAGCCCCCCGCGCAACCGGATGCGAAGTTCGCCAACGTCAATGGTCAGCAGGTCTATTACAGCGTCCATGGGGCCGGCAGGCCGCTCATGCTGCTTCACGGTGGCATCGACCCGGACAGTTTCGGGAGCAACCTGGCCGAACTGGCCACGGGCCGGGAGGTGATCGCCGTTCATCTCCAAGGACATGGGCGGACGCCGGACACCGACAGGCCGCTGCGCAGCGCAACGATGGGCGACGACATGGCCGCGCTGATCGGTCATCTGAACCTCGGGAGGGCCGACGTGATGGGCTACTCGCTGGGCGCCAGCGTCGCGCTCCAGACCGCCATTCGCCACCCGGAGGTGGTCGATCGGCTCGTCCTCGCGTCCGCGGCGATGAAGCAGGATGGCTTCTATCCCGAGGGGGTGGCGGCCTTCCAGCAGCTGGAGGCCAACGCTGCCACGTTCGGCCCCGGCGTCAAGGCGTCCCCGTTGGGCCGGGCCTATCCCGATGTCGATTGGACCCACCTCTTCAGGAAGCTCGGTGACCTGACCAAACGGCCCTTCGACTGGAGCGCCGACGTCGCCCGGGTGCGGGCTCGCACGCTGCTGGTCTTTGCCGACGCTGACGCCATCCGGCCGGAACACATGGTCGAGTTCTGGAAGGCACTGGGAGGCGGTCGGCGCGACGCCGGGATCGATGGCGCCCTTCGGCCCGCAAACCAGCTCGCAATCGTGCCAGATGCCACGCACTACACGCTCGCCGTCGACCCGATGCTGCCGGAGATCGTCGGGCGTTTCCTCGGAGTCGACTAGCGAGAGGTCGGTCGCGGCGGGGACCTCGAGTTCGACCGGCCGCGCAGCACGCTCGCCGAACCATCCTCTCGGCTCACCATGTCCCAACTGGATGGCTTCGGGGACTGACGGTTGAGGCGGGATATCCCGATGCCTGTAAATTCCCGCAGGCCATCTGCAATGCGTTGCCAAGATTGGAGTTGGCCCTCCCGGATTCCGCCGGGACTGCTACCTTGCGGCTGACCCCATGACCATCGAACCCCCGGCCACCCGCCTCTGCCTCAAGACGCTCGGCCCCGTCCCCCGCCTGGTGCAGGTGACGGCCGAGGGGGAGACGCTGCTGTTCGGCGCGGGGAAACCGCTCGCCATCATCGTCTACCTGTCGATGGCGCCCGGCCACACCGCAAGCCGCGTCCACCTCACCGACCTCCTTTGGGCCGATTCCGACATCGAGCGGGCCCGCCAGTCCCTCCGCCAGGCGGTCTGGCAGATCCGCCGCAAGCTTGGTGAGACGGCGCTCCTCGGCGATGGCGAGCAGCTGACGCTCCACCTCCCGATCCAATCCGATCATGCCGAGGTGGGTGCCGCGCTTCGCAACGCGGAATTCGAGGAAGTGCTTCGCCTCTACGAGGGCGATTTCCTCCGCGAGTTCGGTGTCCCGGGCGGCGCCGGCTTCGAGCATTGGGCCGACAAGGCCCGGGACCGGCTGCGCGGGGGATGGATACGCGCGCTCGATGCCGTGGCGCGGGAGCGGCTGAACCGCGGCGCGGTCCGGGAGGCGGTCGCCCTCGCCCGGCAACATCGCGACGCCGACCCGGCGAACGAAGCGGCGTGGCGCTTCCTGCTCGACACCCTCCTGCTGGCCGGGGACCCGATCGGCGCCGGCCTCGAAGCCGACGCCCTCGAGGCGCTGCTGGCCGAGGAACGGCGCGAGCCGGAGCCGCAGACCGTACCGTTCCTCGCACGGGTCCGGGCAATGCCGCCCCCGGCCGCGCCGTCGACCTCCCCTGTGCTGTCCACCGAGCTGATCGGACGGGAAGGAGAGTTCCGGCGGATCACCCAGGCGTGGGAACACTCGCGCGCCGGCGAGGGCCGCCATCTCCACCTCTCCGCCCCCGCGGGGCTTGGAAAGACCCGGCTCCTCCGCGATGCCGAGCGCCGGTTGCGCGCGATGGGCGGACGCATCCTCTACCTGCGCGCCCCGCCGGGCTCTCGCCAGATCGCCTACGCGTTCGCCGCGGAACTGGCCCGGACCCTGATTGCCCTGCCAGGTGCCTCGGGGGTGACGCCCGCCGCCCTGGCCACCCTGCAGGCGCTCGATCCCTCGCTGGTGACGGGCTTCGGCGGCGCACCCGATCCCAGTACCGGCACCGAGGCGCTGCGGCGCCGTACCCTCGCCCTGGCCGATCTGCTGCTCGCGCTCCTCGAAGAGTCGCCGCTGGCGCTCCTGATCGACGACGTGCACTGGATGGATGGCGAGTCGCTGCAGCTCCTGGCGGGGCTCCGTGCCCGGCTGACCGGCTCGGCGGCACTGCTCGTGACGGCGGGCCGCCCCGTCCGGGGACAGGAACTGGTCGAGGCCGACGCCGAGGTGCTCACCCTCACCCCGCTGACGGCGGCGGAGGTCGAGGCGCTCATCATGAGCGTCGGCGCCCTGCCGGAC
>DAOLIZ010000132.1:0-6164 GCA_035328285.1 Gemmatimonadales bacterium
GAGGCACTGACGGCGCGGCTGCGGGCGCGGTTCAACCACCTTCCGGGACAGGTCAGCGCCGATCGGGCCGCCCTCGAGGCGGTGATCCTCCGCGCGACCTCCGCCTACCAGGCCGAGGAGCGCCAGCGCCTCGTCGACCGGATGCGACACGTGGCGCATGCCGACGGCGTCGTGACGCCGGCGGAGGCGGCCATGATCGCCCGGGCGGCGGCGCTGCTGGGCGTCGAACCGCAGTGATCTCGGCCGAGCTCACCCGGCAATTCTGGCTCGAGGGGTTCCGCGACTTCCTCTCCCTGGAGGCGGGGCACAGCCAGCACACCGTCGACAACTATCTCCGGGACCTCCGCCGCCTCGCGGAGTTCGCCGATGCGCGAGGGCTGAGCGATCCCGCCGCCCTCACCCGGCCCCTCCTTCGCGACTTCGTCTTCGCCCTGAAAGACCTCGGGCTCAGCGCCGCCACCATCCGCCGGCACGTCTCCGCCGTGCGGACCTACTTCGGCTTTCTCCTCGGCGAGGGCATCGTCCGGGAGGACCCGAGCGACCGGCTCGAGAGCCCGCGGCTCGGCCGGACGCTCCCGGAGACGCTGTCCGTGCCGGAGATCGAGGCGCTCCTGGCCGCACCCTCCATCGACGAGCCGCTCGGCTGGCGCGACCGGGCGCTCCTGGAGCTGGGCTATGGCGCCGGACTCCGGGTCTCGGAGCTGTGCGGCCTGGGCCTGACCGACCTGGTCTTGTCCGAGGGACTGGTGCGCGTGCTGGGAAAGGGGAGCAAGGAACGGCTGGTGCCCATCGGCCGGAGCGTGCTGGGTGCACTGTCCGTGTACCTGCATACGCTGCGGCCGACCCTCGATCGCGGCGCCTCGAAGCAGCGGGTCTTCCTCAACAACCGGGGGCAGCCGCTGTCGCGCGTGGGGGCGTGGGGGATCGTCAAGCGCGCCGCGACCCGAGCCGGGCTCACGAAGACCGTGACCCCGCACACCCTTCGGCACTCGTTCGCCACGCACCTGCTCGAGGGGGGAGCCGACCTGCGTGCCGTCCAGGAAATGCTGGGGCACGCCGACCTCTCCACGACGCAGATCTATACCCACGTGGACCGCGAGTACCTCCGCTCGGTCCACCGCCAGTATCACCCGCGCGGCTAGCTCACCCCTCCCGCCGCTCCGGGACCAGCACGTTCGCGAGGAGCAGGCCGGCCACCAGGCCGGCGCCGATCAGGACCATCGTGAACGCGGTTTCCACCCCGGTCACCACTTCCCGATCCAGCAGCGATGACAGGCTCCGGAACCCGATCGAACCTGGCACCAGCAGGAGGATGCCGGGGACGAGGGTGACCGAAGCGGGACGCCGCAGCAGGTAGGCGTACAGGTTGCTCGCCACGCCGACGGTCAGGGCGCCCACGAAGGCGCCGAGTTCGGCGCCGAATGCGGTGGAGCCGACCCGGCTGCCGGCGATGCCGAGCGCGCCGGCCAGCAGGATCCAGATGGCGTCGCGGGCGTGGGCGCGGAAGAGGACCGCGAAGCCGAGCGGCGCGGCCACCAGCGCCAGCCACCAGGTCCAGGCGGGAAGGGCCTCCGGCCGCACCCGGCTGGCGTACTCCCCCATGGTCAGCGTCACGGTCTGGCTTCCGATTGCCACGCCGAACCCGATGACGAGAAAGAGCATGAGCGCGCCGCTCAGCCGCGCCGTGCCGCTCGAGAGGTGGCCCGAGGACAGCTCCGT
Source organism: Gemmatimonadales bacterium (assembly GCA_035328285.1). GTDB lineage: Bacteria > Gemmatimonadota > Gemmatimonadetes > Gemmatimonadales > GWC2-71-9 > SPDF01. The sequence goes on from DAOLIZ010000132.1 coordinate 1,720, forward strand.
CATGGCGGTCGTGAGCGTCAGCCCCGGGATCAGCACGATCAGGCCGGCCAGCGTCCCGACATAGACGCTGTAGTGCGGCAGGACGGTGGCGGCGGCCGCCGCAATGAACGAGGCGCTGAAGGCGGTCAGGAAGGGAAAGACCCGGCCGAACGCCGGCAGCCGGCCGGCGAGGATGAGCAGGACCCCGATGACGAGCCCGATCACCCCCGCGACCAGGGCCTCGCGCAGCCCGCCGCCGAGGAAGCGCGAGGCGGCCGCCGAGCTCAGGCCGAACGCGACCGTGGTGACGACGGGCCCGTACCGTGGCGGCGCGGCATGGACGCGCTCCAGTGCCTCCGAGCCCTCGGCCAGCGGCATCCGTCCCTCTACCACCTCGTGGATGATCTCCTCGACATCGGCGCTCTTGCCGAGGTCGACGTCGCCGGGTTCCACGCGAATGAGGTAGGTGCTCTGCCGCTCAAGGACGCCGAACGACGCCATGAACGAGGTTGGTGTGGAGAAGAACTGCGCCGTGAGCTTGAGCCGCCGGGCGACCTCACCGAGGGCCCCTTCGACGCGATGGGCGGGATACCCGTAGGCGTGCATCGCCCGAGCGAGGCGGAGGACGAATCCCACCGCGTCCCGGTTTTCTGCCGGCAGGGTGTCGCGCTCGATGGAGTCGGTCATTGAGTCCTGGTCGGCTGGACGTAAGTCATGGCGCGGCAAAGATATAACCGTGTACCTCGTTCACCAAGTGGTCTGCGGCACGGACGGGGAAGGCGCAATCTGAAACTTTGCCTCCGAATTGTTCGTCACTATCTGCAACATCAGGACTTGCTCGAATCATCCCCGGGGGAACCCATGACCCGATACTGGCTCAAGATTGTTCTTGGCGCCCTGCTGATCTTTGCGGCCGGCATGGCCGTCTGGAAGGGCGTCCATATGGGCGTCAACACCGTGCATGTGCTGACCGAAACGGCCGACCCCATCACCATCCCTCTCAAGATCGTGAAGTTCCGCGTTGACGGCACCCCGCTCGGGCGCCTGGAGAAGATCCGGCTGATTCGGAGCGCCCCGCAGGCGATCGCGTCGGTGGAGGTCACCGTCCGTCTTGACAGCGCCGCGGTCGCCGACCGGCTGCGGAACTGCACCATGCGCATCGACGACGTCGAAAACATGAACGACCAGACAACCTTCGTCTGCGTCTCCGCGGAGTCTCCACCCGTCGCCGGCGAGTTCGAGCCGTTTGGCGAGGTGCGCATTGAGGGTACCGACATCGTTCTGCCGCTGCTCCTCCCCGCCGCCGCGGTTCGGGACCTGCAGCACGACGGCGTGCGGTGGGCGGACTCCGCTGGCGTGCCGGTCGTCCCGCCGGTGCCGGTCGTCCCACCGGTGCCCGAGGTGTCCCCAGGCTCCGGCGGGGCCGAGGCGACGGGGGCCGGCGCCACCAGTCCCTGAGGTTACGCCTCCCCGTTCCAGGCATTATACTCCGCACAACCGCCCGCCCCCGTTGGGGGCGGGCTCTGTTCATCACCCACTCAGACCCAGGAAGGCGCGCATGCTGCTGAACGCCGTTCTCCTCCTCGCCACGCTCCAGCAGGGCGCCCCGCAGCAGGCGGCGCCCGCCGCACTGGCTCCGTCGCCGATCGCCCGGCTCGAGGTGTCGCCCGGGACGTCCCTGCAGATGCCTGCCGGCGACTCGCTCCAGCTGTCGGTGAAGGCCCTCGATGCCGAGGGACAGCCGGTGCCGGACGCCTCGATCCGGTTCTTCGGCGCGGGCGGACGATTCGAGGGAACCGTGGATTCCACCGGCATGATTCGCTCCGGCTCCACGGGGACGCTCGCGGTCTCGGTGGTGGCGCGCGTCACCGGCACCAAGCCCGTGGTCGAGCGGGTCGAGGTGCAGATGGTCCCGGGGCCGGCGGCGAGCGTCACGGTCACGCCGATGGTGACGAAGCTCGTGGCGGGGCAGCGTCTGCGGCTGACGGCCACCAGCTACTCGAAGGCGGGCGACGAGCGGGGCGACAAGATCGCCTGGAAGAGCTCGGCGCCGGCCGTCGTCGCGGTGACAGAGGACGGCGTCGTGCACGCGGTGGCGCCGGGCCGGGCCACGGTGACGGCGGGAGCCGGTGCGGCGATGGCCTCGGTGCCGGTGCAGGTGATCCCCAATACGATCGCCCGGGTGGAGGTGTCGCCGTCGCGCACCGAGGCGCGCACCGGCGACGTCGTCCAGTTCACCGTGAAGGTCAGGGACGCCCGGGGGAAGGAGATCCCCGGGCTGGTGCCGGCGTGGACCTTTGCGCCGGGGGGCGGCGAGATCACGCCGGAGGGGCGGTTCGTCGGCTATGTGGCGGGTGACTACTTCGTCACCGTCAACTTCGGCGTCGCGACCGCCGAGGCGGCGGTGACCCTGCGTGCCCGTGACGTCCGCCGTCCCGCCGAGGTCGTCGGCCGGCTGCCGCGCACGCGGTTCACGACGGAGGAAGTGTGGGTCATGCCGGACGGGAAGCATGCCTTCCTTGGCAGCGGCTCCGGCGGTGACGTGCTCTATGCCATCGACATCAGCGATCCCGCGGCGCCGACCGTCACCGACTCGCTGGTGCTGAACACCCGCCGGGTCAACGACGTCATGTCCACGCCCGACGGCAAGTACATCGTGTTCACGCGCGAGGGCGCGGCGGACCGGAAGAACGGCATCGTCATCGCGTCCACCGAGGACCCGGCGCACCCGAAGGTGATCGCGGAGTTCACCGAGGGCGTCACCTCCGGCGTCCACTCGGCGTTCGTCTACAGGCAGGACAAGTACGGGACCAACGTCTTCCTGACCAACGACGGCACCGGCGCGCTGCACATCGTCAACATCGACGATCCGTACCATCCGAAGGAGATCGGGCAGTGGCGCACCGATCGTCCCGACGCGGGGCGCACGCTGCACGACGTGGACGTGCAGGACGGCCTGGCGTACCTGAGCTACTGGAACGACGGGCTGGTGGTGCTCGACGTCGGCAACGGGATGAAGGGCGGGACGCCGAGCAACCCGGTGCTGGTCACGCAGTACAAGTACGACCTGAACGCGCTGTACGCCGATGTCGAGGCGGTGGGCGGGCCCGGGTTCATCCGCGGTACCCACACCGCGTGGCGGCACAAGAACTACGTGTTCATCGCGGACGAGGTGTTCCCGGCGTCGGGCGTGAAGGGGGCCAAGGACGCGTCGGCGTTCCGCGCCTATGGCCGGTTGCAGGTGCTCGACGTGAGCAACCTGGCGAAGCCGAAGTCGGTGGCGTGGTACGAACCGGAGTTCGGCGGCGTGCACAACATCTGGGTGGCGGGCGACACGCTGTACATGGGCGCGTACAACGGCGGGTTCCGCGCCTTCGATATCTCCGGGGAGCTGCTCGGCGACCTGCGTGCCCAGGGTCGCGAGATGGTGCACGTGAACACCGCGGACATGGACGGCCAGACCAAGAACATGGCGATGACCTGGGGCGTGGTCGTGAAGGACGGCCTGGCCTACGTGAACGACATGCTGAACGGGCTCTGGGTCATTCGGATGGAGCCGAAGAAGGGTGTGCCGCCGACGCCGTAGGGGGGCGGGGCCGTGGGGCAGGGTGGCAGTGGGGGCGCGGCTTGCCGCGCCCCTGTTGCTTGCGATGCACGCGCCGGGGGTTGGAGTGGTCGGGCCCCTCCCGCGCCGGGGGAACAGGGCCCGAAACTGGGGGTGCGGAACCCCCTTGCGTGGTGCTCGGAGGTCGCTTAGGTTTGCGCTCCCTCCGAGGTCGGGTAAGGTGTTGGGGGCAGGGTAGTTTGGGTGCTCAGGCAGGTGGTTGTCACCGCTGGTTGCTCCCCCTTGACTCCCCGCCACACACCGACTAAGATTGGGGGCTCGCCGATAATTGGCGAGATGAAACTGATACACAAGCTCTTTGACAAATGATGTGAACCAGAGGTGATCGGAGTGCGGACCCTATGATCCGGACGGCACAGAGGTCGGCCGGGGATGGGTACAAATACTCTGACCATTGATTCGGACGACAAGAACACAGTCGTTCGGCATGAGTCGATCTAAATTCTTCATTGGAGAGTTTGATCCTGGCTCAGGACGAACGCTGGCGGCGTGCCTAACACATGCAAGTCGCACGGAACCCGCAAGGGTTCAGTGGCGGACGGGTGCGTAACACGTGAGGAACATGCCTATCGGCGGGGGATAGCCGGCCCAACGGCCGGGTAATACCGCGTACGCTCACCGGGGGGCATCCCCTGGTGAGGAAAGCAGCAATGCACCGATAGAGTGCCTCGCGGCCTATCAGCTAGTTGGTGAGGTAATGGCTCACCAAGGCAACGACGGGTAGCTGGTCTGAGAGGATGATCAGCCACATTGGGACTGAGACACGGCCCAGACTCCTACGGGAGGCAGCAGTGGGGAATCTTGCGCAATGGCCGAAAGGCTGACGCAGCGACGCCGCGTG
>DAOLIZ010000133.1:0-4809 GCA_035328285.1 Gemmatimonadales bacterium
CAGGCGATGAGCGGCCTGCTCCTGATGTACGCCCGCGGCTTCAAGGTGGGGGACTTCATCCAGGCGGGGACGGTCCAGGGGACGGTGGTCGAGCTGGGACTCTTGTCGACCCGGATCAGGAATGTCGCCAACGAGTTCATCCTCGTGCCGAACAGCACGATGGTGAGCGGCTCGATTGTCGACTACAGCGCGGCGGGTCGCGAGGGGCGGTCGCTGTACGTGACGGCCTCGGTCACCATCGGGTACGACACGCCGTGGCAGCGCATCCATGAGCTCCTCATGGCGGCCGGCGCCAAGCTGGAGGGAGCGCTGAAGACGCCGGAGCCCTTCGTGCTGCAGCGGGCCCTCAACGATTTCTACGTGCACTATGAGGTGTTCGTGCCGATCGACTCCGACGAGGCCGTGAACCTTCCGCGCCTGCGCAGCAGCCTCCACTCGCTCATCCAGGACACCTTCTGGGAGGCGGGGCAGGAGATCACCTCGCCGCACTTCTACGCGCTGCGCGACGGCAATACCATCACCATTCCGCCGGAGTTCCGGCCCAAGGAGCCTGCGCCGTCGTTCCGGGTGGACGTCAACCCGAGCTAGACAGCAGCAGGCCTGGTGTCGCGGGGCGTCTCCTTCGGGGGGCGCCCCGTTTGTTTGGTCAGTTGTGAGCCGCGGAGAGTACGGAGGAAGGGAGCTGATCCGCATCATGTTCCAGCAGGAACGACGGAGGGTCGGAATTATCGGAGGGTCGGAGATGGTGAAGTGGGTGTCCGCGGATCTCGAGGAGTCCACCGGTCGGCTGATCGGGACCGCCATAGCCGTCCATCGCGTCCTGGGCCCCGGATTCGTGGAATCTGTGTACCATCGAGCAATGGAAGTCGAGTTGCAGCATCGTGGCATCCCCCACGTGAGCGAGCGTGAGGTTGGTGTCTGGTACGACGGCGTGGTTGTCGGTCGACATCGACTCGACATGATCGCTGAGGGCGGTGTAGTGCTCGAGTTCAAGGCGGTGCAGGCGTTGGATCCAGTTCATTTTGGGCAACTGCGGGCGTACCTGAAGGCCACCGACCGTCCGGTTGGGCTGTTGATCAACTTCGGCGAGCCACGTTTGGTCGCCAAGCGCGTCATTCTCCATCGTCCATCCTCCGTGGTTCCTTCCGACCCTCCTCCACCTCCGACCCTCCCTCGTCTCCTGGAAGGCGTCGCGACTTCAGAACCGTCCTCCGCGTGACTGGGATGACAGTGCCCTCGAAGCCAGGCGGTATCGTTGCGCATGGCCACCCGCCGATTCATCCCGACCAGGGAGTGGGAAGACGCCCGCCAGCTTCGCGGCCTCGCCGGTGAGCATGCCGCCATCGCCTTCCTGACCTCCTGTGGATGGTCGGTGGAGGCCCACCGCTTCAAGCTCGGGCGCCACGACCTGGACCTGGTCATCCGCCGGGGAGCGATCGTCGCCTTCGTCGAGGTGAAGACCCGCCGCTCCACCACCTTCGGGCTGGCCGCCGAGGCAGTGGGGTGGCGGAAGCAGCGGACGTTGAGCCGGGTGGCGGAGCTCTGGCGCCTCCGTCACGGCCGCCCCGGAGACACCTATCGCTTTGACCTGGTGTCAGTTACGGACGCTGGCAACGGCAGGATGGATGTCGAGCATCTGGCCGATGCATGGCGCCTGGACCGACGATAACATCGCTGGTGTATCAATGTGACTCAAAATCATCCACATTTTGCCTATTGCTTCGGCGCCTGTTCGGTTGTATTGTTGTCCGTGAATCAGTGAATCAAAATCATCCATTTCCACATCTGGAGCGCGAGCCACATGGCCAACGAAGACAAGAAGCAGGAAAAAATCGAGGGCGAACGCCGCAAGGCCCTGAACCTCGCCATCTCCCAGATCGAGAAGCAGTTGGGCAAGGGGTCCATCATGCGCATGGGGAGTGAGTCGCCCCGGGTCCAGATCGCCGCCATCCCGACCGGCGCCATCAACCTCGACGCCGCCACCGGCGTGGGCGGCATCCCCCGCGGCCGCATTACCGAGATCTACGGCCCCGAGTCCTCCGGCAAGACCACGCTCTGTCTCCATGTGGCCGCCAACGTCCAGAAGGGCGGCGGTGTGGCCGCCTACGTCGACGCCGAACACGCGCTGGACGTCGAGTACGCCCGGAAGCTCGGCGTGGACATCGACAACCTGCTGGTCTCGCAGCCGGACACCGGTGAGCAGGCGCTCGAAATCGTGGAAATCCTGGTGCGGTCGGGGGCGGTGGACCTGATCATCATCGACTCGGTGGCGGCGCTGGTGCCCAAGGCCGAGATCGAGGGCGAAATGGGCGACAGCCACGTCGGCCTGCAGGCCCGGCTCATGAGCCAGGCGCTCCGCAAGCTGGCCGGGGCCATCAACCGCTCGAGCTGTTCGGTGGTCTTCATCAACCAGCTCCGCGAGAAGATCGGTGTCATGTTCGGCAACCCCGAGACGACCACCGGCGGCAAGGCGCTGAAGTTCTATGCCTCGCTCCGGCTCGACATCCGGCGCATCGGGCCGGTCAAGGAGCGGGAGGCCGTCATCGGCAACCATGTCCGGGTCAAGGTGGTCAAGAACAAGGTCGCGCCGCCCTTCAAGCAGGCCGAGTTCGACATCATGTTCGACGAGGGCATCAGCCACACCTCCCTCCTGGTGGACATCGCCTCCGAGGCCAACATCATCCAGAAGTCGGGCGCGTGGTACTCCTACGGGGACCAGCGGATCGGCCAAGGCCGCGAAAACGCGAAGCTCTTCCTCCGCGACAACGAGGCGCTGATGCTCGAGGTCGAGGCCAAGGTCAAGGATCTGCTCGGCATGGGTCCGGGGGGCGCCGTGGTTGCGGCGGCCGCTGGCGCCGAGGCGGGAGAGGACCTCGAGGATGAATAGCTCTCTTCCGCGGGTCGTCACGGCGGTCGAGCCGGACCCGCGGAAGCCCGGGGTGGTGCGGGTACACGTGGACGGCCAGCCCTACTGCGCCGTCCCGGCCTCCGCCCTGGGGCGCGCGGAGGTGCGCCCCGGCACGACGCTGACCCCCGAGCGCCTGGACCTGCTGGGGGAACTGGCGGACGAGGAGGGGGCCTTCCGGACCCTCCTCCGGGCGCTGGAACGCCGCTCCTATGCCCGGCGCGACCTGGGACGGCGGCTGGCCCGGAAGGGACACCGGCCGGCCGCGGTCGAGTCCGCCCTCGAGCGCGCCGCCGGTCTCGGTCTCCTCGACGACGCCGGGTACGCGCGCAACTACGTGGAGACCCGTGCCGCGAGGGGGCGAGGGCCGGCGCGACTCGTTCGCGACCTCATGGCCATGGGGGTCGAGCGCCGGCATATCGACGCGGCCATCGCCGGGCACTGGCCGCCTGATGTCGACCGCTCCGCCATGCCCAGGTCGCTGGCGGCCAAGCGCGCCCGGCAGCTGGGGGAGCTGCCCCGGGAGGCCAAGCGGCGCCGGCTGACGGCCTACCTGGCCCGACGGGGCTTCAGTGGGCCCGACGCCACCAAGGCCATTCAGGAGGCACTCGCCATCTCCTCCTGATGGCAGCCCCAATCCCGGCTTATATTTGGCGGATGCAAGCCTCCGAGATCCGCCGCCGTTTCATCGAGTATTTCGAGCGCCAGGGGCACCAGCCGGTGCCCTCCTCCTCGCTGCTGCCCGCCGACGATCCCACGCTGCTCTTCACCAACGCGGGGATGAACCAGTTCAAGCGGACCTTCCTGGGCGTCGAGCCGCGCGCGTACGTGCGCGCGGTAACCTGCCAGAAGGTCGTGCGGGCCGGGGGCAAGCACAACGACCTCGAACAGGTGGGCCACACCAAGCGGCACCACACCTTCTTCGAGATGCTGGGCAACTTCTCCTTCGGCGACTACTTCAAGCGCGACGCCATCCGGTTCGCGTGGGAGTTCGTGACCAGCCCGGAGTGGCTCGGCATTCCGCCGGAGCGGCTCTGGGTCACCGTGCACGAGAACGACACCGAGGCGCTGGGGCTCTGGCGGGACGTCGCCGGCATCCCCGACGACCGGCTCTTCGGGCTGGGCGACAAGGACAACTTCTGGCAGATGGGCGACACCGGGCCGTGCGGTCCCTGCTCGGAGATCTACGTGGATATCGGCGGGGCAGCAGGGCAGGGGGGCGGAGGGGCGGTGTTGTCGCGCGCGGAATTCGAGGAGCAGGCCGAGGCGGGTCGCTTCCTCGAGATCTGGAACCTCGTCTTCATGCAGTATGACCGCAGCGCCGACGGTACCCTCACCCCGCTGCCGAAACCCTCCGTCGACACCGGGGCCGGTCTCGAGCGGATCGCCGCGGTGCTGCAGGGCGAGGAATCCAACTTTCACACCGATCTCTTCCTCCCGCTCCTCAACGGCGTGGCCGAGCTGGTCGGCAGCCCGTACGACCGGGGCCCGGCCGGCGCCTCCTACCGCGTCCTCGCCGACCACGCGCGGGCCGTGACCTTCCTCCTGGCCGACGGGGTCGTTCCCTCGAACGAGGGCCGCGGCTACGTGCTGCGCCGGATCCTCCGCCGGGCGGTGCGCCACGCCTGGCTGCTCGGACGCCGCGAGCCGACGCTGGCGCCGCTGACCGACATCGTGGTCCGCGAGATGAGCCCCGCCTATCCCGACTTGCTCGAGAAGGCGGCTTCCATCCGGCAGTGGACGCTGACGGAGGAGCAGCGCTTCCTCGAGACGATCGAGGGCGGCCTCAAGCGGATGGACGAACTGCTCGCGAGCGGGCTCACCGTCATCCCCGGTGACGAGGCGTTCAAGCTCTACGACACCTACGGCTTCCCGATCGACCTGACGATGATCATCGCCGAGGA
>DAOLIZ010000133.1:4909-6120 GCA_035328285.1 Gemmatimonadales bacterium
GTCGGCTACCAGCACGACGCCGCCGACACCGAGATCCTCGCTTTCCGGCAGGACCCCGAGTCTGAACGCGTGGAACTCCTGCTGCAGGAGAACCCCTTCTACGCCGAGTCGGGCGGCCAGGTGAGCGACACCGGGTTTGTGCGGGGCCAGGGCTGGGTCATGCCCGTGGACCAGGTGCGGAAGGGTGAACGGGGAACCATCGTCGGCGGCGCGTTCCGCGACCCCTTCGAGCCCACGTCGGTGTTCGGGTCGGTCGACGTGGCCCGCCGCCGGAACATCGAGCGCAACCACAGCGCCACGCACCTCGTGCACGCGGCGTTGCGGAAGCACCTCGGCACGCACGTGCACCAGCAGGGCTCGCTGGTGGACGACGAACGGCTCCGGTTCGACTTTTCGCATCACGGCCCCATCGAGCCGGACGTCCTGCAGCAGATCGAGCGGGAGGTGAACGCGCAGATCTGGGACAACGATCCCGTCACCACCAGGGAGATGGCCTATCCCGACGCGCTGGCCCTCGGCGCAATGGCCCTCTTCTCCGAGAAGTACGGCGACGTGGTGCGCGTGGTCTCCATGGGGGAGGCGTCCATCGAGCTCTGCGGCGGCACCCACGTCCGGAGCACGGGCCAGATCGGGCTCTTCCAGTTCGCTTCGCAGGGCGGGGTGGCGGCTGGCGTGCGCCGGATCGAGGCGGTCACGGGCCCGGAGGCTTACACCCTCGTCGAGGCGCTCCAGGCGCAGATCGCCGGCGCGGCGTCCGCGCTCAAGGCGCAGCCGGACCACCTGCTCCGCAAGCTCGAGCAGTTGATCGAGGAGCGGGAGCGGCTCCATACCCGCGTCAACGAACTCCTCCGCGGGGGCGCGGCGGCCCCGGCGGAGGGCACGACGCTCGACATCGGCGGCGTGGCCGTCACCCTCGGCGAGACCGAGGTCGAGAACCGCGAGGAGGTCCTGGCGCTGGTCGACGGATTCCGGACCGGGAAGTCGGGCGCCGTGCTGGTGCTGTTCGGCACCGCCGGCCGAGGTGCGGTGCACGTCGCGGTCACCGACGACCTGGTCAAGGCTGGGCGCAAGGCGGGTGACCTGGCCGGACGCATCGCGGCGGTGAGCGGCGGCAAGGGCGGGGGGCGGCCACAGTTCGCGTCCGCCGGCGCAGGCGACGTCGATCCCGCCGGCGATGGTCAGGCGTCGCCCGCCACCTGCGGTGAAGGTCT
>DAOLIZ010000134.1:0-6095 GCA_035328285.1 Gemmatimonadales bacterium
GCGGCGGCAGTACGACGCGGAGCGTGCTGCTCGACGCGTCCACGCTGCGAGCAGACTGGCGCATCCGCGAGAGCGCGGCCGCCGTGAGCTCGGCGCCCACACCGGGCCCCTGGACGGTCCCCGGCACGGCGTTTGCCCCCCAAAGCAGCACCATCGGCGGTGCTGCCCTGCCCGTGCTGGACTCGGTGGTCGGCGTGCTCAAGGCCGACCAGCGGCTCGTGGTGGAGATCGTCGGCCACGCCGACGACGCCTCCTCCGAACCGGCCAACATCCAGCTCTCCGCTGCACGCGCCGATGCCGTCAGGAACTTCCTGCTCAGCAAGGGCGTGAGCCCTCGGCAGCTGCAGGCGCGCGGCGCAGGTTCCGCCGGGGCCGATCCAGACGCGGCGCCCGCCCAGAACCGCCGGACCGACATCAGGATCATCGGCTCCTAGCTCCCGCCTCCGCCCTGACCCCCTGCACGACCACTGGCGTCCTGCAATGGCCCCCCGGGGGCCGGAGCGTCCTTGTGCGCGGTTCAGGCATCGGTATCCTCATCGCCCTGAGTGCAATCCTCGTCACCCCCGCCACCGCCCAGGACGGGCAGTGGCACCGGGAATTGCCTGCCTCCTACGGCATCGACTTTCTCGCCCCGCTCCCTCCGCTCCCCTCGCATCTCCACTCGCCGTGGCCTAGCCCGCCGCTGGTCCGGCAGCCGGACCATGTGCGCGCGCTGTACGTCAACGCCTGGGCCTTCGGTGGAACCCGGTTTCACGAACTGGTGCGACTCGCCGACGAGACCGAGGTCAACGCGCTGGTCATCGACCTGAAGGACGACACCGGCTACCTCACCTACCCCTCCAGCGTGCCGACCGCCATCGCGATCGGCGCCAACAAGGAACTGCGCGCCCGGGACACCGAGGCGCGGGTGCGTGAGCTGCTGGCGCACGGCATCTATCCGATCGCGCGGATCGTGGTCGCCAAGGATCCGCTGCTGGCCGTGGGCAAGCCGGCCTGGGCCATCCAGAATGTCCAGGGCGGGCTGTGGCGCGACCGGCGCGGCACCGCGTGGGTGGACGCCTTCAACGATTCGGTCTGGATCTACGCCGCCCAGCTCGCCGCGGAGGCGGTGGCGATGGGATTCGCGGAGGTGCAGTTCGACTACGTCCGGTTCCCGGACGAACCCCGGAGCCGGATGGCGAGCGCAGTCTTTCCCGCGCGCCGCTCGGGTGAAACCACGCGCGCGGGCGTGCGGCGCAACCTGGCCCTCCTGCGAGCGCGGATGGAGCCCCTCGACGTGCCGGTGACCCTCGACGTCTTCGGCATGACCACGGTCATGACGGGTGACATGGGGATCGGGCAGGTGTGGGAGGACCTGGTGGGATTGTCGGACGTGGTGCTGCCGATGGTGTACCCGAGCCACTACGCGCCCGGGATGTACGGCACCCAGACACCCAACGCCGAGCCGTATCTCGTGGTCCGGCGGGCATTGGAGGACGGGCTCAGGCGAAGCGCCCTGCTCGAGAAGCCGGCCAGCATCCGCCCCTACCTGCAGGCGTTCACGCTTGGCGCCCCCCGGTACACCGGCGAACACGTCCGCGCGCAGATCCAGGCCGCGGCGGACGTGGGGATCGACAGCTGGGTGCTGTGGAACCCCCGGAGCGACTACCGCGAGTCGGGGCTCGCGCCCGCCAAGCTGGCCCTGGGCTCCCAGCCGGTGATGTAGCCGGCGAGCGCGCTCGCCGCCGTGGTGTAGGGGCTGGCGAGGTAGAGCTGGCCGGGACCGGAGCGGCCCGGGAAGTTGCGGTTGATGGCGCTGACGGTGACGGTCTTCCGGTCGTAGCTCACTCCGGGCCCCGCGTTGATGCAGGCGCCGCAGGACGGCTCGATGATTTCCGCGCCCACCGCCTCGAAGATCTTCACGTACCCCTGCGCCTCCGCGTACCGCTTGACGTCCTGGCTGCCGAACTGGATGTAGAACCGGACGTCGGGGTGAATCCGTTCGCCCGCCTCGGCGGCCTCGCGCAGCACCGCGGCGTACATGTCCATGTCCTCCTTCTTGCCCGCCGTGCAGCTCCCCGCGTACGCGATATCCAGCTTGACCCGCTCGCCGAGCTCCCGGATGAACTGGCCGTTCCCCGGGTCGCCGGGAAGCGCGATCATCGGCTCGAGCGCGGACGCATCGATGTCGATCACTTCCTCGTATTCCGCGTCGGGATCCGAGAAGAGACCGTCGAGCATCGCCTCGACCTCGGCGCGGGGCAGCCCGCGCTCGCGCACGAGATAGTCGACCGTCACGGCGTCCGGCGCGATGATGCCGGTAAACGCGCCGACCTCGGCGGCCATGTTCGTCATCGTGGCGCGCTCGTCGATCGACAGCGCCCGGACGGCCTCGCCCGCGTACTCGACGATCTTGCCGATGGCCCGCCCGCTCTTCACGTAGGGCTGCCGCAGGATCTGCAGCATGAAGTCCTTGGCCGTCACGTTGTCCGGCTTGGCCCCGTTGACCCGGATCAGGACCGACGCCGGCACCTTGAGGCGGACGTCCTTGGTCAGCCACGAGTTGAAGATGGCCGTGGTGCCGACGCCGAACGCCACGCACCCCACCGCGCCGCTGTGCGGCGTGTGGCTGTCGCTTCCGATGACCACCTGGCCCGGCAGGACGTGCCGCTCCAGCATCTTGGAGTGGCAGATCGCTTCCGACCCCTGCACGATGCTGTTCCGCGCCGTCCGGGGCAGCTCGCCGTAGAGCTTGATGCCCTGTTCCTCGGAGAACTCCTCCTGCTTCTTCTTCAGCTCGAGCGCCACGTCGAGCAGCCCCTCGGCCTTCCGGGCGTCGGTCATGGCCAGTTCGAGGAAGGTCAGGTGGTCTCGGAAGAAGAAGATCGACTCCGGGTCCACCACCTTCTCGTCGGCGCCGACGAAGTCGCGCCAGAAGATGGCGGCCATCGGCGTCACGTACTCGTGGCTGAAACGGATGTCGGTGCGGACGAAGCCCTCGTCGCCCGGCTTGACGTACGGCACGCCGACGCGATTGCCGGAGAGGTCGGTCACCCAGCGGCGGGCGAGCACCTTCTCGGCGAGCGTCATGGGCCGCCGCTTCGTGGTGACGTCCGGCACGCGCACCTTCCCCTGGAGGCGCGCCACGTTGTACTGGAAGAGCCCGCCGTGCTCGATGATGCCCCGCGTGATCCCGCCCTCGCCGTCGGTGAAGACGGTCAGCGGAATCGGCTCGCCGCGGCGCACCCGGTCGAGCACCGAGAAATCGGTGCTCGTGAACACGCCGAGGTTCTGGCAGTTCTCCCGGTAGATCCGCTCGATGTTCTCGGCCACCACCAGCTTGATCCCCGCCATCAGCTCGGCGTAGGGGGACTGTTCCCGGCTGGAGCCCTTCCCCCGGCGCTTGCCGCTGACCGAGGCGACGAAGCCCCCCTGGCGCACCGACCCGCGGGTGATCGGGAACTCGTCGCCGCACTTCAGGCCGAGGTAGGGGAAGTCCCCCAGGGTCTGGTCGTAGTAGTAGCAGATGTAGGCCGGGGTGATCTCGTCGGTCGAGATGTCGTCGCGGAGCGGGATCGCCGGTGTCCAGTCGAGGTCGGTGCCGTCGAGCTGGCTGCGGACCAGCGCCGGGTCCACGGTCAGGTAGAGGATGCGGCCATCGAAGGTGATGGCGTCAGGCAGCTTCGTGATCGGGCGGGACTTGAGGCTTTCGAGCATGGGCGGGCATTCTCCTGGTTGCTTCAAAATGCCCGTGCGGGTGGGCGGGAGCAAGGATTGTTTGCGAAGGGAAGATGGCGGAGTAGAATACAGCCATGCGCCGCCTCCCCCCCCTGATCCTCGCCGCCCTCGTGGCGGCACCAGCCGCCGCCCAGTCGCCCTGGAAGCCCGCCCCGCCCACCCGCCTCGTGCAGCTGGGCACCTTTGCGGACACCGCACTGACGGAGGCCTCCGCGGCGGCCGCGAGCCGCACCCAGCCGGGGGTCATCTGGACCCTGAACGATTCCGGCAACGCGCCGTGGCTCTTTGCCTTCGATACCGCGGGCGGGGCGCTCGGCACCTTTCGGGTCGCCGGGGCGAACAACTTCGACTGGGAGACGCTCACCCTCTCCCCCTGCCCGGCCGGCACCTGCCTGATCGTGGGGGACATCGGCGACAACCCGGAGACCCGGCCCAGCGTCATGCTGTACCGCGTGCCCGAACCGCAGCTCGCAAGCCTGCAGCCGGGGGAACTGGGTGTGACCGCGCCGGCCGATACGCTGCGCCTCACCTATCCGGACGGGCCGCACGACATCGAGGCCATCTATGCCGACGCCTCCGGGGACATCTATTTCGTCTCCAAGGGGCGGTCCAAGGGGATTCTCCTCTTCCGTCTCCCTGCGGCCGCCTGGGACGCCGGCGGCGCCGCCGTGCCCGAGTTCGTGGACTCGCTCCCCATTACGCCCGACATCAGCATCGGGCACTGGGTGAGCGATGCGGCACTCTCGCCGGATGGCCAGCGCGTGGCGGTCCGCACCTACTCCGCCGTCTTCTTCTTCCGGGTCGGGCCGGGAGGACGCCTCACCCCGGACGAGGGGCGGGAGTGCCTCTTCGGCCTCGTCGAGCCGCAGGGCGAGGGGGTCACCTGGCTGGACGCGCGCCGGCTGCTGCTGACCAGCGAGTCGAGCTCGACCAGCCGCGGCACGATCTACCTGCTGGAATGCGACCAACCGTAACCGCGACCGGCGCGCCCTCCAGGTCGCGGACCGGCCCTTCCCATCTCCAACCCACGTGGATTCCATGCGACGATTGACCGTGCTCCTTGCGTCCCTTTTCCTCGTCCCCGCGGGGGCCGCGCAGGCGCAGACGGCGGTGGACAAGGCCGCGCGGGCGGTGTCGGCCGACGTCATCCGCGCCCACATCGACTTCCTCGCCAGCGACGCCCTGGAAGGGCGCGGCGCCGGCACCCGCGGCGGCGACCTCGCCGCGCGCTATATCGCCGCGCAGTTCATCCGGCTCGGCCTCGAACCGGCGGGCGACGACAGCACCTATTTCTTCAAGGTGCCGGTCGTTTCCTTCACCCCGGAGCCGACGCTCGCCCTCGGCGCCGCCGAGCTGGCCTACCCGACGGACTTTGTCCTGGGACCGATGCGCTGGGACTCCCTGGTGACCATCGACGCCCCGCTGGTGTTCGTCGGGTATGGCATCGTGGCGCCGGAATACGGGTGGGACGACTACGCCGGGCTCGATGTGAAGGGGAAGGTCGTGGCCGTGATGGTCAACGATCCGGGTCTCCACGATTCGACGACGTTCAAGGGGAAGGTGCTGACGTACTACGCGCGCTGGACCTACAAGTACGAGGAAGCGGCGCGCCAGGGCGCGGCCGGCGTCCTCCTGATCCACACCACCGAGAGCGCGACCTATCCGTGGGCGGTCGTCGAAGGGAGTTCCAGCGGCCTGCAGGTCCGGCTGGAGACCGCGCCGACCTCGCTGCTGGTGGCTGGGTGGGTCCAGCAGGCCGCCATGGCGAATGCATTCAAGGGAGCAGGCAAGGAACTCTCCGAGGAGATGAGCCGGGCGGGGAGGAAGGGATTCGTCGGCTACGAGCTCCCGACCCGCGTGGTGGCCTCCGTGCGCGCCCCGATGACGCGGACCGCCACCTACAACGTCCTCGGACGCCTGCCGGGCACCGGCGGACCGCTGGCCGCCGAAGTGGTGGTGCTCGGGGCGCACTATGACCATCTCGGCGTCGGCAAGCCGGTCGACGGCGACTCGATCTACAACGGAGCACGGGACAACGCGGCCGGCGTCGGGGAAATGCTCGCCATCGCCGAGGCGATGAACCGGACCGAGTTCGCGGGCAAGCGTTCCATCGTGTTCGCGGCGTTCGGCGGCGAGGAGTCGGGGCTCCTCGGCTCCCAGGCGATGATCAACCGTCCCTTCATGCCCCTCCGCAACGTGGCGGCGATGCTCAATTTCGACGGCGCCAACCTCTTCGGCCGCGCGCGGGACATCGCCGCCACCGGCTCCGATCAGTCGTCGCTGCTCGGCGCGATGCAGGCCGCCGCGCGCCTGGAGGGCCTCCGCGTGACCGAGGATTCCGCCGGGATGTTCCGGGGCTCCTTCTTCCGGTCCGACAA
>DAOLIZ010000135.1:0-2889 GCA_035328285.1 Gemmatimonadales bacterium
AGGTAGTTCCGGTAGGCGCGGATGGCGTCGGCGCGGTCGCCGAGTTTCGCGGCGTATTGCCCCTCGAGCCGGTACGCCTCCGCCAGCCCCGGCGGTTCGGGCTCGCCGTTGGGGCTGTACCGCCGCCGCACCGCCCGGAGCGCCCGGTCGGTACGCCCCTGCTTCTCGTACAGTCGGGCCAGCTGGATCGAGGCGATTGCGCTGAAGCCCTCCCGGCCACGCCAGAGGGAGTCGGCGACGTCCAGGAGGCGGTCGGCGTCGGGCCTGCCCTCTTCGACAGCGACCCATGCCTCGATGAGGGGCGCCCAGTGGTACCAGAACCCCTGCAGAGTGTCCTTGGCGGCGGCCTCCCGGGCCTCCTTCAGCACCGCCGGGGCCACCGAGAGATCGCCCTGCGAGAGCCGGAGCGCGTTGCGCGCGCCCGGATTGGTTGCCAGCGTCGCCGAATCCGGCGTATTCCCGCCGTACCAGATCGCGCCGAGCACCGACTGCAGGGTCGCGCCGCCCGGATTGATGGTGCGCAGCGTGTCCAGCCAGCGGTCCGCCTCGTTCGGCTTGCCTCCGTTGAGCAGGTAGAACCACCGGCTGAACGCCATGTCATTGCGCTCGGCGCGGTTGGTGGCCAGCTGGTGGACGACGTCGAGCAGCTCGGGCTGGTGGGTGATCGTGACGCTGTCCCTGGGGTTCTGGAACAGGATTGCCCGGGCGACATCGATCGGCTGGGAGGGAAGGGCGGCCAGGAACGCCTTGACGCCTGCCGCGTCCCTGGACGACTGCAGCAGGTCCCACCGGACGAGCGGGACGCTCTCGGCGGTGGAATCGAGCGCGACCTGCCGGCGCGCCCAGAGCCGCTGCGCGGCGGTGTCGCCAGTGACGAAGTTGAGCCGCGCCAGGTGGGTGATCGGGCCGCCGTAGAGGGAATCGAGGTCGAACGCCTTCTCGAACGCCTGCCGTGCACGGGCCTCGGGATCCGGAATGTCGGCCAGTCGTCCGCCGTGGAAGAGCCCGTCGCCCAGCCAGTACCAGGCGTCGGCGCTCTCCGGCATCGCCTGGGCCGCCTTCTCGGCGTCGGCGATCTGGACCTGCCACGGCGTTTGCCGCGGATACATCGAGCCGAGCCGGAGGGTCAAGAAGGCCTGGTCCTGCGGATTCAGCCGGTCGCGGTACTGCCACGCGAGCTGCCGCACCCGGTTCATGTTTCCCGCCGCAGGATGCCATCCATCGGACTCGATCAGGGCGGAGAGCGCGAGGGCGAAGGTCGAGTCCAGCTGGACGGCGCGCTCCAGCAGCGGCGTGGACTTCTCGAAGGCGGCGCGGCGGTAGGCGGTCACGCCGTCGAGGTAGGCGCGGAGGGCGTCGAGGTTGGTGGTAGTGAGGGCGCTCAGCTGGTTCGACGTGGCGCCGGCACCGAGCGCCAGGAGCTGGGCGGTGAGCCGGTCCACCAGCACGAAGAGACTGTCCTTCGGACCATCCACGGTCGTCTGGGCTACGGTCCGGCCGCTCGGCATCGCCACCAGCGAGGCGCTGATGACGAGATGATCCGGCGGCCCGACGATGCTGCCCTGCAGCACGCGCCCCGCGCCGATCTTCCGGGCAACGCGGTTCACCGCATCGCCGGGGAGGTCGTCGGTGTCGCTGCCGCCGGCGTCGCGCACCGCCGCCAGCACCGAGCGGGTATCGGCGGCTCGAGGGCCGCCTTCGCCGGTCAGCTTGGCCTGCAGCAGGTCCACCATCCCCTGGCGGAGGTACTGCACGCTCTGGTCGGCGCCCGCCACCCGGAAGGGCAGCACTGCCACGACATTGGCGTCGAGCGGCTGGCCGCCCGATCCCGCCCACGGCTTCCACATGAATAGCGCCACCGCGGCAACCACCACCGCCCCGGCAATGGCGTAGGTCCGCACTGACTTGCCGGTTCCACCTGTGGCGACTGCCTTCACCGGCTGGGTGTGGGTCGGGGTGACGCCGCCACTCGGCATCGCCAGCGGCTCGAGCGCGGCCACCAGTTCGTCGGCGGTCTGGAATCGATCAGCGGGCCGCTTGGCCAGGCAGCGCATCACGGCGGCTTCGAGCGCGGGTGCCAGTCCGGCGCGCTGCTGCCCCACCGGCACCGGCGTCTGGGTCACATGCGCGGCCAGCGTTTGCTGCGGATTGAGTCCGGGAAAGGGCTGGTGCCCCGTGAGCATCTCGTAGCCCAGCACGCCGAGGGCATAGATGTCCACCCGTGCATCCATCTGGGGGTCGGCGGTTGCCTGCTCGGGTGCCATGTAGGCGGGGGTGCCGAGTGCGACGCCGGCGCTGGTGAGCTGCTGGCTCCCGGAGGCCTCGGTGACGGCCTTCGCCACGCCGAAGTCCATGACCATCGCATGGCGGCCGGAGAGCATCACGTTTTCGGGCTTGATATCCCGATGGACGACGCCGGTGCGATGCGCCACCGCCAGCGCTTCCGCGATTTCGCTGAGGAGGCGGACGGCGTCGGGCACCGGGAGCTCGCCGGTCCGCGCAAGACGGTCCCGGAGCGTCTCGCCCTCGACGTAGGGCATGACATAGTAGAAGAAGCCCTCGGCGTCGCCGGAATCGAGGAGGCCGAGAATGTGCGGGTGCTGCAGGCGGGCTGCGACTTCGATTTCCCGGGCAAACCGGTCGGGGCCGAGGGTGGCCGCCAGCTCGGGGCGCAGGACCTTGATGGCCACCTGGCGGTGGTGCTTCAGGTCCTCGGCGAGATAGACGGTGGCCATCCCGCCCTGGCCGAGTTCCCGGATGATGCGATAGCGTCCGGCCAGCGCGGCAGTTAGTCTGTCGTGTGTGTCGGTCATCAGCTCGTCGCGAGGGGGGAGATAGAGACTGGGAAGTTACGGGAAACACGAGGGGGGCGCCAGACGGCGCCCCCCT
>DAOLIZ010000135.1:2989-6094 GCA_035328285.1 Gemmatimonadales bacterium
GTCAGGCAGGCCGTCATGGCGCGGCTGAACGTCGCCATGTTCTGCTTTTCCTTGTTCTGCGCGGCCTGCGCGCCAGCCACCTGGGCCTCCTGCTCGGCCTCCTTGCGGGCCCGTCGGCCGGCCAGCCCGCCGATCACGGCTCCGATGGCCGCCCCCTCGCCGGTGTTCCCGGCAATGGCCCCGATGGCAGTGCCGGCCGCGGCGCCCTTGGCCCCGCCCACCACGGCCGCACCCTGGGTTGCGGCGTTCATCTTTTCCGCATACACCTTGGCGGCGGAATCGGCGTTGGGCGCCGGCGCCATCGGGTTGATCCCGGTCTGCTCCACCGCCCAGTTGTAGCAGGCCGCCTCGTCATTGGTCTGTTGTGTGGTGCTCTGCCCCTTGGCCGGGAATACGTACAGGCCGAGTTGCTTGGCCAGCCCGGTGACATTGCCCGCGGTGGCCTCGTCGGCCGGTGTCTGCGCGGAAGCGACGGCCGTGATGCAAGCGGTCAGGGTGACCATTGATGCGATACGCGTGAGGATGCTCATGGTCTGCTCGTCGTGATTGGTTGAAGTCGATTTCCTGGGATCACCGCCGCCGCCCACCACCCCCGCCAAAACCACCGCCCCCGCCGAATCCCCGGTTGAAGTTGCCGCTGCTCGCGGCCCGGGTGTCGCCGGCGCCGCGCGCATTCGCCCAGCTGTTCGCCTGCTGTTGCTGCGCGTCGCTCATGTTGGCGTTTTGCCACCCGCCGCTGGCCGACGGCTGCTGCCAGCCGCTCGGCGTGCTCTTGTAGACGTTGCCGTTGTCTTCGGCGTACACGTTATTGCCGGCGTGCGCCACGTAGTTGCCGTCGGAGCCCATCGCGCCGACTGACTCTGTCTTGCCGGTGTTCGGGTTGTACACGGCGCCCTTGGTGGCCGAGACCTGCTGGCCGGTGTAGGCGTTCCCCTGTGTGGTGTGCACGCCGACCGCGGACGCGCCGGTCTTGTTGTTGTAGGCGGCGCCGGCGCTCTGCGAGGCATAATTGCCGGTGTAGGCGTTGGCTTCGGTGTTGCGCGCCCCGATCGTGGAGGTGCCGGTCATCGAGTTGTAGGACTGTTCGGTCTGGTGCGCGTAGCCGTTGCCGGTCCAGGCGTTGTAGCCGCCGGAGCTGCGGCTTACCGCGCTCGTCGAGCCGTACTGGTGGTAGACATTGCCAGTGGTGCCGGCCCAACCACCCGGGCCGTAGTACGCGGCGCTCCCATGGGGACCGTAGGCGTACCCGTGGTAGGGGGAGTACGCCCCGTAGTACGGCATCGGCGCGTAGCCATAGTGGTAGTACGAGGAGCCGGCAGCATAGCCGAGGGCGAACGCAAAGGCCCAGCCGGCGTACGGCGTGTAGGTCATGGTGGCGCCATAGCCGTAGGTTGCGGGCGGCGGGTAGTACACGGTGCCGACGTACGCGGGGTACACATAGCCGGTGCCGTAGACGACCGTGCCGTAGGGAGTCAGGTACGCCCCGTAGTACCCGGGGGTGTACCCGACGTACACCACGGTGCTGGTGGCGCCGTACACCTTCACGTAGGTCACGTAGTAGAGCGGGGAGCTGGTCGGGATCGAATAGATCGTCGCCGGGACGGAGGTGGCCACCGTCCACGGGCCGTTCGCCGACGCTGCGGTGAACCAGATCCCGCTCTGCAGCGCATACCACGAACTGGCGCTGACCATGATCACCGGCGTGCCCGTATTGACCACGTAGTGCAGGGGAGTGTCCGGAATCGGCTCCAGCGTCGGCGTCCCGCCGTCGTACGTCGGCTGATCGAGATGCGCCGAATCGCGGTAGACGGTCGCCGTCTGGGGGATGCCGTTCTCGATCACCGCCTCCTGGGCCTGCGGCGTGCCCGGCACCGAGGCCAGCACGTTTTCCATCGGGCTGTCGTACGGGATCTGTGCGAATTCACCCGGCAGGCTGTCGGCGGGGACGAAGGTCCACGGTCCCTGGATGGACGGCGCGCTGAACCAGCGGCCGGAGAGCAGGACGTACGCGGTCTGGGTGTTGACCTCCTCGAACACGTCCATGTTCGTGTTCGACACGTACAGGAGGCTGGTGCCGGGAATGGCCTCGTAATTCGGCGGCCCGTCCGTGATGATCAGTTCGGTCGGTGAGGTCGCCACGTAGATGGCGGGCGGCGTCGTATTCTTGAGTGTCGGCTTCGGGGTGGAGTCGGTGGCCGCGCCGGTCAGCATGTCCACCTGCCCGGCCTTGGCGGCCGCCTGCGCCGCCGTCTGCACCGCGGAGGGGACCTTCTTGGCCACGGTCCACGGCCCCGCGAGCGCGGTGGCGGTCATGAAGCCGTCGTACACATGGAGCCAGTAGGCGTCGTTGTTGTCCCGCGCCAGGAAGACGGAGGTGTTCACCACCCGCATCACCGGCTGCCCGGTCACCGCGACGTACTTCGGCGCCCCGTCGATGCTGACCAGGATGCTCGGCTGGGCGGAGAAGATGATGTTGGGCGGGTCATTCTGGATGGGGACCGTCTTGGCCTTCTGCTGGTCCTGTTCGGCGGCCAGGCTGAGTTCGAGCCGGTCCAGCGACACGTTGTCGAAGCTCACCGGCAGCACCAGCGTCAGCGCCGCCGAGAATCCGGCCTCCTGGGCGCCGGCCATCGGAAACTTGGCGCTGGTCACTGCGACATCGGTGATGTCGACCAGGCGGGTGTCCTTGTTGACGGCCGTGACGCCCTGCATGTGCATCACCCCGAAGGTCGGCTCGGCCATGCCGGGCGCCTTGATGGCGACGGCGGCGTGTGCCCGGATCAGGTTGTCCTGCCAGGCGTCGACCTGCGGCTGGTAGACGGTGATGCTGTCACCCTGGTAGAAGAACTGCCTGGGCCACCCCGTCTCGGCCGGGGTGGCAGCGGTCTGGGCGGTGAGCGGTGCGACGGCGAGTGTCGCCAGGAAGGCAACCACGGCGGGAATGCGACGGCGCTGGAACGGCATGGTCCTGCCCCTCAGGGGTGGTAACGGGGTGAATGCTGAAATACTACTAGTGCCCCGTCTCTGCCGCTACCATTCGATCGATGCATTCCTGCTACGCCGTGACCGCTCCCGGCCTGGAACGGCTGACCGCCGGCGAACTCG
>DAOLIZ010000136.1:0-6032 GCA_035328285.1 Gemmatimonadales bacterium
GAACGCCCTGGTTCAGGGAACCCTGCTCGAGGAGGCGACCGGTGCGAGGCTCAGGGCGCCGGCCGGGGCGTTCGGACAGAGCCAAAGGGAAGGATGGCCCCACGTACGAGAGCGGGCAAGCGTGGATGCGGCGGGTGGGCCGGGTACACTCGGGCACCCGATTACCTTCCGAATATCCCTAAACCGGAGGCCCCCGCGGTCCCGACCACACCGGAGACCTCATGACCCTGCGCAACCAGGTGCAGTTGATCACGTATCCACACCGCCTGGGCGGCAACCTGGCCGCCCTCGGTGATATTCTCGAGACCCATCTTGCCACGGCCGTGGGCGGGGTCCATATCCTCCCCCTCTACCCCTCGAACGCCGATGGTGGTTTCTCCCCGCTGACGCACAAGGAAGTGGACCCCGCGTTTGGCACCTGGGAGGACGTCGAGCGCATCGCCGCCAGGTTCGACCTCTGTCTCGACCTCACCGTCAACCACATCTCCGACCAGTCCGCCGAGTTCCAGGACTTCCTGGCCAGGGGCATGGAGTCGGAGTACGCCGACCTCTTCGTCCACGTGGACCAGCTCGGCGAGATCACCCCGGACGACCTGGCCAAGATTCACATCCGGAAGGAGAAGGAACCCTTCCGCGAGGTCGTGCTGCCCGACGGCACGACGCACCGGGTCTGGACCACCTTCACCGAGCGGCAGATCGACCTGAACTACGAGTCGCCCCGCACGTATGCGCTGATGGAGGACTACATCGCGTTCCTCACGGCCCGAGGCGCGAAGCTCTTCCGGCTCGACGCCTTCGGCTATACCACCAAGCGCATCGGCACCAGCTGCTTCCTGGTGGAGCCGGACGTGTACGAGATCCTGCAGTGGGTGCATCGCGCGGCGGTGGCGCACGGAGCCGATACGCTCCCCGAGGTCCACGACCATCCCAGCTTCCAGTATGCCATCGCGCTGCACGGGATGCGTCCCTACGGCTTCGCGCTGCCGCCGCTGGTCCTGCACGCCCTGCTCGACGGCGACAGCCGGTACCTGAAGCCCTGGCTCCGCATGTGCCCCCGCAACCAGATCACGGTGCTCGACACGCACGACGGCATCTGCATTCCCGACGTGGAAGGCATCCTGCCGGCGGACAAGACCCAGCATCTCATCGACAACGTGTCCCAGCGCTCCGCGGACCCGATCCTCCGCCGTTCGGCGGCCAACGTCTACAGCGTGGGGGCCATCTACCAGCTGACCTGCACCTTCTTCGACGCCCTGAAGCAGAACGAGGACGCCAACGTGGCCGCGCGCGCCATCCAGCTCTTCGCGCCGGGGATCCCGCAGGTGTACTACGTCGGCTGGCTGGGCGGGACCAACGAGGTCGAGCGGGCCGAGGAGACGGGCGATCCACGGGACATCAACCGGCATGCCTATACACCGGAGCAGGTGGAGGCCGCGGTGCGCACCCCGATGGTCAAGCGCCTCCAGCGCCTGATGGAATTCCGGAGCACGCATCCGGCCTTCCAGGGGACCTTCCACCTGCATTCCTCCAGCGATACCAGCGTGGCGATGCAGTGGAGGCACGGCGAGCACCATGCCCTGCTGTTCGTGGACCTGCTGTTCAAGAAGGCCACGATCCGGTACAGCGACGTCCGCTCCAAGCGGGCGCTGACGATCCGGGCCTGATGCGGGTCCTGGCGACGGATCTCGACGGCACCTTCCTGGGCGGCTCGGACGCGGCCCGGGAGGCCCTGACGCGCCACTTTCGCGACGACCCGGCGCGGACGCTCCTGTTCGTCACCGGACGGTCGAGCCGCAGCGTGACGGCGCTGGTGGCGGATGGCGTCCTCCCGCGACCCGACGCCATGATCTGTGATGTCGGCTCCTACATCGCCCACGCCGACGGCACACCCTACGAGGGGGCGCTGCTGGAGGACATCCGGCAGCGGTGGGGGGGGCGCAGCGCAGCGGTACGCGCCGCGTTCGCGGGCATGCCGGGGCTCCGCCTGCAGGAATACTTCGGCCCCAACCGCGTGTCGTACTACTATGACACGCCGGCCGTATTGCCGCCGGCCCTCGCGCGGGCCGAGGCGCTGGGATGTAGCGGGCTCGTCTCCGACGGCAGGTTTTTCGACGTGCTGCCCAGGGGGGTCGACAAGGGGAGCACTCTCCGGCGGCTGATGAAGGAATGGGGGGTCCCGGAGGAGGCGGTGCTGGTGGCCGGCGACACCCTGAACGATCTCGCGATGATCACCTGCGGGCTGCCCGCGGTGGTCGTCGGCAACGCCGAACCCGGCCTCCTGGCCCGACTCCCGGCCAGCGACCGGATCTACCGTGCCAGGGGTCTCGGCGCCGAGGGGATTCTCGAGGCGCTGGCCCACCACGGCGTGGAGGTGCCACATGTCTGAACTCGTCGTCGTCTATCACCGCCAGCCGTTCGAGCGGGCCGTCGTGGACGGCAAGGAGGTGCTGCGCAGCCACCGAAGCCCGAACGGCATCGTGCCGACGCTGCGCGGGTTCTTCCAGTATTTCGACCGGGGCACGTGGGTGGCATGGACCACCGTGGAGGAGGCCCGCGCGGGCACGGTGCTGTCTCGCGAGCCGGTGGAATTTGCCGGCGAGCGCTATGACGTCGCCCAGCTCGGGCTCACCCGGGAGCAGGTGAACTCGTTCTACAAGGTGACCTCAAAGGCCGCACTCTGGCCCATCCTCCACAGCTTCGTCGACAAGTTCGACTATGACGCGGCGGACTGGGCCACGTTCCGCGAGGTCAACCGGCTCTTTGCCAACGCCACGTGCGAGGTCGCGAGCGAGGGCGCGGTGGTCTGGGTGCACGACTACAACCTCTGGCTGGTGCCCAAGCTCATCCGCGAGCAGCGCCCCGACCTGACGATTTGCTTCTTCCATCACACGCCCTTCCCCTCGTCCGACATCTTCGGGGTGCTGCCGTGGCGGACCGAGATCGCGGCCAGTCTGCTCAACTGTGACCGTGTCGGGTTCCACATCCCGCGCTACGCCGAAAACTTCGCCGCGGTGGCGCGTGCCTTCGGGGGGGCGACCACGGCCGGCCGCCAGCCGGTCCATGAACGCCTCCGCCCCGAGGGGTGGGCGCTCCAGGAGAGCACCGTGGTGGGCGAACTCCGGTGGCATGGCCGGCGGGTGTGGGTGGATGTCGTGCCCCTCGGCGTGGCGGTCCCGAAGATCGTGGAGACGGTCCGGTCTCCCGCGGCGCTGGCGCGGACCAGGGCCATTCGCGAGCAGTCCGGCGTGGAGACCATCCTGTTCGCCGTGAGCCGCGTGGACTACACCAAGGGCACGGTGGAGCTGCTCGACGCCTACCGGCGCCTCCTGGAGCGCCGGCCGGGGCTGGCGGGAACCGTGAGACTCTTCCTGGTCTGCGTCCCCCCGGCGCCGGGCATGCAGGTGTACGACGAGATCCAGGCGGAGATCGAGCAGCGGGTGGGCGCCATCAACGGCAGGTTCTCCAGGCTCGACTGGATCCCGGTGGTTCTCTTTGCGCAGCCGATGGATTTCGAGGAGCTGATGAGCTGGTACCGGGCCGCGCACATCTGCTGGATCACGCCGCTGCGCGACGGACTCAACCTGGTGGCCAAGGAGTTCATCGCGGCCAAGGAGGGACGGGAAGGGAAGCTGATCCTCTCCGAATTCACCGGGGCGGCGGTCGAGCTCGGCGACTCGATCCTGGTGCATCCCTACTCCGCGCGCTCGATGGATGCCGCCATCGACGAGGCGCTGGACATGTCCCGGGAAGAGGAGGTCGACCGGATGGGCCGGCTCTGGGAGGCGACCCGCGCGCATGACCTCGGCTGGTGGACGGGGACGATGCTCGAGCGGTTTGGGGTGGAGCACTAGGCGCGCCGCCCCGCCTCTAGAGGAACAGCACCACGCTGCCCGCCACGCCCAGCACCACGAGCGCCGACCAGACCCGGTAGTCCCGGAGCACTCCCGTGCCCGGCTCCACGCGCGAGAGCGCCGGGGCCCACAGGGTCATCGGGTCGGGTACCGCGCGCGTGCGGGCGGCGCGCGAGGTCACGACCAGGGTCACCAGGCTCACCACGAAGAGCACGAACGCGTTGACCGTGAAGTGCAGCGGCCACCAGCCCGCCTTGGATCCCACGAAGAGCGCCAGCCCGCACGCATGGCCCACCAGCAGGGCCCAGAATCCGGCCGTCCGCTGTGCGCCGCGCCAGAACACCCCGCCGAGGTAGATGGCCGCCACGGGCGGCACGGCGTAGGCGAAGACTTCCTGCAGGTAGGCGAAGATGCCCGGGAAGCGCTCGATGAGCGGCGCCCAGGCGATCGCCAGCGCCATGAAGCCGAGGGTGGTCAGTCGCGCGATCCAGAGCAGGCGCCGCGGGGGAACCGACTTCTTGTCGAGCGCGGCGATGTCGTACACGGCGATCGCGGAGCTCGCGTTCAGCGTGCTGTCGATGGTGGACATGATGGCGGCCATGATCGCGGCGATCATGAGGCCGCGGGCCCCGACCGGGAGGAAGTCGCGCACCAGGACCGGGAAGACCTCGTCGGGGCGGTCGAGGCCCGGCATCAGTCCGAGCGCCATGGCGCCGGGGAGCACCATGATGAACAGCGGCAGGAGCTTGAGGCCCGCGGCGAGCACGGCGCCCCAGCGGGCGTGATCCACGTTCCTGGCGGCCAGGAAGCGCTGCGAGATGTACTGGTTGGTGGTCCAATAGTACAGACCGAGGATTGGCAGGCCGAGCAGCAGGCCGGGCCAGGGCAGCTCGGGATCGCTCGCGGGGCGGATCATGTGGAGGTGCCCCGCAGGCACCGCGGCTGTCACGGCGGCCCAGCTGAAGTTGAACTCCGCGAAGGTGAGCACCGTCAGGGTGATCGAGCCGATGATGAGGACGAGCGCCTGCAGGGCGTCGGTGAGCATCACCGCCTTGAGCCCGCCGGCGGCGGTGTACAGGCCGACGAACACCCCGAGGCCGATCAGCGTCGGCCAAAGGGGAAGGCCCGGGATGAACACCGTGAGGACGAGGGCCCCGGCGTAGAGGGACCCGGCGGTGTCCACCACCAGCGACAGGACGATCATCAGCCCGGCGACGTAGAGGCGGGCCCGCCGGTCGAAGCGCCGCTCGACATAGTCGGGAATCGTCAGGATGCGCCCGCGCAAGTAGATCGGGATGAGGAAGACGGCGGCGAAGAGCAGCGCGAGCGCCGCCATCCACTCATAGCTGGCCACCGCCAGGCCGGTGGCATAGGCGGCGCCGGCGAGGCCGATGAGGGTGGTGCTCGAGACGTTGGAGGCGAACAGCGAGGTGCCGACCACCCCGAACCCGAGGCTGCGGCCACCGAGGAAGAGCGATTCGGCGTTCTGGGTGCCGGTGCTGACACGGACCCCGATCCAGGCAACGACGGCGAGATAGAGGACCGGAATGACCAGGTCCCAATGCATCAGCGCTCCTTGCTTGCGGAATAACAAAGATAACGCGGTTCAATTTGGAGGTCGGGGAAGAGTGCCGCACGGCATGCCAGCAGGATCAGGGAGGTATTTTGGGCACTGTTCTCCCGTCAGCGCAGCGGCGCCAGGACCGACCTGCCGTAGGCCACGAACGCCATGAGGAATCCCAGGGCGCCGCTCACGATCATCGGTGGGACCTCGCGGTACTGGACGTGGACCCAGATGAACACCAGGCTCTCGACCGCGAGAATCGCGGCGGCAAGGACGGTCAGCCGCGGGTGCCAGCGAAGCGCGGCGGGCACGATCAGCCCGACCACGCATACTAACTCGAGGATGCCCAGGGCCGTCCAGGCCTCTCGCGGCAACGCGCCGAAGGACGGGACATCCCCGCTGACCCGGTCGAACAGGAAGACCTTCATCACGCCCGATGCCCCATAGACCAGGGCGGCGAGGCCCTGCAGGACCCACAACAGGACGTTCATGCGCTGTCTCCTTTCCATTTTGGCACGGACCGATGCGCCTGCTTACGCACCGGACTCCGGCAGCTCCTGCCCGAACATGATGCGGTGCCCATCCACCGTGCTGATCCCGAATTCCCGCATGCCCCA
>DAOLIZ010000137.1:0-6007 GCA_035328285.1 Gemmatimonadales bacterium
CCGACGCGAGCGGATGGCTGCAGATCGAGGAGCGCGTGGTCGACGACCTGGGCACGATCGCGTTGTCGCTCTTCCTGACGATGGCGCTGATGTCGCTGAAACTGTGGGAACTGTTGAATCTCGCACTGCCGATGCTCGTCATCGTGACGGTGCAGGTGGCGGTCGTGGCGATGTTCGCCTGGTGGGTCACCTTCCGCGTGATGGGCCGCGACTACGACGCGGCGGTCATGGCGAGCGGGCACTGCGGTTTCGGGCTGGGCGCCACGCCCAACGCCGTGGCCAACATGGAGTCGCTGGTGGAGCGGTTCGGGGCCGCGCCGCGGGCCTTCCTGGTCGTCCCGATGGTGGGAGCCTTCTTCATCGACTTCACCAACGCGCTCATCATCACCACGTACATCAATTTCTTCGCGCCCTAGGCGATTTCCGGGGCAGATCGGCGATCGGCGGTCCGCGGGGTTAGATTTCACCTTCGCCACGATCGCTGTGGCCGGTGGTGGCCCCAAGCCCCAACTCTGCCTCCGGTCCGCCTGTCCATCCTCGCCGGGGGAGTTCATGTCGCTTTACAAGCCGCAGCAGCGCCATATCACGGTCCGCGACCGGGAATTGCACTTCGTCTCGTACGAGGCGCATCCGGCGGACCCCCGACACGACGCCGAGGCCGAGCCGGAGATGTGGTACCTGATGCGCGCCGGGCGGCGCTGGGCCGTCATGCCGAGGAACCCGGACCAGCCACCCGAGGAGACCGACGAGCTGCTTCGGGCCTGGGCGGAGGAGAACGCGTTCGGGGATGAGGTGATCGAACCCGTCACCGTGGCGGTGCCCAACATCCGGGGCAAGCGCCGCCGCGCCGACAACTGGTGGGGTCCGAGCGAGGGCCGCCAGGCGAGTTGATCCACCTCCCCGCCCCGGTGTCACGCCGGGGCGGGGCCGCCGCACCACCGGCGTGCGCCGGGACTCCCCCCGGGCCCGCCCCCGCAGTATTCTCACAGGCATCACGGCACGACCCCGATCCTCTCCCTGCCCGGAGCCCTTGCCACATGTCCCTTGATCGCCGACAGTTCACCGGTCTGCTCGCCGGAATGATCGCCGGCTCGGCCTACCGCCCTGACAGCGCGGCGGCGGACGGCGCCTCCCCGGCTCCGGTCACCGACCCCTGCCATCTCCCGCCGCAGCTGGCCTCGCTGAAGCCGATGCTCGACGGCGTCCAACCGATCACCGCCGCCGAGCGCGAACGCCGGATCGAGCGGGCACGGCAGCTCATGGTGGCGCAGGGGGTCGGCGCCATCCTGCTTGAGCCCGGCACCAACATGACGTACTTCACCAAGGTCCGGTGGGGGCAGTCGGAGCGGCCGTTCGTGGCGCTCCTCCCGGCGGAGGGCGAGATGGCGTTCGTCTGCCCGGGGTTCGAGGAGGCCCGGGCCCGGGAGAGCATTCCCGCCGGCGCCGAGGTGCGGGTGTGGCAGGAAGACGAGAGCCCCTACGCCGTCATCGCCGGGATCCTCCGGGACCGGGGACTGGCCACCGGCACCATTGGCGTGGAGGCGGAGACGCGGTACTTCATCAGCAACGGCGTGCAGACGGAGGCGCCGGCGGCCACTTACCGGAACGCCGATCCCGTGACGGTCGGCTGCCGGTCCATCAAGTCACCGGCGGAACTGGCGCTGATGCAGCGGGCCAGCGACATCACCGTCGCCGCGTTTGGCGCCGCGTTCGCCACGCTCGAGGCAGGCATGAGCCAATACGACCTCTCCGAGAACATGACGACCGCCATGCGCCTGCTGGGCGGAACCTCCCCGTGGGCGCTGGTGGGCTTCGGGGAGGCCTCGGCCTTCCCGCACGGCACCTCGCGCCCCCAGAAACTCGCGGAAGGCGACATCGTATTGCTCGACGCCGGCTGCGCCGTGCAGGGCTACCAGTCCGACATCACGCGCACCACCGTGTACGGCACGCCGACGGCACGGCAGACCGAGATCTGGAACCTCGAACGCCGGGCCCAGGACGCGGCCTTCGCCGCCGCCCAGCCCGGCGCCACCTGCGGCTCGGTCGATGCCGCCGCGCGCAAGGTGATCACCGACGCCGGGTTCGGCCCTGGCTATGCGCTCCCGGGACTGCCGCACCGCACTGGACACGGGATCGGGATGGACGGCCACGAGGCGCCCAACTTCGTGAAGGGCAGCGAGGTCATCATCCAGCCGGGGATGTGCTTCAGCGACGAGCCCAACATTTCCATCTACGGGGAGTTCGGCATTCGGCTGGAGGACTGCATCTACGTCACGGAGTCGGGGCCGCGGTTCTTTGCGCAGCAGGCGCCCGCCATCGACCGCCCCTTTCCCTGACCTGGGGAGCAATCATGGACAGGCAGACGCTCGCCCTGCTGATCCCGATCACGGCGATGCTGATTCCCATCGTCGCGATCGTGATGGCAAACATGCACAAGATCGCCAAGCTCCGAGTCGATGAGGCGCGGGTGCGCGCCGGCGCCCTGCCGGACGGCGCCTTCGCCGAGTTGGACGCCGTCCGTGGCGAGATGGACCAGATCCGTCACGAACTGGCGGAGGTGCAGGAGCGGCTCGACTTCGCCGAGCGGCTGTTGGCGCAACGACGAGATCAGGAACGGCTGCCTGGCGGCAGCTGAGTGAAGTGCACGACCCCAGCCGGAGGCCACTGATGCCCGCCCTTGGCGTACGCCCCGTTCCCCTGCTGCCCGCCCTCCTCGCCGCCCTCGCCCTGGGCTGCGGCGGGGGCAGCGGGATGCAGTCCGTGATCGAACAGCCCGCCCCCGTCACCGCCCCTCCTCGGTTTGTCCCGCGCGACTCGGCCAACGTGATCGCCCCGTCCGACACGCTCGCCGGCGATGGCTGCCTCAGCCCCATGCAGGACCCGGTCACGGGAATCGAAATCGTCCTGGTCCGCTCCGAGAGCGGACTCGGAGACTACGCTGCCCCGAGCGGGGCCTACGGCATGCGCGACGGCCAGTTGATCCGGCTCGAGTGCAACTCCGGCCGGGTGCTCGGCATCGTGCGGCGGTGAACGGCCAGCTCGAGGAGATCGCCACCGAGTTGCGGGAAGCCACCGACCGCCTGCATCGGCTCCGGAACGCCGTCCCGGCCGATCAGTGGACCGTACGGAACGATCCAGCCCGGTGGTCGGTCTCGGAGTGCATCGCCCACCTGAACCTGACTTCGGCCGCGTTCGAACCGCTGCTGGCGGACGGCATCGAACGGGCCCGGAAGGAGTCGGCGTCGTCGCGGAAGTACCGGCGGGGATTCCTCGGCTGGGCGCTCTGGAAGATGACCGGCCCGGATTCGCGCGGCCGCGTGCAGACCGCGGCGGCGTTCGTGCCGGCCAGCGCCCCGCCCGCCGCGGAGGTGAGCGCCGAGTTCGAGCGCCGGCAGGGTGCCCTGCTGGCGCTCCTTGCCTCGGCGGACGGGCTGCCGATCGACAAGGTCACCATGACCTCGCCCTTCAACGCCCGCATGCGATACAACATCTACGCCGGTTTCTCGGCCATCCCCCGGCACCAGCACCGCCACCTGCAGCAGGCGGAGCGGGTGTGGGCGCCTGCCCGATGAACGCGCGCCGGCCGGGGGGGCGCGCTAGTCATCCTCGTCCCGTTCGCCTCGGGCGTCGCGCTCGGCCGCCCCGCCGCCCTCACCGCCATTCGCGGTGAGCTGCGACACGCCGGGCGCGCCGCCCTCGCCGTACACCAGCGCCCCGCCGCTGTGTCCGACCTGGTAGCCCGCCACGAGCAGGCCGAGCGTGGCGACTGTGGCCACTCCCCGCATGCCCCGGCCGGCGGCCCCGCGGACAAGCCCGGCCGCACTGAGCGCGAAGACGATGCCCGAGAAGATCAGGAAGCGCTCGGCGGCCTCCTCGTGGGTCTCGATGCGCTGCTCGCCCACGATGTCTTCCGCCCGCTCCTCCTGGTCCTGCCCCGTTTCCAGGGAAGCCCAGGCGCTGAGGGTCAGGGCGCCAGCCATGACCACGGGAACCGCCCAGGCCCGGACCGGCGCGACGCCGCGACGCACCGCCCAGAGCGCCCCTAGCGCGGCCAGGGGAAGAAATGCCATCAGTACGATGGGGAAGTGAACCACAGCAGGGTGCAGGGGATCGGGCAACACGGTCAGCCTCCGGATTTGGGTTGGCTGGCACGATAGGGAACGGCGTCGCTCCGCACCATCCGACAGTTGACGGAGGGTGGTGGCCGAGGCGGAGTCCGGTTCGGAATCCGACAAATGACGGAGGCGTCAGGATGGACGATCGCGACGAACACCAGTGGAAGCGGACCGTGGCCATCCTCATGGTGGTCATCGGGTTGGGAGGCATCATCGACCTGGCCCTGGACCGGCCCGCCCGGTGGCTCTCCCTCCACGTCATCTATGAAGTCGCCCTCGTCCTCGGCTCCCTCGCCACCGCGCTCTGGCTGGCCCGCGGCTGGGGGAGCGCGGCGGCCAGCAACCGCGCCCTACGCCAGAGCCTGACCGAACGGCGGGCGGAACGTGACGCCTGGCGCGCGAGTGCCGAACAGGCCCTCGCCGGACTGGGGGCGGCCATCGACGCCCAATTCACCGCCTGGGAACTCACCCCGGCGGAACGAGAGGTCGCCTTGCTGGTGCTCAAGGGGCACGGACACAAGGAGATCGCGGCCCGGACCGGGCGAAGCGAGCGCACGGTCCGGCAGCATGCGGGGGCGGCGTACGAGAAGGCAGGACTGGGAGGCCGGGCGGAACTGGCGGCCTACTTCCTGGAGGGGGTCGCGCTGCCGCCCGGGGGAACACCGACCGGAGGGGCTGGTTGACGGAATTTCCGGCCGGGGCCCGTAGGGTGCGTGCCGGCAACCCTGTTTCGAGGTGACATATGCGATTCAATCCCAGGATCTGGACGCCGATCGCACAGGTGCTCGCCGCGATCAACGTCGCGGCCGTCTACTTCGCCGCGCGGGAAACCGAGCCCATCCATGCCCTTGCCCATGCGGCCCTCGGCGCGGCCTGCATGCTGTGGGCGGAACGACTCCGGGCGCGCGCCACGCGGGCGCTCCTCGAGACGGAGATGGCGCAGGCGGAGCTGATGCCTGGGGAAATGGACCACGTGCACAACGAGCTGGCCGAGTTGCAGGAGCGGCTCGACTTCGCCGAGCGCATGCTCGCCCAGCGCCGCGACACGGATCGCGTCCCCAGAAACGAGTGAACCCACACTCAGTCCCGGGAGTTGTCATGACAATCCGCCGTTCACTTCTCGTCGCCCTCTGGCTCGGTATGCCGGCCGCGGCCGGCGCGCAGGCCGGCGTCGCCCCGTCACCCGACGCCGAGGGCGTGGCCCGCGCGGCGCGCGACTATATCGAGGCGTTCTACGAGGGGGATTCCACCAAGATCGTCCGCAGCGTCAGCCCCACGGTGGTCAAGTACGGGTATTACATCCCGCGGGGCGACTCGACCTATCACGGCGAGGGAATGTCCTACGCCGAGATGCTCGAATATGTCCGGAAGGTGAAAGCCAGTGGCCGGTCGACGCCGGCCAGCGCCCCGCGCGACGTGGTGCTGCTGGAGGTGCTGGACCAGGTCGCGGCGGCCAAGGTGGTGGCGTGGTGGGGGACGGACTTCCTGCACCTGGCCAGGATCGACGGGCGGTGGATGATCACCCAGGTCATCTGGCAGAGCCCGCCCAGGTCCTGAAAACACAACGCCCGTCCAGTGTGTGGTCACCGGGCGGGTCGATGGTTCTTGGCAGTTTGATCACCCGGTCTGCTCTGCTACCCCGGGGCCCGAAGGCTATGTCGATTGCCTTGAAGGTAATGGACCCCCCTCCAAAACGCCAGTGGCGAGTTGTCCCCGCCCCGCCAAGGGCCTATTGTTCGCCCCGGCGGCCCCCGGTGGCCGCCCATCTACCGCCGACCGCATCGGCAGCCCCCGTCTCTGGAATGGCCTCCAGCGGTTGCGCCCATCAGCAAGGAATGCCGTGCCTTTCGCCGCTCTGAACCTTCATCCGAACCTGCTCAAGGGCATCAAGG
>DAOLIZ010000138.1:0-6000 GCA_035328285.1 Gemmatimonadales bacterium
CCACTTCTCCTTCGGTTTCGGCGCCTCCAGTCCACAGGCGCTGGTCGACGCCGCCATCGCGCGCGGCTTTCGTACCCTCGCCTGCACCGACACCAACGGGGTCTACGGCGCGGTCGAATTCCAGCAGGCCGCCGAGTCGGCGGGGATCCGCCCCATCCTCGGCGCGCACCTCAGGTTCGGCGACCAGGACGCGATCGCCTTGGCGACGGATGAGAAGGGTTGGGGAGCGTTGTGTCGGGCGATTACGCACATCCACTGGAGCGCAGGAAACGAGACGGGCGTTCCCCCTCTCCATATCATGGAGAGGGGGCCAGGGGGTGAGGTGAAACGGCGCGACAGCGGGGCCGCGGGGCTGCGGGGCAGTGACTCCGCATCGCTGGCGGAGACGGTCGCGCTTGATCGTGACGGGCTGGTGCTCCTCTCCCGCTCCGTGGCGTTCCTCGATCGAGTCCAGGCACTGAGCGGACCCACCGACCTCTACGCCGAGCTGGTGCCGGGCCGGGAACGGCACGGCGTGCTCGCCGCCGCGCGGCGGATGGGCCTCCCCGCCGTGGCTAGCAACGCCGTCGCCTTCGCCAACCCGGAGGACTGGGCCCGCCACCGGTTGCTCGTGGCCATCGGCCAGAACACCACGCTCGTGGCGCTCGAGCAACCTGCCGCCCTGCCCCGCGGCCCCGCGGCCTCGCCGTCGTCCGCGTGGCTACGCCACACGGACGACCTCGCCCACGCCTTTCCCGACTGTCCCGAGGCGCTCACCGCCGCCGAGGAGATTGCCGACCGCTGCCGCTGGCGGATTCCCCTCGGCCGGGTCGTGCCGCCCCGGATGACCGACCGCACCGACGCCTTCGAGCAGCTCCGCGCGCTGGCCTACGCCGGCGCCGAGCGGCGCTACGGCACCGTGGCGCCCGTCACCCGGGACCGGCTGGAGCACGAACTCGCCATCATCGGGATGAAGGGGTTCGCGGACTACTTCCTGGTGGTGCACGACATCGTCGCCCACGGCCCCACCCATTGCGGCCGCGGCTCCGTCGCCAACTCGGTGGTGAGTTACTGCCTCGGCATTACCCACGTGGAGCCGCTCGGCGCCGGGCTCCTCTTCGAGCGGTTCCTCAACCCCGCGCGCACCGACCCCCCCGACATCGACCTCGACTTCCCCTGGGACGAGCGGGACCGGGTGCTGGCGTACGTTTTCCGCCGCTATCCCTTTCCCCGGGCGGCGATGGTGTCCAACCACAACTGCTTCCGGCTCCGCGGCGCGCTGCGCGAGGTGGCCAAGGTGCACGGCCGCCCCGCGGGAGAAATCCGGGAGGTGACCCGCCGCATCCCCTGGTATCACGAGGGCGAGCCGCTCGACAGCCTCCTCGCCACCCACCCGAATTTCCAGGGGCTCGACCTGCCGAAGGCATGGCAGGGCTTTGCGCGCGAGGCGGAACCGCTGGTCGGTGTGCCCCGGCATCTGTCGCTGCACCCTGGTGGCGTGGTCATCGTGCCGACCGCGCTGACCGATCACGTGCCGCTCGAGCGCGCGGTCAAGAAACTCGACGGCGCGCCGGACCTGACTGTCCCCGTCATCCAGTTCGAGAAGGATGGCGCCGAGGACGCGGGCCTCGTCAAGATCGACCTCCTCGGCAACCGCTCGCTCGCCGTCATCCGCGATGCGATCGAGGCGGTGCGCGTCAACACCGGCCGCCAGATCGACTACACCTCGCAGGAGGCGGGCGACGACCCCGCCACGAAGGCGCTCTTCCGCACCGGGCAGACGATGGGGGTCTTCTACACCGAGAGCCCCGCCTCGCGGCAGCTCTGCGCCAAGTCCCGCGCCGACAGCTTCGAGCTGCTGGTGCTCAACACCAGCATCATTCGCCCCGCCTCGAACCGCTTCATCCGGCAATACCTCTCGCGCCTGCACGGCGAGCCGTACGAGCCGCTTCACCCGGTGCTGCGCGACACCCTGGCCGAGACCTTCGGCATCATGGTGTACCAGGAGGACGTGGTGCATGTCTGCCAGGCGTACGCGGGGATGTCGCTGGCCGACGCCGACGGGCTCCGGAAGTCACTGCAGAAAAAGCGGCCCGCCAAGCTGCTGGCGTCGTATGCGCAGGAATTTCTTCGCGGCGCCCGCTCCCTCGGCCGGGACGATGCCGTCACCGAGCAGGTCTGGCAGATGGTGATGTCCTTTTCCGGCTACAGCTTCTGCAAGGGCCACTCGGCGTCGTACATCCAGGTGGCGCAGCAGGCCTGCTACCTCCGCGCCAATTACCCCGCGGAGTTCATGGCGGCGGTGCTCGCCAACGGCGGGGGGTTCTATCACCCGTTCGCGTATGTTGCGGAGGCGCGGCGGATGGGGATCACCATCCTGCCGCCGGACGTGAATGCCAGTGATTTCCGCACCACGGGCAATGGGCGCGAACTGCGCATCGGGCTCCAATTCATTACGAGTCTGTCGGCGAACGGCGCTGAGCACATCACATCGGCTCGTAGCGTTGACGTCCCCCCTCTCCATATCATGGAGAGGGGGTCAGGGGGTGAGGTCGAACAACGGGGCATCGAGGCAGCGGGGCCGAACAACATGGACCCCGGCTTTCGCCGGGGTGACGGCACAGCGCGGAGAACACTGTATCGCGACCTCGCGGACCTCCGCGTGCGTACGGGCCTCCCTTCCGACGACCTCCGCACCCTCATCAAGGCCGGCTCCTGCGACAGCATCGCGAACGGGATGACGCGCCCGATGATGCTGTGGATGGTGGACAGGGAGGCAGCGGGGCAGCGGGGCAGCAGGGCGGCAAACGTGAACGGCGATGCACCCCTGTTGTTCGGCCCAGCGGCCCCGCCGCCCCGCCTTCCCGAATACACAGCGGAGCGTTGTCGCGAAGACCAGTATTCCGCCCTCGGCTTCCTCATCGCGAGCCATCCGATGGCGCTCTACGCCGACCGCTTGCGGCGTTTCCGCCTGGTCAGGAGTCCCGACCTGCCGAAGCATGTGGGCCAGAGCGTCATTCTGGCGGGGATGCTCACGACCGCCAAGCCGGTGCACACGGCCGCCGACGAGCCGATGCAGTTCGCCACCTTCGACGACGGCGACGGCCTGGTCGAGGCGGTGCTCTTTCCGGAGGTATACCGGACACGCGGACATGTCCTCTTCGACCAGGGGCCCTTCCTGCTCAAGGG
This sequence comes from Gemmatimonadales bacterium, assembly GCA_035328285.1. GTDB lineage: Bacteria > Gemmatimonadota > Gemmatimonadetes > Gemmatimonadales > GWC2-71-9 > SPDF01. The sequence continues at coordinate 3,169 of DAOLIZ010000138.1, forward strand.
AAAGGTGGAGGAGGAGTTCGGCGCCATCACCCTGACCGTCACCCACCTCGAGCGGGTGGACCGGATGCTGGCCCGGCTGGGCGCCTGACCGGGGTGCCAGCCGCCGGTTCCCGGCGTATCTTGGAGGGTCGCTCCTTCCCCGTAGCCGAGAGCCGGATGCGCCACTCCACGCTGCCCGTCACCCTCCTGCTGCTGAGCCTGGCCTCCCCGCTCTTGGCGCAGACCGCGCCGGTCGTAACGACGGCGGCGGACACCCTCGCGCCCGCAGCGGTTCCGCTGCCCGAGATCCCCACGCGAGCCGCGGCCACCGAGGGGCGCCTCGACGAGATCGGGCAGATCCTCGCGCCGGACCGCACCATCGCACGCGTGGCGTCGGCCTATGAAGCCGCCCATGACACGATCACCCAGGTCATGGCGCTGCAGAAGCGACCCGGGCAGGAGCAACCCACCAAACGGTCGCTGACCGATCTGCACAACGAGTGGGTCCGGCGCATCGACCAGATGCGCGCCTGGCAGCAGGCCGTCGGGAACCGGACGGATGCGATGGCCGCCATCCAGACCGAGTTGATTCGCCGGGACTCCACCTGGCAGCTGACGATGACGGACGCCAGGAAGGCGAACGCCCAAACCCCCGTGTTGCAGCTGGTGGACAATATCCTGCAACGCAACGAGGCGCTGCTGGATACGGTCGAGACCCGCATCGTGACCGTGGTGCGGCTGCAATCGCAGATTGCCAGGACGGTGGCGGTGTTGCAGCAGGCCGACGATCAGACCACGGAACAGTTGGCATCGCTACGCCGCGATCTCCTGCACATCGATGCGCCACCGATCTGGAAGAGTGCCAGCGGCGCGGACAGCCTCGGGGCGGTGCGCGCCACCTTCCGCGCCGACGTGGTCCGCACCGGGCAGGAGCTGGCGTATTTCCACGAGGCGTATCGCCTGCCGTTCTACCTGCATCTTGCCTCGACCCTCGGCATCCTGCTGGCGGTCTTCTGGTTCCGGGCAAAGCTGGACCGCCACACGTCCGAGCAACCGGCGGCGTCGGCCCGGCGGATCCTGGACCACCCGTTCGCCGGCGCCTGGCTGATCGTCACCATCGCGGCGCTCTTCCTCTATCCCCGCGCGCCCCTGGCGGTCTACGACATTGCCCTCCTGGCCGGCGTACCCGCGTTGCTGTTCCTGATGCCCAGCTTCCTCCCGCCCAACCTGGTGCCGGCCGCAAGGCTCTGGGCGTGCCTGTTCACCATCCAGCGGCTGGGCGGACTGTTTCTGGCCGGGTCCACCGCGCAGCGGCCGGGGGGACTGGTCATTGCGCTCGTCGGCGCGGCAGTCTTCCTCCGGTTGCTCCGCAAGGGAGGAGAGTTCGCGGCGCTGGGGCCAAACCCCTACGCCGTCGCCCTCCGGGTCGCGGCGCGGCTTTCCGCCGCCATGCTGCTTTTTGCCGCCGGCAGCAACGTGGTCGGCAATGTGTCGCTGGGGCAGCTGATCGCCAGCGGGACGATCACCAGTACGTACCTGTTGCTCGTCCTGCTCGCGGCGGTCCGGATTTTCGACGGCATCCTGATCGTCGCGACGCGCTCCGAGATCGCGGACGTCTCGCGGTACGTGGCGCAGCGGCGGGATCGACTGCTGCAGGATGGCCTCAAGCTCGTGCAGTTCGTGTCCGCCCTGCTTTGGGTGCTGATCACACTCACCGTCTTCGATGTCACCGGGCCCCTGTTCGCGTTCGTGCAGGACGGGCTGCGCGCCTCGCTGGCCATCGGCAAGGTGCACCTCTCGCTGGGGTCCGTGCTCCTGTTCATCACGACGGTCTGGATCAGCGTGCTGCTGAGTCGCGGCCTGTCCAGCATCCTCGAGATGGACGTCCTTTCACGGCTCGACATGCCCCGCGGCTTGCCAAGCGTCATTGGACGGCTCACGCGGTACACCCTCATCGGCCTCGGCGTCATCTTTGCCCTGGCCGCCACCGGGCTCGAACTGACGCAACTGACCATCCTGGGCGGCGCCCTCGGCGTCGGCGTCGGGTTCGGCCTGCAGACCATCGTGAGCAATTTTGTGGCCGGGCTTATCCTCGCCTTCGAGCGCCCGATCCGGGAGGGTGACCTCATCCAGGTCCAGGACCTCACGGGCACAGTGCTGCGGATCGGGTTCCGCGCCACGGTCGTGCGCACCTTCGAGGGCGCCGAGGTGATCGTCCCGAACGCCTCGCTCATTTCCACGGACGTCGTCAACTGGACCCTGTCCGACCAGCAGCGCCGACTGACCGTCGCGGTGGGCGTGGCGTACGGCATTGATCCGGCGCGCGTCATGGGCGTCCTGCTTGCCGTGCCCCACCAGTTTCCCACCATCCTCAAGACGCCGGAACCGATCGCCCTCTTCACCGGCTTCGGCGACAGCGCCCTCAATTTTGAACTCCGTTTCTGGACGGTGGACTCCGACCGGTTCGCTGTCCTGCGGAGCGAGGTGACCACCGCGGTCAACAACGCCCTCGTCGCCGCCGGGATCGAGATTCCGTTCCCGCAGCGCGACCTCCACCTCCGCAGCGTCGATGGACCCGCTGCCGCCCAGTTGCGCGGGGCGCCGGTCTCCGACGGGGAGTCCACCTGATGTCACATTCCCTGCGGCAACTCGCCGCCCCGGCCGCCTTTCTCGGCCTCTTCCTGACCTGCGCGGGCGACACGCCCGGCCCGACGCCGCCCGTCGGCCAAGTCAGTGTCCGGCTCGAAACGGTCGCCACCGGCCTCAACCTTCCCGTGCTGGTCACCGCCGCGCCGGGTGACACCGGCCGAATCTTTGTCGTCGAGAAGGGCGGCAAGGTCCGGATCATCGAGC
>DAOLIZ010000139.1:0-5986 GCA_035328285.1 Gemmatimonadales bacterium
TGGCGTGCGACCTCGGGCGCCGGACCCGCCAGGACCTGAAGCTCGGGATCTGCGGGGAGCATGGCGGCGAACCGGCCGCGATCGCCTTCTGCGACGACCTGGGCATGAATTACGTCAGTTGTTCACCCTTCCGCGTGCCGATCGCCCGGCTGGCCGCCGCGCAGGCGGCGCTGGCGAAGCGCGGCACCATGGACCGCACACGGGCGACCGTATGACGACGAAACCGCTGGTAGGCATCGTGATGGGAAGCGCCTCGGACTGGCCGGTGATGCTGCATGCCGCCAACCGCCTGGCACATTTCGGCGTTCCCTGTGAGAGCCGCGTCATCTCGGCCCACCGTTCCCCCGCCCTGGCGCATGAGTACGCCGCCACCGCGGAGCAGCGCGGCCTGAAGTGCATCATTGCGGCCGCGGGCATGGCGGCGCACCTGGCCGGGGTGATGGCAGCCGGGACCACCATTCCGGTGCTGGGCGTCCCGATGCCGGGCGGGCACCTGCAGGGGATGGACGCGCTCCTCGCCACGGTGCAGATGCCGGCCGGTGTCCCGGTGGCCACCTTTGCCATCGGGGATGCGGGCGCCCACAACGCCGCGCTCTTCGCGGTGTCGATGCTGGCGCGATACGACAAGTCCCTGGCCGAGAAGCTGAAGGAGTTCCGCACGGAGCAGGAAGAGAAGATCAAGAAGATTGATCTGGAGGGGCACATCTAGGGGCGAACCTGGTGTTCGCCCCCGGCGGGGCAGCGGGGCAGCGGGGCAGGAATCAAAAGAACCGGGGACCCCAGGGGCAATTGCCCCGGGGTCCCCGGTTTTGGTCAAGCCCCGGCCAGTACTGCTAGTCGCCGACGCTTGCCAGGTGCGCCTTCCTCTCCTGCTCTCCCCCGGCCGCCAGTTGAACCGGATCGAGGTGAACCGTCAGCTTGCTGATCTGGCCGGTGAACGGGAACGGCGAGGCGTAGTCCGCATCGTTCACGCTGGTCCGGAGGTCGGAGCCGACGTCAAACGTCTCGTCGATCGGCATGAGGAACGGAATGGTGCCGGGAATCGACAGCGTCGCGACGTTGACGCCGTCCACGGAGAGCACCCCATCTCCGCCCTTGCCGAAGCCAGGGCCCTTGTAGTCGAAGGCAAACTTGATGGTGTGTTTCCCTGGAGTCAGCGCCTTGGACCCCGCCCACCGGAAATGCTGCAGCATGACCAGGTTGTACGTGAAGACCGGCTTGCCCTTCAGGACGTACATCCCCCACCCCCCGAAACGCCCGCCGGCCGTGGCCAGAACGCCGTCACCCCCGCCCTTGGGGACCACGACGTCCGCCGTGATGGTGAATGACCGGGTCAGCACACTGGGCGCGTCGCTGAGCGGGATGCCGGCAATCGGGCCCGCGTAGCTGAAGAGATCCCGCCCGGCGGTGGCGCTCGGCCGGGGGGCCACGATGCGCTCGAGGATCGAGTTGTCCAGCGGGAACACGTTGTACTTGGCCGCTTCGACGAGGAAGAGCTCCTGCAATTCCTTCAATTTGGCCGGGTTCGAGTCGGCCAGGTTGTTGTTTTCCGAAAAGTCGTTCTCGAGGTTGTAGAGCTCCCAGGTGTAGCCGTTCACGACTTCCGGCATCTTCGCCTGCCCCATGAGCCAGGGGGCTGCCGGAGGCGGGGTGGCCGCAATCCAGCCGTCGTGGTAGAGCGCCCGGTTGCCGAACATCTCAAAGTATTGCGTCGTGCGGTGCGACTTTACACCGGCGCTGTCCTTCGGCCAGGTGTATGCCATGCTGACACCTTCGATCGGTCGTTGGCCCACGCCATTCACGATGGCCGGGGCCTCGATGCCGGTGGCTTCGAGGAGCGTCGGGACGATGTCGATCATGTGGTGAAACTGGGTCCGGATGCCTCCGACGTCGGTAATGTGGCCCGGCCAGGAAATCGCCATCCCCTGGCGGGTGCCGCCGAAGAACGAGGCCACCTGCTTGGTCCACTTGAACGGCGTGTCGAACGCCCACGACCACGCGACCGACATGTGCGGATAGGTCTTGTCCGAACCCCACACGTCGTAGTACTTCATCTGCTCGGCGATCGGAACGTTGGGGAACCCTCCCAGCGAGGTGTACTCATTGGGCGTGCCGACCGTGCTGCCCTCAGCGCTGGTGCCGTTGTCACCCTCGATGTAGATGATCAGAGTGTTGTCCAGCTCTCCCGCATCCTCGACCGCCTGGATAACCCGACCGATCTCGTAGTCGGTGTAGGCCACATATGCAGCGAAGACCTCCACCTGCCGGGCAAACAACTTCTTCTCCTCGGGAGTCAACGTCTCCCATCGCGGCAGGGCGTCCGGCCAGGGCGTCAGTTCCGTGTTGGCCGGTATGAGGCCTAGCCGCTTCTGATTGGCAAAGATGCTGTCCCGCAACGCATTCCAGCCCATGTCAAACTTGCCCTTGTACTTGGCGATCCATTCCGGCGTGGGCTGGTGCGGCGCGTGCGTGCCGCCCGGGACGTAATAGAGGAAGAACGGTTTCTCGGGCGCGGTGGCCTTGAGCTGGTTGATGTAGGTGATGGCCTCGTCGGCCATGTCCGTGGTGAGGTTGTACCCCGGGTTGTCGATCCAGGGGTAGACCGGTGTCGTGTTCTTGTAGAGGAAGGGGGTCCACTGGTCGGTCTCGCCGCCCATGAACCCGTAGAAGTAGTCGAAGCCCATGCCATTCGGCCATTGATCGAACGGACCGGCGACACTGTACTGGTACGCGGGGGTGTTGTGATTCTTGCCGAACCAGCTCGTCGCGTAGCCGTTCTCGCGCAAAATCTGACCGATCGTGGCGTTTTCCGGACCGATGGTCGAGTTGTAGCCCGGGTAGCCGGTCGCCTGCTCGGAGATGACCCCGAAGCCCACCGAATGGTGGTTGCGCCCGGTGATGAGGGCCGCGCGCGTCGGCGAGCACAGCGCCGTCGAATGGAACTGGGTGTAGCGGAGGCCGGCCTGCGCCACGCGGTCCAGTCCCGGAGTGGGTATGACGCCGCCGAAGGTGCCGGCGACGCCGAACCCGGCATCATCCGTCATGATGAGCAGGATGTTGGGGGCTTTCTTCGGTGGCACGACGGTGGCCGGCCAGCAAGACTTCGAATCCTTGGCGCTGAGGTTGATGACCCCGCCAAAGGGCGCCGGGGGATTCGGCAGGAAACGGCCGTCCACCGTGGTAGTGGCGCTTGGCGAGCAGGGGACGCCAGTGGTCTGTTGGGCGAAGAGTGGGAGCGCGGTGAGGGTGGCGAGCGCACCCAGTGCAACGGCCGGCTGCCACTTCCAGTTGAGCTGCAACATCGAAGAAGCTCCTGCGGTTCAGGGGGGGACCGCCGGGCGGCGTGGAGATGCCATCCCGTAGAATTTTGCAACTTAAGGGCTCCCCTCTCAGTCGCCAAGTAGATGTCACAGGGGCGTCACGGGCAGCGGGGCAGCGGGGCAGGAGAATCGGAATCCGCGCAGAATGCACAAGGGGCAACCGACCATCGGTTGCCCCTTGTTGCTTCTACCGCCTCCTGCCTCCCCGCCCCGCAGCTCCGCCTACTTGTTGTCCCCCGCCTTCATCTGGGCGTCCTGCATCTTCTGGATGTCAGCCGGCGAGAGCTCCGGCCGGTCGAGCTTGAGGGTGAGCTTGTTGAGCGTCCCCGTGAAGGCGAAGGGCGGGTGGTAGTCGGCATCGTTCACACCGGTCTCGGTGTCGGACCCGATGTCGAAGCTCTCGTCCCACTGGAGGATCATGGGGAGGGTCTTCTCCATCTTCTTGGTGGCGACCACCTGGCCGTCGACCTTGAGCGTGCCGGTGCCCGACCGCCCGACGCCCGAGAAGTTGTTGAAGGCGAGGGTGCCAGCGCCCAGACCGTCGTAGACAAAGTCGAATTCGACGGTGTGCCGCCCGGGCGCCAGGGCCGTCGGCCCTTCCCACTTGATGCGCTCGAGGTCCACCATGTTCCAGACCCAGACCGGCTTGCCCTTGAGGAGGTAGAACCCGTACCCGCCGAACCGGCCGCCGGAGGTGAGCATGATGCCCTCGGCGCCGCCCTGAGGCACGGTGATGTCCGCCGTCACGGTGTAGCTGGTGTTGAGGAGGAGCGGTGAGTCACCCTGCGGCGTCCCGGTCATGGGGTGGGTATAGACGAACTCGGTCCGACCCGCGGTGATGTTCGGCCGCGGCGCCACGATACGGGCCGCCACCGACGCATCGAGCGGGAAGACCTGGTACTTCCGGGCTTCCGCCTCGAAGTCCTTCCGCATCTGGGCGACTCGATCGGGGTACTTGGCCGCTACGTCCTGCGACTGGTTCCAGTCGTTGCTCATGTCATAGAGCTGGAAGACCTGGTTGTTGAGCGGATCGGGGTTGGCCTTGGAGAAGGCGTCCCACGGCACCCGATCCACCTTGGTGCTGAGGAGCCAGCCGTCCTTCCAGAGCGCCCACTGCCCCATCATCTCGAAGTACTGCGTGGTGTGACGGGAGGGGGCGTTCGCGGCGTTGGCGGCGAAGGTGTAGGCGAAGCTCGTGCCCTCGATCGGCCGCTGCTTGATGCCGTCCACGTAGTCTGGCGCAGGAATGCCGGCCGCTTCGAGGATCGTCGGCGCGACGTCGATCACGTGGGTGAACTGGTTCCGGATCCCGCCGGCGTCGGTGATGTGCCCGGGCCAGGAGATGACCATGTTCTGGTTGATCCCGCCGAGCCGTGAGGCGTTTTGCTTGAACCAGTCGAAGGGGGTGTCGAAGGCCCAGGACCAGCCGGCCGACATGTGGTTGTAGGTCTCCTGGGTGCCCCAGACGTCGTACCATTTCATCTGGACGTCGACCGGGATCTCGTTCAGCCCATTGAAGAACGCCACCTCGTTCGGCGTGCCGAGCGGACCGCCCTCGGCGCTGGTGCCGTTGTCGCCGTTGATGTAGATGACCATCGTGTTGTCGCCCCGGCCGATGTCATCAAACGCCTGGATGACGCGGCCAATCTCGTAGTCGCTGTACATCGCGTAGGCGGCAAACACCTCCACCTGCCGGATGAAGAGCTTCTGCGCCGTCGGGTCCAGCTTGTTCCACGGCGTGAGGACCGAGTCCGGCCACGGGGTGAGAACGGCGTTCTGGGGTACGATGCCCATCTTCTTCTGGTTGGCGAAGATCTGCTGGCGAAGCGCCTCGTAGCCCTTGTCGAAGAGGTGCAGCTTCTGGACGCTGTCCACCCACTCCTTCGTGGGGTGGTGCGGCGCGTGGGTGGCGCCGGGCGCGTACTTGATGAAGATCGGCTTGCTCGGGTCGGTCTGGTGCATCCGATAGATCCAGTCGATGGCGTCGTCCGCCATCCCCGTGATCAGGTTCCAGGTGCCCTCCTGTCCCCGGAATGGGGTGATCTGCGTCGTATTCCGGAAGAGGTTGGGCTCCCACTGGTTGGCGTCGCCCCCGACGAAGCCGTAGAAGTACTGGAACCCGAGGCCGGTGGGCCACTGATCGAACGGGCCGACCTGGCTGGCGGCGAACGCCGGGGTGTTGTGGTCCTTCCCGAACCAGGCCGTGGCGTAGCCGTTGTCGAGCAGGATCCGCCCGATGGTGGCCTCGTCCTCGCCGATGATGCTGTTGTACCCGGGGAAGCCGGTCGACTGCTCGGAAATCACCCCGAAACCGACCGAGTGGTGGTTCCGGCCGGTGATCAGCGCGGCGCGGGTCGGAGAACAGAGCGCAGTGGAGAACATCCGGTTGTAGCGGAGCCCCTCGTTGGCGATCCGGTCCATCGTCGGAGTCGGGATCACGCCGCCAAAGGTGCTGGGCACGGCAAAGCCGGCGTCATCGGTGATGATGAGCAGGACGTTCGGGGCGCCCTTCGGGGGCACGATACGTGGCGCCCACCAGGTAGTGGACGTTAGCGCGTCGTCCTTGATGACGCCGCCGAACTTCGGCTGGGGTGCCGGGAGCTGCTTGCCATCGATGGTGGTGGTCGCGCCTGGGGAGCCGGGCTTGCCGGTGACGACCTGCGCCG
>DAOLIZ010000140.1:0-5971 GCA_035328285.1 Gemmatimonadales bacterium
GATCGGCGCCGAGAAGCGCCACCGCGAGGCGGGCCGCCACCGCTGGGGGGGCGGCGGCAAGGCCCATCACGTCGCGGGCGAGGACCATGGCCTCCAGCGGGCCCGCCGCCAGCAGCGCGAGGGCGCGGTCGGCCAGGGTCGAGGTCGGATGCGCGGTGAGTCCGGTCACTCAGTTCGGGTTGGCGAGATGATAGGCCAGCGCCTCGAGTTCGAGCGCGAGGTTGACGGTCTTGACGGTGACGTCCGCGGGAACCACCAGCTGCAGCGGCGCGAAATTCAGGATCGACTTGATGCCGAGCGCCACGAGCCGGTCGGCCACCGACTGCGCGACCTCGGGCGGCGTGACCAGCACGGCGATGTCCGCCCGGTGCCGGCCGAGGCTCGCCTCGAGCTGCGACACATCTTCCACCGGCACGCCGTCGAGCGACTGCCCGATCTTGGCCGGGTCGCGGTCGAAGATCGCCACGAAGTCGAAGCCCCGACGCCGGAACCCGCGGTTCTGCACCAGCGCGCTGCCGATCTTGCCGGCGCCGATGAGCGCCACCCGGTAGTGGCGCGTCAGCCCCAGGATCTGCCGGAGCGCCTGCACCAGTTCGGGCACGGAGTACCCGAGCCCGCGCTTCCCGAACGAGCCAAAAAAGGAGAGGTCCTTCCGCACCTGCGCGGAGGTCGTCCCCCCGCGGCCGGCGAGCGCCCCGGAGCTGATGGTTTCGATTCCCTGCCCCTCGAACTCCTCCAGGAAGCGGAGATAGAGCGAGAGTCGTCGGACGGTGCTGTCGGCGATTTTCCGCATGGACCTAGCATTGTGAAATGTTTCACAAAGCTACTAGGGTCGCCACCCACCGTCAACGAGGGCCGCGTGCAGCCGCAGGAATTCCGGCGGCGAGAGCACCTCCGGCCGGACCGTCGCACTCAGGCCCGCGCCCTCCACCGCCTCCGCCGCCCGCCCCGCATCCCATCCGGTCAGTTCGCGGACCGCACGCACCAGCTGCTTTCGCCGGAACCCGAACAGCCCCACCACCGACGCGCGGAAGCTCCGCACCTGGTCGTCGGACACGAGCGGACTGGCCAGCGGCTCAAGGCGGAGCGCCGCGCTGTCCACCTTCGGGACCGGCTTGAAGGCCCCTGCCGGCACCGTGAACAGGACCTCGGTCTTCGCCACCGCCTGGATGCCGACCGTCAGGGCGCCGTAATCCTTGGTCCCCGGCGCGGCGCCGACGCGGAGCGCCACCTCCTTCTGGACCAGGAAGACGATCCGGCGGGGGCGGGGCGGCGTGAGCGCCTTGTCGAGGAGGGGCGAGGTGATGTTGTAGGGAATGTTGCCGGTGACGAGCCCGCCGGGCCCCCCGGCCAGCCCCGCCCAGTCCAGTTCCAGCGCGTCCCCCTCGACGATCACCGCCTGCGGCACCCGCGCCCGGAGCGCCGGGATGATCTCGCTGTCCTTCTCGATCGCGACGACGCGGCCGGCGACGCGCACCAGCGCCTCGGTGAGTCCACCGGGCCCGGGCCCGATTTCGAGCACGGTGTCGTCCCGCGTGGCGCCGAGCGCCTCGGCGAGCCGATTCAGGATGCGGGGATCGTGCAGGAAATGCTGGCCGAGGCGGCGCTTGGGGCGTGACACCGCTCAGATGCGCAGGACGAGCAGGGTGAGGTCGTCCGCCGGGTGCGGCGCGAAGGCGCTGACCTCGGCGATCAGCGCCGACACGATCTCTTCCGGCGGGAGGTGCCGTCGCGACGCGACCCCGCTGAGGAGCCTCGCCTCACCGAAGGACTCCCCGGCCGGGTCGCGCGCATCGAGGAGTCCGTCGGTGCAGAGGCAGAGCAGGTCGGCGTGCATTTCCCACGGCACCTGGCGGAGCTCGATGTTGCCCCGCGCCGCGAGGCCGAGCGGCGGCGCGGTCGCCTCCAGCCGTTCCGGAGCACCCTCCGCCGGAATGCGCCAGGCGTGCGGGTGCCCCGCGCTCGCGTAGGAGAGTTGCGCGGCCCGCGGATCGAGCACCCCGTAAAACACCGTGAGGTACATCTCGGTGCTGGCGAGATCCTCCTCGATGCTGTCGAGCAGGCGCTCGAGGGTCTCGTTCGGCGTGGCGGAGCCGCCGGCGTGGATGCCGGCGGCGGCGATGACCATCGCCATGACCAGCGCGGCGCCGAACCCGTGCGAGGAGACGTCGCCCAGCATCACGCCGACGCGCCCGCGCCCGAAGCGGTTGAAGGTGTAGAAGTCGCCGCCCACCGATTCCGCCGGCAGGCACCGCGCCGCCACCTCGGCGTCGCCCGCCAGTTCCGAGGGGGACGGCATCAGCTTCAGCTGGAGATTGTGCGCCAGTTCGAGTTCGCGCCGCAGGCGCTGCTGCTGGAGATCGCGGACCACGAGCCGCGCGTTCTCGACCGCCGCGCCGATCTGGTTGGCGACCGCGGTCACCAGCTTCCGGTGGCCGGGCTCGAACGCATCGGCGCCCAGCCGGTCGGTGAGGTTGATGACCCCGACGCAGCGGGAGGCCCCGCCGGGCGCGGCGTAGATGATCGGCACGGAGAGGTAGGCGCCCCCCCGGTAGCCCCGCGGGCCGCCGACCCCGTCGCCGCCGGGCGGGTTCTCGACCAGCCGTCGCTCGCGGTAGGCCCGCGCCGCGATCGAATCGGGATCGTCCGGCGCGACGCTCGCCTCGGTCGGCGCGGGGAATCCGCGGGTGGCCACGACACGGAGCCGCGCGAGCGTCTCGTCGTAGACCATGATGGACGAGCGGCGCGCGGCCACGACGCCGCTGACCTCGCGGAGGATGGTCCGCGACGCCTCTTCGAGGTGGATCGTCTGTCCGAGGATTTCGCTGATGCCGTAGAGGAGGTCGATCTCCTCGTAGCGGTGGGCGAGTTCCGCTCCCATCTCGATGGCGCGCCGCTCGGTGTGGAACATCGCGCCGAGCACCGGGCGGAGGCGTGCAGCGGCGGCCTCCGCCCCGGATGCGGGGAGGCCCTCGAGGGTGAACCAGAGGCCTTCGATGCCAGGCACCGCGTCGAACCACGCGGTCCCCGTGGGAGTGGGGACCGGCCCGGCCTCCCGCGGCACCATGGGGGACCAGCCCGGGTCGTCGCCGCCGACCACGCGGACACGGCGACCATCGAACCGCCAGGCGCGCAGCCGCCCGCCGACGAGGCCGGCGAGCGCCTCGAGGACGGGGCCGACCCGCTCTACGTGCGGCGCAGGGTCATGCAGATGGAATTCCCCGGGGGAGTGAATTGCACGTCGTCCATCAGGTTGCGAATCAGGAAGAGCCCGCGCCCGCACGGCAGCTCGAGGTCGTCGGGCATCACGGGGTCACGTACGGAGGCGGGGTCGAACCCCGGGCCCTCGTCGGTCACGTGCACATGCAGGGCGTCGGGGAGGCACTCCGCGCGCACCTCGACGCAGAGCGCGGGCTCCTGCCCGTTGCCGTACACCATCGCGTTGGCGAGGGCCTCGGAGAGCGCGACCCGGAACCGGAAGTGCGCCCGCCGGGGCGCATCCCATCCGGCGAAGCAATGGCGGGCCACCAGCTCCACCACCTCTTCGATGAGGCTCACGTCGCTCGGGATGCGGAGGCCAATTTCCACGGCGATCCCGGTGGGAAGGGGACGGTCGGCGCGACGGACGCAGAGGCGCAGCGGCGCGGTCACGGACGGATCAGAAGCCGGCGAGGGCCTGCGCCGAGTCGTCGGCGATCGCGAAGAGCGTGTCGAGCTTGGTCAGTTCGAACAGCGACCGCAGGTCCTCGTTCAGGCCGCTGAGCCGGAGTTCCCCGCCCTGCTCGCGGACCTTCTTCGAGATCGAGACGAGCGCCCCAAGCCCCGACGAGTCGATGTACCCGGTCTTGGCGAAGTCCACCAGCAGCTTCCGCTCGCCGTTGTCGAGCGCCTGCTGGATGGTGGCCTTCAGCTCCTGCCGGTTGCCGACGATGAGCTGGCCCTCGACCTCGACGACCAGGACTCCGCTCGGATGCTTGGACGTGGTGAACGCCATGAACGACTACCTCCCCTAAGAGCCCGAATGAGCCTGCAGGACCGCCAGCGCGGCCACTTCGACAATATCATCGCTCGTCGCCCCGCGCGACAGGTCCGCCATCGGGCGGGCCAGTCCCTGCAGGATCGGCCCGAGCGCCACGGCTCCCGCGAGGCGCTGCACGAGCTTGTAGCCGATGTTGCCGGCGTCGAGGTTCGGGAAGACCAGCACGTTGGCCCGTCCGCCCACGACCGACCCGGGCGCCTTGCCGGCGGCCACCTCCGGCACGAGCGCCGCATCGGCCTGGAGTTCGCCGTCGGCGGGCACACCGGGCGCCAGTTCCCGGAACCGGGCCACCGCCTCCTGCACCAGGTGCACCGATCGCCCGGCGGCGCTGCCGTGGGTGCTGTAGCTGAGGAACGCCACCCGTGGTGCGTCGCCGATCAGGCGGCGGCGGTCGCCCACCGCGGCGAGCGCGATGTGGGCCAGCTCCTCGGCGCTGGGTTCCGGCACCACGGCGCAGTCGGTGAAGGTCAGCACCCGCTCATCGGGGAACAGCAGGTAGAACGCGGAACTGAGCACCGGGCACCCCGGCGCGAGCCCGATGGCCCAGAGGGCCGCCCGCAGAACATCGGCGGTCGGATGGGCCACGCCGGCCACGCAGGCGTCGGCTTCCCCGAGCGCCACGAGGCCGGCACCGAACCGGATCGGATCGGCGGCGAGATCGAGCGCATGCACGCCGTCCCGCACCCGGTCCGGGCGCCGGGTCCGCAGCATCTCGGCGATGGTGCCGAGGCGGGGGTCTTCCGCCGGCTGGAGATGCCCGGGGCCAAGCAGGACGGGTTCCGCAATCTTTTCGTCGCGCAGGCGCCGGGCGGCGGCCAGGACACGGGGATCCTCTCCCTCCGGCAGCACGACGCGCGCACCGCGGGCCCGGGCGCGCTCCAGCAGGGCCGCGCGCGCCTTCACTTCGCGAACCGCGCCCGGAGTGCCTCTTCCACGGCCGGGTGCACCAGCGCCGACACGTCGCCGCCGAATCGCGCGACCTCCCGCACCAGGCTCGAGCTGAGGTAGGTCAGGTCGAGCGCCGGGACGAGGAAGACCGTCTCGAGCGACGGGTGCAGCTGCCGGTTCATCAGCGCCATCTGGAACTCGTACTCGAAGTCGCTGACCGCGCGGAGGCCCCGGATCACGACCGACGCCCCGGTACGGCGGGCAAAGTCGGCCAGGAGCCCCTCGAACGCCACGAGCTCGATGCGTGGGTCCTCGCCGACAGCGGTCCGCAGCATGGCCAGCCGCTCCTCGACGCTGAAGAGCGGCTGCTTGGCCACGTTGACGGCCACCGCCACGATGAGCCGATCCGAGAGCAGCAGGCTCCGGCGGATCAGGTCCTCGTGCCCGCGGGTGGGCGGATCGAAGGAGCCGGGATAGATCGCGATACGGGTCATGGCGCGTAGCAGAAGGTGAGGGCGGTGTCGCCGTAGCGGCGCGTGTCGTCGCCGGGCAGCGCCAGCGTGGCGCGGTGTTCCACCGAAAGAATGCGGGCAAATGGCGTCTGGCGGAAGAGGTCGACCAGCCGGACCGCCGCATCGTGGTCGTAGGGCGGGTCGGCGAAGGCCAGGTCGAAGGCGTTGGCGCCGAGCGCGGCGGCGAACCGCAGGGCGTCGCCCTTGTGCACCCGGCACCGCGCCTCGACGCCCAGCGACTCGATGTTGGCGGTGAGCGTCCGGATGGACGCCGACCCGAGTTCGACGAACTCGGCGGTGATGGCGCCGCGGGAGAGTGCCTCGAGCCCGAGGGCACCGCTCCCCGCAAAGAGATCGAGCACCCGCGCGCCCGGCAGCGCCGAACCGAGGATGCTCATCCACGCCTCGCGCACCCGGTCGGAGGTGGGACGGACCCGGGCATCCTTCGGCATGGCGAGACGGCGGCCGCCGAACTCGCCCGCCACGATCCGCACTACGCGATGTCCGGGTTGGGGACGATGGCCAGCAGGCG
>DAOLIZ010000141.1:0-5968 GCA_035328285.1 Gemmatimonadales bacterium
GGCGCGCGTCGCCGTCGGCCGCGGCGGCCAGGAAGTCGATGGCCTCGTCCGCGACCCGCAGCTCCATGGCGCCGAGTCCGCGCTCCCGGTCGGCGAGCGCCCGCCGCAGGAGGGAGGCCAGATCCGCCTCGGCCAGCGGCTCCAGGACATACACCCGGGAGCGCGAGAGCAGCGCCGCGTTCAGCTCGAAGCTGGGATTTTCGGTCGTGGCGCCTATCAGGGTGATCAGCCCCGACTCCACCGCCGGCAGGAAGGCGTCCTGCTGGCCGCGGTTGAACCGGTGGATCTCGTCGCAGAAGAAGATCGTCTCCCGACCGAGACGGCGGCGGTCCTCCGCCTCACGCAGGATCTCGCGGACCCGCTGCACCCCTTCGGTGACCGCGCTGAAGGTGACGAACTCGCGCTCGGTGTGCCGGGCGATGACGCGCGCGAGGGTGGTCTTCCCGGAGCCCGGCGGCCCCCAGAGAATCACGCTCCCGACATCGCCGCGGCGAATGGCGTCGCCGAGCGCATGGCCCGGCGCGAGCAGGTGGGCCTGTCCCACCACTTCGTCGAGGGTGCGGGGGCGGAGCCGGGCGGCGAGCGGCGCCGCCGGGGCAAAGAGGGAGGGTTCGCTCACGCCGGTGCCCTTAGCCAATCCAGCGTTCCAGCAGGGCGTGCGTGAAGAAGAACGCCGCGGCGCCGCCGAAGAAGGGCAGCGCCGTGCCCCAGCCGCGCTTGGCCTGGAACTCGGGCACCAGGTCGGAGGCGGCCACGTACAGTGTCACGCCCGCGGCCAGCGCCAGCCCACGCTCAGCCAGCGGGGCCGCCCAGTCCGTCAGGAGCACGCCCAGCACGGTGGCCAGCCCCAGGACGACGGCCGCGCCGATGGCGCGGCGCACACCGTGTCCACCCGCCATCACCAGGCTCGCAATGGTGACCCCTTCGGGGAGCTTGTGCAGGAAGACGGCCAGGAAGAGGAGGACGCCAAGTTGCGGGGAGACCAGCATCCCGGCCGCGATGGCCACGCCGTCGAAGAGGCTGTGAATCGAGAGGCCGACCAGCGCGCTGAACCCCGCCTTGGCCCCGACCCGGTGGGTTTCCACCCCGTAGTGGAAGTGCTGGGTGAAGACATGCTGCGACAGGTGGACGCCGAAATAGCCGGCGAACACGAACACGCCGGGGAGGATCGCCCCGCCGTGGAACACCTCGGGCAGGACACCCACCAGGACGACGGCGAGCATGAACCCGGCGCCGAACGCGATGAGCCCCTCGATGAACTGCAGCCCGCGCTGGAGATGGCGCACGACGACCACCGCGCCGATGACGTTGCCGGCGGCCGCGAGGAGGCCGAGCGAGACAGGGTTCACACGAGCTCCTTGGCGCGCGCCAGCAGCGCGTCCCGTTCGTTCAGTGCAGGGTCATCCACCACCAGGGCGAGCAATCGCTCGAGCACCTGGCCCACCGCGGGCCCGGCCGGAATGCCGGCGGTCATGAGGTCCTGTCCCGAGACCGCGAGGTCGCCGCGCCGGAGAGGCACGCCGGCCGCGCGGACCGCCACCACCTGCCCCGCCCAGAGAAACGGCAGCGCGTGCCGCAGCTGCCAGAGCTCGGCGAGGTCGTCGGCGGCCTCATCGACGGCGGCGAGCCAGCGCCGCACGTCGCGCGTGGTCATCCCCTCCGGTTCGTGCGGTCCGGCCACCAGGGCCACGGCCCGCGCCAGTTCCGCGTTGGACACCCGGAGCCGGCTCAGCACGGCCACTGGCTCGTGGCAGCAGAGCGCGGTCAGCACCACCGGGTCGCGGCGTGCCGGGGCGTCCTCGCCGGTCCACGCCTCGATCTCCTCCAGCGACCAGAGCTGCGGAATCCACGCCTCGGCGGCGCCCGACTTCCGCCAGAGCGCCATCAACCGGCGCAGCGAGCGCGTGGTGCCGAGCCCCTTGAACCACTCGTCGCGCACCCGTTCGGCGGAGAGTTGCCCCAGCCCGCCGGCGGCGGCGCAGGCCGCCTCCCAGGTGTCGGGCTCGATGGCAAAATCCAGCCGGGCGGCAAACCGCAGCGCGCGCAGCACCCGGAGGTAGTCCTCGCGAAACCGCGCGGCCGGGTCGCCGACCGCACGCAGGCGCCGGCGTTCGAGGTCGTCGACCCCGCCGTAGGGGTCCCGCCACTCCCCCCGGAGCGGGTGGTAGGCGATGGCGTTGACCGTGAAGTCCCGGCGGGCGAGGTCCTCGTCGAGCGACACGCCGTAGGCGACTTCCGCGTGGCGGCCGTCGGTCCGCACGTCGTGGCGGAAGGTCGTGACCTCGTGCAGGACGCGCGCGCTGTCGAACACGCCCACGGTGCCGTACTTGACGCCGACCGCGACCGTGCGCCGGAACAGCGCCTGGACCTGCTCCGGCGTCGCCGAGGTGGCGAGGTCGAAGTCGTTCTGTTCGTCGCCGAGCAGCGTGTCGCGCACCGCGCCGCCGACGCACCAGGCCTCGTGGCCCGCCTCCTCGAGCCGGCGGGCGATCGCCACGACGTCCTCGGGAATGGGAATCCGCTCGGGAAGTTTCATGTCAGCGCTCCATCCCCGCGCCGAACGGGAGACCTGCCGAGCGGGTCACCACGAGTTCCATCCATGCCTGGGACGGCGCACGGGGCCCCGCGGCGATGGCGCCGGCCTGGAGCAGGCGTGCGCCGCCCCCTTCGAAGGCGTACACCGGGAGGACCTCGCCGGTGAAGCAGCGGGTGGCGAGCACCACCGGCTTTCCCGCGTCGAGCCACCGCTCCGCGGCGGCCGCGAGCGCCGGCGGCATGTTGCCGCGCCCGAACGCGACCAGGACCAGGCCGTCGTGGGTGTCCCGCGCGGCATCCACGAGCATGCCCCGGTCGCCGACGACCGCCGAGACGAGCGCGATCTTCGCGTCGAGCGTGTCCGGCATGGCGGGCAGCGGCGCCGCGTGACGGCCCCCTGTCGCATAGCGCACCGCGCCACCGACCACGGCGCCGATCGGAGCCGAGCGCGGCGCCTGAAAGGTGTCCACCTCGCCGGCGTCGGTCTTCACCGCCTCCAGGCCGCTCAGGATCAGGCCGTGAAACACCACCATCGCGCCGCGTCCGCGGCTCTCCGCCGCGCCCGCGACCCGTGCGCTGTCCACCAGGTTGGGCCGCCCATCCCACTCCGCCTCTTCGGAGGTGCGCATCGCGCCGGTGACGATCACCGGCACCCGGGGGTCGAGGGTACGCGCCAGCAGGTAGGCGGTCTCCTCAAGGGTGTCGGTGCCGTGGGTTACCACGACGCCCTGCACCGTCCCGGAGGCCGCGACCTCGGCCACGCGGTTGCGCAGCGCCCAGAGCCGGTCGAGCCCCATATGCGAGGCGGGAAACCGCCCCCAGTCTTCCACCGTCAGAGGGCCGACGCTGCCAAGCTCCGGTGCCAGCCCCACCAGCGCGGCGCCGTCGAGCGCCGGCACCGCGCCGCCGGCCTCGGCGGACTGCCGCATCGAGATCGTCCCACCGGTGAAGATCAGGTGAATCACGCGGCCGCCGCCCTCATCCGCACAGGACGCTCCCGCCATTCACGTTCAGCACCTCGCCGGTGATGTGCCGCGCGAGGTCGCTGAGCAGGAAGGCGATCGGACCGGCGATGTCGTCCGCGCTGGCGACCCGGCCGATCGGGATCCCCTGTTCGATGCGCGCGCGGCCGCCCCCGGCGTACGGCTCCGCGGCCATCTCGGTGTCGACCCAGCCCGGCGCCACGCAATTGACGGTGACGCCCGGCGCGCACTCGACGGCGAGCGACTTGGTCAGCGAGATCAGCGCCCCCTTGCTCGCGGCGTAGTCCGCATGGAATCCCTCGCCCCGCTGCCCCGCCGTGCTGCCGACCAGCACGATGCGGCCACCCGGCCCCATGAGCCGCAACGCGGCGCGGGTGGTGAGGAAGACGGCGTCGAGATTCGCGCCGAGCACCGACCGCCACCGCGCGTCGTCCATGTCGCGGAGGGGGACCTCCGCCACCGGCCAGACGCCGGCGTTGGCCACGAAGTAGTCGAGCCGGCCGAAGCAGGCCTTGAACTCGCGGAACACCCGCTCGACCACGTCGGGATCGGCGAGGTCGCCGCCGGCGGCGAACGCCTTGCGGCCCATCCCGCGAATCTCCCGGGTGACCGCCTCGGCGTCCCCCTTCCGGGTGTGCCAGGTGACGCCGACATCCGCCCCGAGGCGGGCCAGCAGCAAGGCGGTCGCCCGCCCGATGCCGCGCGAGCCGCCCGTCACCAGGGCGACGCTTCCGGCCGGAAACTTCAGCGCATCAGCCAAGATCAAGCTCCCGTTCCACCACTTCCACGATCAGGTGCTCGACCGCGAGGTGAATCTCCTGGATGTGACTGGTTTCGTCCGCCGCGACGATGAACGCCTGATCCACCATGCCGGCCAGCGCGCCGCCCCCCTTGCCGAGAAACGCCACCACCGGCACCCCCTTGGCGCGGGCCGCCTCGGCGGCGCGCAGCAGATTGGGGCTCGCCCCGCTGGTGCTGTGCAGGACGAGCAGGTCACCCGTCCGGCAGAGCGCCTCGACCTGGCGGGCGAACACCTGCTCGAACCCCAGGTCATTGCCGGCCGCGAGGAGCAGCGAGGTGTCGGTGGTGAGCGCCACGGCCGCCAGCGCGCGCCGGGACTTCGCGTAGCGCACCACGAACTCGGTGGCCAGGTGCTGGGCATCGGCGGCGCTTCCGCCGTTGCCCGCGAAGAAGATGGTGCCGCCGTTGCGCAGCGTGCGGACATATGTCTCGGCGATGCGCTGGGCCTCGCCGGCGAGGGCGGTGGTGGCCTCGGCGAGCCTGGCCAGCGTCCGCAGGCCTGCCGCGATATGTGCGTCGCTCATGAGTCGCCCTCCGAAAGCAGGTTCCGCAGGCGCGAGATGACGCCGGTGCGCAGCGGGAGCGGTGGCACCTCCTCGAGCAGCCCTCCCGCCACGATCGCCGACGGGTTGGCGTCGAGCAGCAGGTCGGACTGGACGCCGCCGCCATGCTCCCGCAGGAAGTCGCGGGCTGTGGCCAGCGACCGGTCGTCGCCGTGGTTGTCCCCGGCGAGGATGTCCGCCAGTCCCTCGGCCACCAGGGCGCGGGCGCGCTCCCCCCGACCCCGGCTGGTGGCCAGCGTGGTGCCGTCCACCTGCATCACCGCCCCGAGCGACCGCCACCGCCGGACGACCTCGGGCGTACAGCAGGCATACCGCTCGGGATGGGCGAGCACGGGCACGAGCCCGATCTCCACGACGTGGGCCAGCGCCGCCGCGGCCGTCTGGAAGGTCACCATCCGCGTGAACTCGACCAGCACGTACTGCGTCCCGTTGAGCGTAACGCTTCGCTGGCGGGCGACGCTGTCGGAGAGCGGGCGGTCCAGCATGATCTCGGCGCCGCGCAGCAGCCGCGGCGTCGTGGGCGCGGCCGCCAGCAGGGCGGCGAAGGCGAGGTCGTGGTCCGCGGGGCGTCCGGCCGCCGCGTCGCTCGCCAGGAGATGCGGGGTCAGGCAGACCGCCGTCACGCCCTGCGCGGCAAAGCTGCCCAGCACGCGAAGCGACTGCGCGACGCTGCGCGAGCCGTCGTCCACGCCGGGGAGGAGGTGGTTGTGGAGGTCGATCACGCGGCCGCGGCGTCCACGATGCCGGCCGCGAAGCGATCCAGCGCCGCCGGATCCATCTCCGCCTGCGCGAGCAGGGCCAGGGTCACGAGACTGTCGGCGGTGAGGAGGGCCAGCGCCGCCTCGCGGGAGGCGTCCCGCCCGAACACATCCTGCAGCGCCAGCGTCGCCGCCGCCGTGAGATCCGAGGCGACGCTTCCGCCGGCCGCCCCGCGTGCCAGGTACCCCGCCGCGCTGACCCGAAGCGCCGGTGGCGCCCCGGCGGCGCGCTCGGCAAACCAGGCGGCGGTGGCGGTCATGACTCTCCGCGGAGCCAGGCGGCGATGATCGCCGGCGCCTCGGCGCTGCGCTAGCGCGTGCCTACTAC
>DAOLIZ010000142.1:0-5940 GCA_035328285.1 Gemmatimonadales bacterium
TGGTGGGGCGGAGCACCCTGATCATTGCCCACCGGCTGAGCACCGTCCGACGGGCTGACCGGCTGGTGGTGCTGGACCACGGGCGGGTGGTGGAGGAGGGCACCCACGCCGACCTGCTGGCGCAGGGCGGGCTCTACGCCCGCCTCTACCAGCGGCAGTTCCGGGATGGCGATGCCGAGCTGGAGGGGGCGGCGGCAGGGTAGGCGGCACGGTCACCCAGCAACGGAAACGCCCCCGCGAAAATCGCGGGGGCGTTTCTGCTCCTGGGGCTGACGGGGCACGAACCCCGGTCGGTCCTCAGTAGCTCCAGGTCACACCGACCCAGTCCGGTTCCGGATCGGGCCCGTAGGCAGGGCCGAAGCTGAGGACCTGCATGTAGTAGGTGCCGGCCGCCGAGAAGTTGACCGTGCACGCCTCAGGCTGCGCGGTCGAGCCATTGCCGTGCGCATCGCAGGCGTCGTCAAGGTCGGCGAAGGTCGAATCGAGGAAGTACAACCCCAGGTCTGTCTCATTGGACCACGTCAGACTGAAGTCGTAACCACCCGGCGCCGGAACGTCGAGCTTGTAGGTCACGCAGGGCCAGGAGCCGCACTCTCCACCCCACACGGGGAGGTCATAGAACCCGCCGGGGACGACCAGGGGCGCCGTCGCGATGGCGTCCTCCCCGGTGATCACGGACGTCGCGCCGACCGTGACGCTCGTCGTGGTCGACAGGGTGAGATTGAGCGCCGCGAAATCTGGTGTGATTCCGGCGATGGTGACGACACCGGACGAGCCAGGCGCCAACTGCAGCGTGGCCGAGGAGCCGTCCGCCGCTTGCGAAACGACGATCGGGGCCGAGCCGCCGGCGATGCTGAAGGTGGCACCCGGGAGGAGGGCAAAGCCCGCCGGCATGGTGACCACAAGGTCCTCGCCGATGTCCGGGGTCGTGGTGTTGAAGGTGGCGGGGACGTCCGTCGGAACGACGCTCACCGTGATCGTCTTGGTGATCCCGCTGGCCGACACGGTGAAGGAACCCGCGCCGGAGCTCACGCCGGTGACGGTGACCCGGATCTCGGACTGGTTGTCGGGGAGGACCAGGGTGCCATCGGGGTTGTAGACCACGCGATAGGTCGAGTCGAAGGTCACCGTGAATTCCGGCGACACGCTGCCGATGCTCCAGGTCGACGGGACCAGCCCGCCCAGTTCGTCCATCAGGCCGAACTTGATCAGGGTGCTCGCGCCCTGGTTGACGAAGGCCACCGTCGGATTGGCAGCGATAGCGGTGGGCACGCCCGCCTCATCGGCGGTGGGGTCGCTGGTGCACGACCACAGTCCCAGGCACACGGCGAGGAAGACCGAACTACGAATCATACGAGTCATACTTGTACCTCGTTCTCGGAAGACGGTGGAAAGCAGCTCTTTCCGGCGTCCTGCAGTGAAACTCCCATTGTGGTCGGGCGGCTACCCTCTATTGACTGGTCGGCAGCGAGCCGAAGTCCACCCCCAGCCAGCGACTCACGTCCTGCACTCCAGCGGCCGTCAGGCGTTCCATCCAGCCGGGCTTGGACACCTCGGTCAGGTCATTGGAGTAGACCAACTCGAACGCACCCATGTTGCTCTGATCGATGAAGATGAAGTACCGATCCTTCTGCTGCGTATAGCGCCACACCTGATAGTTCGGGGCCTGGCCCACGGCCACCCGGTCGAGCAACTCATCGTACGGGCCGTATTTCGCATAGATCCGGCCTCGGTCGCTTCGCCATCCCGGAGTGGTCCGCCGTCCGCCTTCCTTGAACGCCTGGTTGGCGTAGGCCACCGCGTTGTAAAAGTTCTCCCGCGTCTCGTTCCGGTCCAGGCCGGGTGTCAGGTCCCGCGCGACCCAGAATTGCGTGAGCCACCGCCGCTTGGCGTCGACGCTCAAGTCCTTGTACAGGTTCAGCCGGTCCGCCGGCCTCGCAATGTACACGAGCGGCGCCGCCGCGCTGTCCAGCTGCGCCTCGTTCATGGCGCCGAAATATCCTGCGTCGGTCCGCTGCTCCCGTTCGAGGCGCTCCGCTTCCCTGGAGAGGGTCTCCTCGAGACCCGCCATCGTGAACGACTGTTCCCGCTTCGATGTTACGCCACCGACCTGCACCGTCACCGCCATGCTGTAGGTGCCCTCGGGCAAGCCCGTGAGATCCAGCTCTCCCTTCAGCACGCCCCCCCCGCTTGGAATGTTCACCGCGGCCGGCGGGGTCTGGAGAATCATCTTGCCGCTGGTGTCGCGGATGGCGGCCGACATGGTGCCGGAAGCCGGTTCCGCGCTGTACACCTCGAGCAGGTAAAAGGCCTGGCTCCGCAGGGGCGTCAGTTTCAGGTCGACGACGCCGGTGACCAGCGCATTGCCGATCCGCAGTTCGCCCGGCTTGGGCACCGTGTCCCCCTGCCCCGCGATCCTGATTTGCGGGGAGAGGAGCAGGTCCGACGCCGCCGGCGGCGACCGGAATCCTTCGATGTTGGCCTTGGCGAACGCCTTCCGTCCGGTCGCGCTGTCCTGCACCATCACGTCGAGCACGTACGAGCCCGGGAGCACCGGAAACTCCAGCATTTCCAGCCCGACCACCCCCGTCCGCGCCAACCCGGCGGGAATGTGACTGGTCCAGGCCTCCTGCAGCAGCCCCAGCCCGGACGAGTCAGAGACCTTCACGGTCACGTCGTACGCGATCAAGCTGTTGTCGCTCCCGTCAGCCCCCCCCGAAAACACCACGTACGGAATCTGTACGAACGCCTTGATCAGTGTCTGGCGCGTGTCGGCCCGGTAGAACCGGACGGTCCGGACCGCCATGATGTCTTCTATGGGCCGCGCTCCGATGCTGGTCGGTGCGGCCGCGGTCACGGCCGCCAGCGCAAGCAATCCCCAACGAGCCATTGCCCTCCTGAGCGACGGTCGGGATGCCACCCGCCGTCGTCGCATCATGCCTGCTACCAGCCGATGCTGAACGTGAAGAAGTTGGTCGAGCCGAGGATGCCCATGTACTTCCAGGCATAGTCGAACCCGAGATTGAACGTCTCCGTGGTGTAGGCCAGGCCCCCGCCGACGGCGGTGCCCTGCCAGCTCTGCTCCTCGTTCAACTGGCTGCCGGCCACATCCTGCCCGGAGTTGGCGGAGGCGTAGCTGTAGCTCGCCCGGACCGCCCCGTTGAAGTTGCTGCCACCCATCCGCGGGAACCCGAGTTCGGTGCCGAAGACGTAGCCAGCCTTGGTGTTATTCGGCTGGTTGAAGTCGCCCAGCAGGGTCCAGCGCATGTTGTCCTGCGAGATGAGGTCGTACGCCACGGCCACGGTGAACGTGGTCGGCAGCGAGAACGCCTTGGTCCGGTAGATCGCCGGGGCCGGGTTGTTCGGCACCGGGTTCTCGCCCTGAAGCGGGTCCCGCGGGACGCCAACGTTGAGCACGTCGCCGCTGTACGACAGGTTGCTCCCCAGGTTCTGGATGACGAAGGAGAAGCTGATCGGGTGGTTGTTCAGGGCCGAGTGGAACGTGGTCCCGAAGTCGACCGCGAACGCGCTGCCGGACACCTCGCCCAGCTGGTCAAACACACCCTTCACCGTGATGCCCGCGGCGAAGCGGTCCGAGAAGTTTTCGGCGTACGTCAGGCCGAGATACGTCTCGCTCACGGAGTAGGTGGCCCCGGTGCCGTCGGGAAGTTCCGCCGTGTATTCCGGCTGGTCCTTGAACCCGAAGGTCCCGAGGTGCAGGCCGACCGCGCGGGCTCCGCCCGAGAACGGGAAGGAGAGGCCGCCCCAGCTGTACTTGGTGTCGGCCACGTACGAGTACGAACTGACGAGCGCGCCAGGACCGTCCATCAGGGCGATGCCGGCGGGGTTGTAGTAGAGCGCCGAAACGTCATTGGCGATCGCTTGGAAGGCGTTGCCGAGGGCGGCGCCGCGGGCGCTCGCGCCGAGGAGCAGGAACTCCCCGGACGTGCTGCCGTACGCCGTGTTGCTCGCACTGATCAGGGAGTCGTTCTGCGCCGCGAGGGCCGCGGGCACTCCACCGACCAGCAACGCCGCCAGGCCCATTCCAAAAACAGTGTGCCGCTTCATAAGGTATCTGTCTCCTGGATGCGGAGTGTGGGGGGAGATGGTCCCCCCACCCCCGGCGTGGCTACTGGGCGTAGTTGACGATGGTCATGCGGCCGATGTAGCGCGCATCACCTGATTCAACGTGATAGAAGTACACACCACTGGCGACGATCTGGTTACTCCGGTTACGGACGTTCCAGTCCAGCATGCCACCGGTCGGATCGTTCGGTGCGTCGGTGGACGTGTAGTTCAGGACCCGGACCAGCACGCCGCTCGCCGAGTAGATCCGGATCGTGGCCTGACTGGGCAGGTTCACGAACTTGATGATCTTCGACGACCAGTCGACTTCATACTCGCTGGTCACGTAATACGGGTCGGGAACCGTGTGGACCTTGGACAGGTCGACGTTGCTGACCGCGTTGACCTGGTTGACCACGTCGTAGTTGGCCCGCAGTTCCGCCCCGACCGCGGTAAACGGCCGCGGAACCTCGGCGAAGGCGTACGGCCCCTGGTCGCCGCCGAAGCCGTTGCCGCCGGTGATGGCCCCGACGTAGTCGCGCGCCGACCAGACGGTCCCCGCCGCGGGCGGCGTGGTGCTCGGCATGCCGAACTGGTAGATCTCGCCGCCCAGCAGCATGATGATGCCCTGCTGGGTGGAGACCGGCGCGGTCCTGGCGCCGTTCGTCGCGTCGCCCAGCGACGTGGTGACGAACGCCGTCGGGCCCGGGATGGCCGAATCGGTCAGGAAGTAGACCGGTCCGGGACAGGCCATGATCCCGCCGGTGGCTCCGATATTATTGAGGTTCCGGTAGGGCCGCACGCACCCGATATCGCCGATGGTCAGCTCGGTCCGCTGGTCATAGCTGGCCGTGCCGGGGGCGTTGGTCGCGTTGAGGATGCCCCATCCGCCGCTGTAGACGGAGTCGGTGACCACGTTGCCATCGATGGTCCGCGTGCCGAAGGCGTCGAACGGTACCGGCACGTTGTGGGTCACGTCGATGACCGAGTCCACCTTGCCGCCGGTGCCCCAGTAGACGTTGTAGTCGGCCATCCGCTTGGCGCCGGAGCCGACGCCTTCCACGTTCCGCCAGGTCGTCTGGATGGTCTCGTATGACTGCGGATTGTAGATGACGGAGACACCCGACAGGGCGCCCGCGTTGTTCCACCCGGCGTTGTTCGGCAGGGCGGTGTTCACCGTGTTGGTGGTGAAGTTGAGTGTGTTCCCGGCGTTCGGGTTATCCTGGGTCTCGTTGGTCGACGGCGATGGGCCGTCAAACCAGCGCGGGCCGTTGTAGGAGCACCCGGCGCCGACGTCGAATCCGGCCGCACCGTTCACGCAGCCGCGCCCATAGGCGTTCGAGTAGTAGGTGCCGACCAGCTCCATCGTGACCTGGCCCTTGAGGAAGTACGCGCTGCTCCCTCCGTAGAGCGCGGCCAGCTGGCCGTCGATCTGGGTGGCCACGAAGGTCACGGCCCCGGACGTGGAGTTGAACGTCGGGTCCTGATAGAGGACCATGGTGAGCGGCGTGTTCAGGCTCCCGCTGATGGCCGAGAGGTAGTACGTGACCGGCGCGCTGGTGTTGGGGTTGCCTCCCGAGACATATGAATGCCCGAGTGCGATGCTGTCGAGGCGCACCGCGAAATTGCCGGCGCCCTCGAACACCTGCTGGACGAAGTCGGTGAACCCGATCGTCCAGGCGTTGGCGGCCGGCATCGGGCCGGCGAACCGGCCGGTGGTCGGGTTCAGCGCCGGCGCCGACGCGCCGGAATTGAGCACCACGTCCCGCCCGTAGATGCCGGTCGTGAAGGTGGTGGAATTCGCGTAGTTCGACGCCGGCTTCTGCGGTGTCACCGGCAGCGGGTTCGACTTGGGCGACTCGAGGCTGGAGGGCC
>DAOLIZ010000143.1:0-5846 GCA_035328285.1 Gemmatimonadales bacterium
CCGGCGGCGAGCCCCTTGTCGGCCCACTTCCGCTCGGTCACGTCATGGTAGACCACGCCGCCGAAGGCGTGCGCTTTCTCGACCACCCACCTCGGGTTGCCGAGCGAGGTCACGAAGAAACGGACCCCTTCCTCCAGGGCAATGTCCACCCACTTCACCATCCGCTCGTGGTAGGTCTTCGACGACGCCTCGATCAGGGCGTTCATGCCGATCGGTTTGTCGGTGAGCTTCTTGATGAGGCGGAGGCCTTCTCGGAAATCGTGGCCGTAGACATAGGTGAGCGAGATCGGCTGCACGATGCCGAGGCCGCCGGCGTCGGAGACGGCGGCGACCAGTTCGGGGTTGCTGCAGGGGTACATGGCGCCGCAGATGAGCGGGACCTCGATGCCGGCGTGTTTGGTGAACGCGGTAATGGTCAAGCGAGTACGCCCTTCCAGTTGTCAGTCCATTGGACGAGGGAGGGTCGGAGATGAGGGAGAATCGGAAAACTGCTTAGACAGGTCTTGTTCGATTCAATTGCTGTTCTCCGACCCTCCCTTGCCTCCGATCCTCCCTCGTCTGTCGTTGTGCTTCTCTTCCAAAGATCATTGCGGCGGGCTGAGCCGCCAGGTGACGGCGATCCGCGCGACGGTGTCACCGGCCTCGTCGCGGATGTCGGCATGCACCACGTAATCGATCGATTCGGTGACGTCGGGAATCGTCACTGTCGCCTCGGCGGTGAGCGTGCCGCGCGCCTTCTTGAGATAGTCGATGCCCAGGTGGGTCACGATGCTCCGGATGCCGGGGGGCAGCCCGGTGATCATGGCGAGTCCGCTGGTGAGTTCGCCGAGGTTCACCAGGGCGACGGCGTGGACGGAGCGGAGGTGGTTGCGGACCTTCCGCCGGTCGCGGAGGGTGACCCGCGCGTAGCCCGGCCGGAGTTCGCGGATGTGCGCGCCGACGGTGCCGGAGTATGGCACCATCCACCCGACGAGGCGGCTGAAGAGCCAGGTGCCGGCAGGCAGGGGGGCCAGGGCGCTCCAGGCGCCGCGGATACGGGTTGCGGGATCGGGCATGGGGGGAATCTAAGCGCGCTTGACTCGCGCCACCGGACTCTCCAGCAGGTCGCTCACCTTTGTGTCCCGGAAGAAAGTCGAGACCTCGTTCGACACCGACTTCCACCGCCCGTGCGCGGGGCAGGGGTCGCTGTCGCTGCACGCCACCCGGCCAAGCAGGCAGATTCGTGCCCCGGTCGGCCCATCGAACGGGGCCACCACCTCGGCCAGGGAGAGCCTCGACGCCGGCTTGGTGAGGCGAAATCCACCATGCTTGCCGCGCGTGGAGGTCAGCACCCCCGCCTGGGCCAGGTGGTGAAGCGTCTTGGAGAGGTAGTTCCGGGGGATGCCCAGCCGCTCGGCGATGTCGCTGACGCTCGAGAGCTCGGCCTGGTCGGTGGTGGCCAGGTAGAGGACGGTGCGGAGGGCGTATTCGGCGGTCTGGGATAGCATACGGTGCCGTGATGAAAGTGTGAAGACGTCTTCAGAGTGAATAGTTGTAAATATCATATGGCTATGATAATATACGCCCTGTTCATAATGCTACTGCCCTTCCTCCCGTGAAGCGCATTTCACATCGGGATGGAGGTCAGGAACATCCCACTCACTTCCTGAACGCAGTCGAGGGTTCTCATGGCTGGACAACGCTGGCTCAGTGCGCTCACCCTGGCAGGACTCGTCATGCTCGCCGCTTGTGGAGGCGAGAAGGCGCCCCCCGCTTCCTCGAACGCCGCGCCCGCCGCTTCTGGCGGTGACCTCACGCCGTTCCAGCTCGAGAACGGCATCGGTCCCGTCACCGAAGCCGTCACCCTCGGCCCGCTCGATGCCCACGAGGCCGAGGAGGGCCAGAAGGTCTTCGAGGCGAAGTGCTCCGCCTGCCACAAGCTCGGCGAGCGGTACGTCGGCCCGCCCCTTGGCGGGATCCTCGACAAGGTCACGCCCGCGTTCGCCATGAACATGATGCTCAACCCCCAGGAGATGTACACCCGGCATCCGGTCGTCAAAAAGCTGCTCGGCGAATACATGACCCAGATGCCAAACCAGGGCCTGACGCAGGACGAGGCCCGCGAGGTGGTGGAGTACCTGCGGACCACCACGGCCCCAGCTGCACCTGCGCAGTAACACGGCCCCGTTGCGGGCCTCACCGTTCCAGGAGGAGCGACCATGTCACGCAGTCTGAAGATCCGGTGCCGGATGACGCTGGGCGCCGCAGTGGTGGTGCTGACGCTGGCGGGCTGCGGGTCGGGGAAGGCGCCCGCCGCGGGGGCGAGCGACGCGGCGCAACGGGTGTATGTGCCACCCGGCCAGTATGACGAGTTCTACATGTTCACCTCGGGAGGTTTCAGCGGCCAGATGGGCGTCTACGGACTGCCCTCGGGGCGGTTGCTCAAGGTCCTGCCCGTCTTCTCGCAGAATCCCGAGAACGCCTACGGGTACAGCGAGGAGACCAAGGCGATGCTGAACACCTCCTACGGCTACATCCCGTGGGATGACGCGCACCATCCTGAACTCTCAATGACCAACGGCGTGCCCGACGGCCGCTGGATCTTCATCAACGGCAACAACACGCCGCGGGTCGCGCGGATCGACCTGAAGGATTTCGTCACGACCGAGATCATCGAGATCCCGCACTCGGCCGGCAACCACGCCTCGCCGTTCGTCACCGAGAACACCGAGTACTCGGTGGCCGCCACCCGGTTCAGCGTGCCGACCCCGCAGGCCGACGTGCCGATCGCCTCCTACAAGGAGAACTTCCGGGGCCTCCTCACCTTCATCAAGGTGGACAGCGCCACCGGCGGGATGGACATCGCCTTCCAGATCCTCATGCCGGGGTACAACTACGACCTGTCGCACTCGGGCAAGGGCCCGTCGCACGAGTGGTCGTTCTTCACCTCCTACAACGTGGAAGAGGCCAACACCCTCCTCGAGGTGAACGCCTCGCAGCGGGACAAGGATTACATCGCCGCGGTGCACTGGACCGCGGCGGAACAGTGCGTCAAGGACGGCAAGGCGAAGAAGGTGCCGGCCCGCTACGCGCACAACGTGCTTCACCACGAGACGAACGTCGCCACCACCGAGTGGAAGACCTCCACCAACTTCCTGGACGCGAAGGACTGTCCCGGCGTGGTGTACTACCTCCCGACCCCGAAGTCCCCGCACGGCGTGGACGTCGATCCGTCGGGTGAGCTGATCGTCGGCGGCGGCAAGCTGGCCTCGGTGATCCCTGTGCACTCCTTCTCGAAGATGCTCAAGGCCATCGAGGACAAGGCGTTCGAGGGCGAGGTCGACGGCGTGCCGGTGCTGAAGTACGAGGCCATCGTGGCCGGCGAGGTGAAGGATCCGGGCCTCGGCCCCCTCCACACCGAGTTCGACGGGCAGGGCCACGCCTACACCTCGATGTTCCTGACGTCGGAGATCACCAAGTGGTCCCTCACCGACTTCACGGTGATCGACAAGGTGCCGACCTACTACTCCATCGGGCACCTCTCGATCCCCGGCGGCGACACCCGCAAGCCGTGGGGCCAGTACGTGGTGGCGCTCAACAAGATCACCAAGGACCGGTACCTTCCGACCGGGCCGGAGCTGACCCAGTCGGCGCAGCTCTACGACATCACCGGGGAGAAAATGCAGCTCCTGCTCGACTTCCCGACCATCGGCGAGCCGCACTACGCGCAGATCATTCCGGCCTCGATGCTGGTCGACAAGCAGATCCGGACCTACACCCTCGCCGACAACAAGGACCCGTACGCCGCGCTCAGCGAGTCGGCGACCGGCGTCACCCGGAACGGCCGCGCGGTCCACGTCAAGATGACGAGCATCCGCAGCCACTTCATGCCCGACAACATCGAGGGCGTCCAGGTAGGCGATTCCGTCTACTTCCACATCACCAACCTGGAGCAGGACTGGGATGTGCCGCACGGCTTTGCCATCACCGGCCTGAACAACTCCGAGCTCCTGGTCATGCCGGGCGAAACCCGCACGATCCTCTGGCTCCCGGACCGGGTCGGCGTGTACCCGTTCTACTGCACCGACTTCTGCTCCGCACTGCACCAGGAGATGTCGGGGTGGGTGCGGGTGTCTCCGCGCGGCAGCAGCGTGGCACTCGTGGCCAACAAGCCGACCAAGTAAGCAGTGTCCCGGCGGGCGGGAGGGGATGGTTCCCCTCCCGTGCCGCCCACCGAGGTTCTTGCCATGTCCCGCATCTCCAGAATTCTCGTCGCGATCGCGGCCCTCTCCATGGCCCTGGTCTACCTGCTTCCGCTCTGGCAGATCGGGCTGGAGGCGCCGCAATACCCGGAGGGGCTGGGGCTCTACATCGCCATCAACAAGATCGTCGGGCAGCAGCCGCAGGACCTCAACAGCATCAACGGGCTGAATCACTACATCGGGATGAAGGTCATCTCGCCGGACGACATCCCCGAGCTCAAGTACATGCCGAAGATCGTGGCCGGCCTCATCGCGCTCGGTCTGCTCACGGCGGCCGCGGGAAAGCGACGGCTGCTGATGGGATATGCGGCGGTGCTGCTGCTCTTTTCGGTGGCGGGACTGGCGGACTTCTACAAGTGGTCGTACGACTACGGGCACAACCTGAGTCCCGAGGCGATCCTCAAGATTCCCGGCATGACCTATCAGCCTCCACTGATCGGGAGCAAGCAGCTGCTGAACTTCCACGCCACGAGCTGGCCCGCATCGGGCGGATGGGTGCTGATTGCCGCGGTCACCCTGGTGTGTATCCTTGCCATACAGGCCTGGCGTCGACCCGGGGCTCAGCCCGCGTGAGCCGCCTCCGTCTTCACCGGCACGCGGCCGCGCTCCTGGGTGCGGTCGCGCTGGCATGCGGGTCTCCCGGTCCTGTCCCGATCGCGTTCGGTGAGGCGGCCTGCGATCACTGCCACATGACCATCGTGGACCAGCGCTTCGCCGCCGAGCTGGTCACCCGCACGGGCAAGGTGTACGCCTTCGACGATGCCGGGTGCCTGGCCACCTTCACGATCAGCGGACCGGTGGAGCCGGACCAGGTGCGCTCGGCATGGGTGACGGACTTCCGCCAGCCCGGCACATTGATCCCGGCGCAGGACGCCATCTTCCTCCGCACCGAGGCCGTCCGCACCCCGATGTCGAGCAATCTCCTCGCCGTGCCCCGCGCCGCGGCCGACAGCCTGCAGGCCGCCCTGGGCGGCACCCTGCTCGACTGGCCGCAGGTCCTCGCCGCCGCGCACGATTCGGCGTAGCTTCCCCTCCCCATGATGCGCTTCCTCCCCCACGGCTTCCTCGGTGTGTGCCTCCTCACTGCGCCAGTGGCCGTCGCTGCCCAGTCGCTCGTGGTGGTGGACCCCGCCGGACCGGTCCGGACGGTGACCGAGGCGCTGACCCGGGTCACGCCCGGCGGACGGATCACCGTGAGGGCGGGGACCTACGCCGAGCCGGTGATCCGCGTGACGGTACCGGTCACCATCGTGGGGGACTCCGGGGCGGTGTTTCTCGGTGGCGCGCATCAGATCTTCGTGGTGTCCGCGGACAACGTGACGCTCCGGGGGCTCACCATGCGGGGGGGCGAGACCACGTTCATGGAGGACCGCGCGGCGGTGCTGTTCGACAGCGTCGCCAACTGCGTCATCGAGGACAGCCGGCTGGAGCGGACCTTCTTCGCGATCTACCTCTCGCGGAGCCGGGGGTGCCGAGTCTCCCGCAACGTGGTGGCGGGGGCCGCGGAGGTCGAGATGACGGCCGGCAACGCCATCCATCTCTTTCATTCTTCCGACGTGACGGTCGACGGGAACCGGGTGACGGGACATCGCGACGGGATCTACC
>DAOLIZ010000144.1:0-5649 GCA_035328285.1 Gemmatimonadales bacterium
CATGGCGGCCACGCTCGCGCCGATCCGGGAGCGCGCGGCGGCGTTGCGCGCCGACGAGGGCGCCGTGCGCGCGGTGCTGGCCGATGGCGCGGCGCGCGCCCGGGCCGTGGCCCGGGACACGCTGGACGAGGTGAAGTCCAGAATGGGATTCCTGCCCCCCATCCACCCGAGGGCCTGAGGTTCCATGGAGAAGATCATCAAGGCGGCGGTCGAGCGCGGGGCGTCCGACCTGCACATCAAGGCGGGCGACGTGTTCCGCGCCCGGATCAATGGACGCCTGGTGCCGCTGACCAAGCAGCGGCTCACGCCGGACCAGACGCGGGCCATCGCCCACAAGCTGATCCCGAGCGAGGAGGATCGCGCGCACCTCGAACGGCTGCGTGACTTCGACTGCTCGTGGGGGATGCCGGGGGTCGGCCGCTTCCGGGTGAACGTGCTCCGGCAGCGCTCGTCCTTCATGATCGTGATGCGCGTCATCCCCTTCGCGGTGCCGTCGATCGCGTCGCTGGGGCTGCCGGAGGTGGTGTCGACCCTGGCCGACGCGGAGCGGGGCCTGGTGCTGGTCACCGGCGTCAGCGGCAGCGGCAAGACGAGCACGGTGGCCGCCATCATCGAGCATATCAACCGGACCAAGCAGAAGCACGTCGTGACCATCGAGAACCCGATCGAGTTCCTGCACCGCGACATCAACTGCTCCGTGACGCAGCGCGAAGTCGGGGTCGACACCGCCAGCATGGCCATCGGGCTCCGGGCCGCGCTCCGGCAGGACCCCGACGTGATCCTGATCGGGGAGATGCGCGATCCGGAGACGGCGGACATCGCGGTCAAGGCGGCCGAGACCGGGCACCTCGTGATTTCGGCGATGCCGACGCCCGACGTCCCGACCACGGTCGAGCGGATGGTGGCCATGTTCCAGCCCGACGAGCGCGACATCGGCCGGGTGCGCCTGTCCGAGGCGCTCAAGGGGATCATCTCGCAGCAGCTGCTGCCGAAGCCCGACGACGAAGGGCGGGTGGCGGCGATCGAGGTCCTGGTGGGGACGCCGCAGGTGCGCGCCTGCATCAAGGACCCCTCGAAGTGGGGCGACCTCCGCAAGCTGATGGCGGAGGGCCGCGACCAGCACGGCATGCAGACGTTCGAGCAGCACCTGGCCGACCTGGCCAAGGAGGGACTGATCACGGAGGAGACGGCGCAGGCGGCGGCGCGAGGCGAAGCCGAGCCGCCCAGCCGGGATCGCCGGAAAAAGGCGCGCTGAGCGTGGCGCGAGCGCGCGAGCTCATCGCCCTTGTGCTGGATACCCCGCGCGAAGCGGGCACGCCGGCGGTGGCGCACGCGCGGCGCCTGGTGGCCGACCACCTCCGCGCGCTCGGATACACCACCGAGGAGCAGCCCTTCACCTTCTTCCCCTCCAGCCTCAACGCCCTCCCGATGTTCGGGGCCGGCCTCGGCTGGCTCACCCTGCTCCAGATCCCCCTCGTCACGGTGGCCGGCGCGCCGCCGTGGGCGGCGCTCGGCGCATGGCTGGCCGGCCTCGGGGCGCTCGCGATGCTGGTGCGCGGTACCGCCCTCGGCTGGTCGTCGCTCGGCGGCGGAGTGCGCGAGGACGCCAACCTGATCGCCACCCGCGGGACCACGCCGGTGCGGCGCTGGCTCGTGGCGCATCTCGACACCAAGGCGCAGGGCCAGTCGATGGCGGGTCGGGTGGTGGCCGCGGTCGTGGCCGCGCTCGCCATCGCGACGCTCACCGTCCTGGCGGTGCTCAGGCTCTGGGGACCGCTGGAGGGCGACACGGTGGCCTACGCCGCGGTCCTGGCGCTCAGTGCCTGCGGCCTCGCGGCGCGGGGGGCGCTCCGCGGGACGTCGCAGGGGGCCCGGGACAACGGCACCGGTCTCCTGGCGGTCCTGGTGGCCGCGGAGGCGGCCCCGCCGGAGGGGGTCGGCATTCTCATCACCGGCGCGGAGGAGTTCGGGCTGGTGGGCGCGCGGATCTTTGCCCGGGAATACGGCCCGCAGCTGGTCGGCGTGGAGGTGATCAACCTCGACACCATCGACGACCAGGGGACGCTGTACGTGGTGTCGCACAACGCGGCGGCGGGGCGCTGGTCCGCGCAGGTGGCGGGGGCGTTGGCGGGCGCCGCCCCGGTCGTGAAGGAGCGGCGACAGCCGCTCTGGGCGTACGTGGACAGCCGCCCGCTCTCGGAGACGGGGGCCGAGGCGCTGACGGTGGCGCGGCTCGACTGGGGGACGCTCCGGCGGATGCACACGCCGCGTGATACCCCCGCCGGCATGGCGTTCGAGACGGCCGAGACGGTCGGCCGGCTCGTGGCCGGACCGATTTGACCCGGAGGCCGTCGCCCGCTAGCTTTTCCCTGAGGATACACGGGCCCCGCGAGGGGCCCTTTTCGTTGGCCTGAGCCCGTGCGAGGACCCATGTTCGATCCGAAGACGCACTGCGTCGTCGTGGTAGGCGCCCAGTGGGGTGACGAAGGAAAGGGGAAGCTGGTCGACGTGCTCTCCGAGCGCGCCGACTGCGTGGTGCGCTACCAGGGAGGCGCCAACGCGGGGCACACGGTCGTCATCGGGGAGGAACAGTTCATTCTCCAGCAGATTCCCTCGGGCATCCTGCATTCGGGCGCCCGCTGCCTCATCGGCAACGGGGTGGTGCTCGATCCGGAGACCCTCTTCAAGGAGCTCGACGGACTGACCGGCCGCGGGGTGGACACCACCGGCCGCCTCTTCATCTCCGAGCGGGCGCACCTGGTGCTGCCGTATCACAAGCTGCTCGACGCCGCGAGCGAGAAGTCGCAGAAGATCGGGACCACGGGCCGGGGCATCGGCCCGACCTACGAGGACAAGTACGGGCGGCGGGGCGTGCGGGTCGTCGACCTGCGGGACGGGGCGGGGCTCCGGGCGCTCCTCGCGGAGCGGCTGGACCGGGCCAACCGGCTGCTGGCAATGATGGGGGCGGCCCCGGCCTCGCTCGACGAGCACGTGGCGCTCCTGGAGCGCCTGGCGCCGCGCCTCCTGCCCCTGGCGACCGACACCGGGCTCCTGGTGCACCGGGCGCTGCGGTCGGGGCAGCGGGTACTCCTGGAGGGAGCCCAGGGGGCGCTGCTCGACGTGGACCACGGGACGTACCCCTACGTCACGAGTTCCAACACCACGGCGGGCGGGGCCTCGGTCGGCTCCGGCATCGGCCCCACCGCCATCGACGGCGTCCTGGGGGTGGTGAAGGCCTACACGACGCGGGTGGGGAACGGACCGCTGCCCACGGAGGCGCAGGGCGAGGGTGGGGAGGCGCTGCAGCGGATCGGGGGCGAATTCGGTGCGGTGACCGGACGGCCCCGGCGTTGCGGGTGGTTCGACGCCAACGTGGTGCGCTACTCGGTGCGGGTCAACGGCCTGACGGGGCTGGCGGTGACCAAGCTCGACGTGCTCGACACCTTCGGCGAGATTCCGGTGGGTACCGGGTACCGCGTGGACGGGGAGCTGACCGAGGAACTGCCCGCTGAGGTGGAGCGGCTGGAGCGGGTGAAGCCGGTGTACGAGGTGCTGCCGGGGTGGAACAAGTCCACCGAGGGCGCCCGTCGGATGGCGGACCTGCCGCCGCAGGCGCGGGCCTACCTGGACCGACTGCAGGACCTCGCCGGCGCCCCCATCCGCTACGTGAGCGTGGGGACGCGGCGGGACCAGATCATCGAGGTGTAGGCAGTCCCCTGCGGGGACAGGTTCCCGCTGGCGCGGGACCGGATCAGCTGATCCGGTTCTTCTCGTACCGCAGGTTGCGCGGCGCGAACCACCAGCCGTAGACGCGGGTCACCGGCTGCCCGTTGTTCACGCGGCGATCGACGGGGTCGCCCTGCATCCAGGCGTTGACCCGGATGGCCAGGATGTCGTCCCAGTCGTTGTCGCCGTTGGCGTCGGTCGGATTCGCGGTGGCCGCCTCCGTGCCGTCGCTGAACACCAGGCGGACACGGATGCTGTCCACGCCGGTCGCGATGAGCTCGCCCTTCGGCGTCCCGTTCGGGTTCATTTCCTGCGCCCGCATCAGGGCCCCGTTTTCCACCCAATATGACACGAACTTGAGCTTCGTCACCGCCACGCCGTTGTTCGGCAGGGTGAGGTTGCGGGCATAGGCTGCCTCGTGCTGGAGGAGCACGGTGTCTGAACGGAAGGTGACGGAGGCGACGCCGCTGCCGATGCTCACGTTGGTCACCTCGATCAGGCGCCGCTCGTTGTTGGCCTGCAGCAGGGCCAGGTCATAGGGCGCGAGGTCGAACCGGACGGTGTCCACGTCCACGCAGTACGTCCCGCAGCTTCCCGTGGCGGCGGCCAGTGGCGTGCCGCCGTACTGGAAGGTGTGCGGCGCCGCCACGGTGTCGTTCACGTAGGGCACGCTCAGAATCACGATGGTGTCGTTCCGAACCGAGAGCGAGCCGAAGCGGACGCTCGAGGCGATGCCGACGCCGGTCTCGGAGAGGTCGCGGTTCAGCGCCTCGTTGATGAAGCGGGCATTCCGCTCCAGCCCCTCGCGAGTGCGTCCGCCGGCGATGCCTCTCCAGGTGGACGCGACGACGGAGGTGGCGGCCGCGAGCACGACCAGGCCGACGATCATCGCGATCATCAGCTCGACGAGGGTAAAGCCGGCCCGGCCGGCGGGGAGACGCACGCGCATGGCGATCACCGGTAGATGAGAGTGATGATTTGGACGGGCTGCTGGCCCCGCGGATAGGTCACGCTGCAGATGGCCTGGTAGAGGCCGTCGCCCAGGTCGGAGACCGTCAGGGAGCGGCTGTAGTGCCCCCCCGCGCTCGCGGTGCCGGTCTCGTCCACGGCCGTTGCCCCTTCCGACGCCGGCTGGGTGGTCCGGCTCCGGACCTCCTCGACGTAGTTGCGGGCGATGCCAAGCGCGACGTCACGGCTGGCGCTGGTGGCCTGGGCGCGGACCAGCATCGCCTGGGAGCGTCCGAGCGCCATGATCCCGATGCTCAGGATGACCACGGCCATGATGACCGAGATGAGGGTGAATCCCGCTTCACTCGTCCGCTTCATCGCCAATACCCTCCCTCAGAAGTCCAGAGCCGGACGCCGCCGGCGCCGGAGACCGTCACGGCCGCCACGGCGCCGGTGTCGGCCGCCAGTTGCACGTACACGACGCCGCGGGTGCCGAACGGGGTGGTGAGCCCGCGGCCGTCGAAGTTGACCTGCGGGGTGGGGAAGGTGATGGCCCCCGACCCCGCGAAGTTGGTGATGTCGACCTGGCCGGCGCGGCCGAACGACGCCCCGGCCGGGAGGACACGGGTCCCGAAGGCGTGGAGCGAATCCCGCTCGGCGGTGGTCTGCCCGATGCTCCCATCGCGGTCGAAGTCGAGGTAGCCGGTGTACGAGTTGGTGGCGGCGTCGAAGACCACGCGTACGGAGGCGCGGTGGGCCATGGCCTTGGACCGCGCCACTTCCAGGTCGGCCGCCAGCTGGGTGGCGACCTGCCGGGCTTTGGTCTTGTCGGAGACCCGGAACCGCGGCACCGCGATCATCATCGCCAGGCCCATGACGACGATCACGATGACCATCTCGATGAGCGTAAACCCCGCCCGGTCGTTGTGTGCCATGGCTCCCATCCTAGAAGACCGGCCGGAAGGAGGTCTGGAT